>NZ_JBGUAU010000009.1:0-194757 GCF_041820985.1 Evansella sp. AB-rgal1
ACCCATGCTGGGCGCACCAAAAGAAGGGATGGAGCTTGTCCATCCCTTCTACAGCCATGTTATGTTGTTATTATTGAGATTGACCACCGAATTGTTGCTCAGCCATAGATACAAGACGCTTTGTAATTTCTCCACCAACAGAACCGTTAGCACGAGCAGTCGCATCTGCACCAAGTTGAACACCAAACTCTTGTGCAATCTCATACTTCATTTGGTCTAATGCTTGTTGTACTCCAGGTACAAGAAGCTGGTTTGAGCTGTTGTTGTTTGCCATGTGATCTCACCTCCTGACGTAACCATAGTATGATTCATTTGCACTAAGGTATGTAAAATTCCCATTAGCAAATTTTAGGAAAAAATGTTCAACAAAGAAAAAAGCTGTCATATCAAGGTTTTAGCCCTAATAATGACAGATTAATAATATTGAATAACAATTATTTTTACGTTATAATGCAATTTTATTTAGTTATTATCGTAATAATTTTGGTTCTGTTACCTCTTGAATATCATCAAAACTATAATCACCGATAATTTCTTTTAATATTAACCCCTCACTTGTTACATCAATAACTGCGCGGTCTGTGATTATCCTGTTAACGACTCCTTTTCCTGTAAGAGGAAGACTACAATCATTTACAATTTTAGGAGCACCATCTCGGTTCACGTGTTCCATAATAATAACAACTTTTTTTGCTCCGTGTACGAGATCCATCGCTCCCCCCATTCCTTTAATCATTTTACCTGGTATCATCCAATTTGCCAGATCTCCGTTTGCTGCAACTTCCATTGCACCTAAGATAGCTACGTCGATATGTCCTCCTCGGATCATAGCAAAGGATTCCGCACTACTAAAATAAGATGCTCCGTCTATGGTAGTCACTGTTTCTTTTCCTGCATTGATTAAATCAGCATCAAGCTCATCCTCTGTTGGAAAAGGGCCAATTCCAAGCAATCCATTTTCTGATTGCAAAACTACTTGTTTGTTTTCCGAAATGTAATTTGCAACCATGGTTGGCATACCAATACCTAAATTTACATAATCCCCATCATGAATTTCTTTCTCCGCTCTCCTTGCAATTTTTTCTCGCATTGCCTTTCGATCTGTACTCATGTTATCCCCTCCGATCCACCTTTATTGAGCGACAGTTCTTCGTTCGATACGTTTTTCTTGTTTTCCAATAATAAGCTTATTTACATAAATACTCGGTGTATGAATTTGCTCGGGATTTAATTCACCAGGTTTAACTAACTTTTCTACTTCGGCAATCGTCACTTTCCCAGCAGCAGCCATCATCGGATTAAAGTTTTGTGCGGTCATCCGATAAATTAAGTTACCATGATGATCACCAACATATGCTCGAATCAAGCTATAGTCAGCTGTAATAGCTTTTTCTAGAAGGTATTCCCGTCCATCAAAAGTTCGTACTTCCTTCCCCTCAGCAATTTTTGTACCGACACCAGCTGGAGTGTAAAATGCTGGTATTCCAGCTCCACCAGCACGAATTCTTTCTGCTAACGTTCCTTGTGGAATAAGCTCTACTTCTAATTCACCAGCTAGAACCTGCCGTTCAAATTCTTTGTTCTCCCCAACATAGGAAGCCATGATTTTTTTAATCTGCTTGTTCTCAAGAAGTAAACCTAACCCCCAATCATCTACACCACAATTGTTAGACACGATTGTTAAGTCCTTTACACCTGTTTCACGTAACCCTTTAATCAAGTTTTCCGGAATGCCACAAAGGCCAAATCCACCTACTAACAATGTAGAACCATCTTTAATATCAGATACTGCCTCCGTAAACGAAGTTAATATTTCTTTCATATATCTCCCCTCCATTATAAGCTATACTGGATAAACCCCGTGTTTCCGATCTGTAAACACTTGATATTTCGAACTGTATAGTTCAAAGCGATTTGCTAACTCATTCCTTAATTCGTTTCCTTTGACAACATCATCAATGATTAGTTCGGAAGCCATTCTATATATATCGATATTCTCCTGATACTCTTTTCTCTTCTCCATAATAAATTGTGGTCTTTCTTCTGGTGATAAGGATTGAATCTTATTTGCGTATACAGCATTTACCGCAGCTTCTGGCCCCATTACAGCTATTTGCGCCGTTGGTAATGCTAGACAGCAATCTGGTTCAAAAGCAGGACCGGCCATTGCATATAAACCTGCTCCGTATGCTTTCCGAACAATAACCGATATTTTAGGTACAGTCACTTCCGACATTGCAGCAATCATTTTTGCACCATGGCGAATTATTCCAGCTCGCTCTACTTTTGTGCCAATCATAAATCCTGGTACATCTGCTAAAAATAATAGGGGAATATGGTACGCATCGCATAAAGTAATAAACTTGGCTGCCTTGTCGGCGGAATCGTGGAATAACACCCCTCCTTTTTGCTTCGGTTGATTCGCTATAATTCCAATAGTTCTTCCGTTTATTCTTGCAAAACCAGTGATGAGCTCCTTTGCAAAGAGTGCTTTAATTTCAAAAAAGCTACCATCATCAATAATTCCATCTATCAAATCATACATATTGAAAGGAGCGTTTTGATTAGCTGGAATAAGCTCTTCTAATGTTTTTTCCATCGGCGTTGGAGACTTTGTGTCTACAACCTCGGTTGTTTCTAAATAGTTTGATGGAAAATAACTTAAGTAAACTTTTGCCTTTTCAATTGCTTCTTGTTCCGATTTCACAAGAATATCCCCGCAACCTGATACGGAACAATGCATGGTTGCTCCACCCATTTCTTCTAAAGAAACCTTTTCACCAATAACCATTTCAGCCATTCGAGGAGACCCTAAATACATGGAAGCATTCCCATCTACCATCATGACTACGTCGCAAAAGGCAGGAATATACGCACCACCTGCAGCCGATGGTCCAAAAAGTAAGCAAACTTGTGGAATTTTACCAGATAATTTCACTTGATTGTAAAAAATTCTTCCTGCTCCTCTTCGACCAGGAAACATCTCTAATTGATCTGTTATTCTCGCCCCAGCAGAATCCACAAGATACAGTAAAGGTACTCTCAGTTTTTCTGCAGTTTCTTGTATTCGGATGATTTTTTCTACTGTTCTCGATCCCCAGGAACCAGCCTTAACTGTTGAATCATTTGCCATGACACAACAGGTCTTCCCACCAATTTTTCCAATAGCTGTTATAACTCCATCCGCAGGTAAGCTTTCATCCTGACAATTCGCAAACTTCCCGTCTTCCTTCCATTCCCCATTATCAAACAGCAACTCTAGTCTTTTTCGTACAAATAACTTCCCCTTCTTCGCATTTGCTTCATGGTACTTTTCAGAACCGCCCTGTTCTACTCGGTTAACAATATGAGTCCATTCTTCATTTTTACTCATCATGACACCTCTCCATCGATTTACTCTCCAGTGAAATTTGGTTTTCTTTTTTCTTTAAATGCAAGTAATCCTTCCAGTCGATCTTTCGTCGGAATGGTTACTTCATACGCTTTTTCTTCTAGCTTTAGACCTGTTTGAATATCAACTTCCAAGCCATGATTTAGAGCATACTTTGCTTGTCGTATGGCGATAGGACCATTTCTAACGATTTGTCGAGCGAGTTGTTTCCCTTCCTCAATAAGTTTCATTGGAGGTACTACTTTCATAAGGAGGCCCCACTCATAGGCACTCACTGCATCTATATTTTTCCCTGTATAAATCATTTCTTTTGCTCGTTGCACCCCGATCACTCTCGGTAGCCGTTGCGTTCCTCCAGCTCCTGGAATGATTCCAAGACTAGTTTCTGTTAATGCAAATGTTGCGTGATCTGCGCCGATTCGTAAGTCGCATGCCAATGCTAATTCAAGGCCACCACCAATAGCCGCCCCGTTAATTGCTGCGATGACAGGCATTGGCATCTCTGCTAGTTTATTTATCATGTCACGAATAGCACCCACGGCTCCACGTACTTCTAGTTCTGACATACCTCTTCGTTCTTTTAAATCTGCCCCTGCGCAAAACCCTTTTTCACCTGCTCCTGTTACGATGATTGCCCTGATAGCAGCGTTCAATTTCCATTCATCAAGTTGGGCGGTAATTTCCTTGATCATCGCTTGTGAGAGCGCATTGGCAGCATTCTCACGTTGAAGTGATACTATAGCGATGGAATCTTCTACAGTGACTTCTATATACTTCATTGTATAGCCCCCTCGTTTTGAGCAACACGGTCTTGGTCTTTCTAAGAATGAATTTGTAGTTGATGACTTCGTAGTTGCTTGGAAAAAAGTGATTGAAGATATTTTGAAGCTTGTATATATTCATCAAAGTTGATATTTGTTTCAATGCCCATTTGCTGAAGCATAAAAAGGAGATCTTCTGTTGCTACATTTCCGGATGCCCCTTTTGCATAAGGACATCCTCCTAAGCCACCATTTGAACTGTCAAACACGGTAATTCCCTTGGATAAACCGACCAGTATGTTTGCTAGAGCCATCCCTCTAGTATCGTGTAGATGAAGCGCAAGGGTAGAAGTTGGAAAGTTTAGTTGATTTAATACTGATTCCATTTGTTTTGGATTAGCAATACCAATTGTATCTCCAAGAGACACTTCGTAAACCCCAAGTGTCAACAGCTTATCCACTACCTTTTTCACTCGCTCCACTGAGACTGTACCTTCATATGGACAACCAAAAACAGTCGATACATACCCTCTTACTTTTTTCCCCGCTACATTTGCTTGCTTAATAATAGAATCATAAATAGGAAGCGTCTCGTCTATGGATTTATTAATATTTTTCCGATTATGAGTCTCACTTGCTGAGATAAAAATAGAGACTTCATCCACCTCTGATTCTAGTGCCCGCTCCAATCCCGTTTCGTTTGGAACGAGCGCAGCATATGTGACGCCTTCTTTCCTCTCGATTTGCTTTGCCACATCTACCGCATCAGATAAGGCAGGAATCCATTTTGGATGAACGAAAGAAGTGATTTCAATATAATCCATACCAGAATTGGATAGCATATTAATCCATTCTACTTTTTTGTTTGTACTAATAAATTGTCGTTCATTTTGCAAACCATCACGAGGTCCTACCTCTTTGATTTGAACTTTCGTTGGGAAGTCCAATGTCATTCCCCCCTTATTCTTCTTTTACAAGAAGTAGCACTTCCTCTTCATCTACAAAACTGCCTTCCTCCACCTTCACTTCTTCTACAATTCCCTCCACCTCAGCTGAAATGGGAATTTCCATTTTCATTGATTCGAGAATAATTACTTCTTGATCTAATGTAACTTTATCTCCTTTACTCACTTGTACCTTCCATACATTCCCCGCCATTGTAGCTTTTATTTCTTTCATCACCTTTTCCCCCTCATTTTTGAATATGCTCTTCTACAAATCGTGTCGTTGCTTTTCCTTCCTGAAATGCAGAACTCTCTAAGGCTTGAAGAAGCATGGGAATATTCGTTTTAATTCCCTCTACGCTGGCTGCCTTCAAACATTCGATAAGATGAGAGATCGCATCTTCCCTTGATGCTCCCTTTGAGATTACCTTTCCTATCATCGGGTCATAAAACGGAGTTACTTTTGTTCCCTCTGTCACTCCAAAGTCGTAACGAATATGCTCCATTTTCGGAAACTCCCATGTTAGTAGTGTTCCTGGTGATGGGAAAAATCGAACGGGATCTTCTGCATAGATTCTCGCTTCGATAGAGTGATTGCATTCCTCCATCGATTTCTCAACCTCATTCACAGAGTTTCCGAGCGCTAAACGTAATTGCATTTCTACCAAGTCAACACCAGTTGTTTCTTCTGTTACAGGATGCTCCACTTGCAATCTAGTGTTCATTTCCAAGAAATATAACTCCTCTGATTCATCCACTAAAAATTCCACCGTACCAACATTCGTATAATTAATTGCTTTTCCTGCTTTTATAGCTGCTTCATGTAATGCAGTTCTTCCCTCTTCCGATAAAAACGTAGCAGGTGCTTCTTCGATAATTTTTTGGTTTCTACGCTGTATAGAACAATCTCTCTCCCCTAGACAAATGATGTTCCCAAGTTGGTCTCCTGCTATTTGGGCCTCAATGTGCCTTGGACTGTAAATACATTTTTCTAAGTAGATCTCCCCAGATCCAAAAAATGTTTCTGACTTCTTTATAACTGTAGCTAACACTTTCATTAGCTCTTCTTCATGATCTACCTTTTGCATTCCGATCCCACCGCCACCAGCGGCAGCCTTAATCATCACGGGATAACCGATTTTTCTTGCTGCTTTTTTCACGGATCTTTCATCTGTATCTATTAACGTAATCCCAGGAATAACGGGAACATTCGCTTCCATCATCGTCTTCCGTGCCTGCACTTTATTTCCCATCTTTTGAATTATCTTTTCTGTTGGACCTATGAAGGTAATGTTTTCTGATGCTATTCTTTTTGCAAAACTAGCGTTTTCTGATAAAAAACCGTATCCTGGGTGAATCGCGTCAACTTCTGCTTTCTTCGCAACTTCGATGATTTTTTCCATATTGAGATAGCTTTCATTTACTCTTGGTGGACCAATGAAGTAAGCTTCATCCGCCATTTTTACATGGAGACTTTCTTTGTCCGCTTCTGAATAAACGGCTACTGTCTTTATTCCTAAACGTTTACACGTTTTAATAATTCGTACTGCAATTTCCCCTCGATTTGCTATTAATAGTTTTGTGAACACCAAGTTTCCCCCTTATCTTGGACAGCCAATTTCCCTTGCAATTACCAATCTTTGAATCTCCGATGTTCCTTCCCCAATTTCTAATAGTTTTGCGTCGCGCAAATAACGCTCTACATGATATTCACGCATATACCCATATCCACCGTGAATTTGAATGGCTTGATTACATGCTCTCGTGGCTGCTTCTGAAGCAAAGAGCTTAGCAAAAGCTGCCTCTTTTTTGAATGGTTTGCCTTTATCCTTAAGCCACGCTGCTTTATATACCATGTTTTGAGCTAGTTCTAGTTCCATTGCCATATCTGCTAACTTAAATTGGATAGCCTGAAAGCTTCCAATTAGTTTCCCAAACTGCTTTCTTTCTTTGCTATATGCTAGTGCTGCTTCATACGCCGCTCTCCCTACCCCGACCGCAAGAGCTGCAATCGATATCCTGCCCCCATCTAATGTGTATAAAAATTGGCCGAAGCCCTTGTTTGGATCACCAAGAAGATTATCTTTCGGTACTTTTACGTTTTCTAAAATAATCTCTGTTGTATTTGAACCCCGTACCCCCATTTTTTCGTATTCACTACGAATGGTTAACCCTTTTGAATCCGTAGGCACTATGAATGCAGATATCTTTTTCTTCCCTCGATCATCCTGGCCGTTTGCGGCTGTTACAATTACGGTACGTGAAAAACTAGCATTCGTAATCCAGCATTTTTCCCCATTGATTACGTAGTTATCTCCTTCTAATACTGCTTTCGTTCGCGTTCCCCCTGCATCAGAGCCTGCATTTGGTTCTGTTAAGCCGAAAGCCCCTAAGCTTTCTCCTTTTGCCAAAGGTATGAGATGATCTTGCTTTTGTTTTTCAGTTCCAAAATAATAAAGTGGCGATGCCCCTAGTGATACTGCTGCCGCGTAGCTTAACCCTGTACTTCCACAGGCTTTCCCTATTTCTTCCACAGCTAAAATATACGAGATGGTGTCTCCACCTGAACCTCCGTACTCTTCTGGGAAAGGAATTCCCAGCAATCCAAGTTCCCCCATTTTTTTAAAATTTTCGATTGGGAATCGTTCTGTTTTATCAACTTCTTCTGAAATAGGTGCCACTTCTTTCTCAGCAAAATCACGAACCATCTCTCGAATCATTTCTTGCTCTTTCGTTAAAGAAAAATCCATTCCATCTCCTCCATCATCTTTTTTATGTGGTGAAACTAACAAATGGTAATTCTTATGTTTTGATTGAGCGCGCTTGATGTAAGGGCTTACATTTTGTCCTACAAAAAGAAAACTGTTGGTCTAGCATTGAAATTTTGCTCGACCACTCACTACTGACTGAGCATTCGTTCAGACTGTTTCCAAATCACTTTTATTATAGTGGTTGTATTCTGAATTTACAATATATTTATAATATTCAGGTTGGTAAGTTACTTGATTTTTATATAAGTAAGCCTACTGTTAGTATATTTTTGGGAGTTGAAAAGATGACAATGATGTTTTTGGGGGAATTAGTTTCATTCACTGATTAATGTTTTTTTCTGATTTATACTGTTTCAAGTATCTAGAAATTCATGAGTGCATTTCTTTCTGTTTTTTTCTACTTTTGCACTCATGAGGTGTTCATGAGTACACGAGATCACCTTGCTAGCCTTAGTTATGCACTCATAGATACCTCAAACGAAACAAAAAAGTGTCAAACTGGTATGAACTTAACCAATTGACACTTTTTCCTCACTATTAAACAAACTGAAACATCCGCTCAATCGCTAATCTAGCGTCATCAGCAATAACCTTATCCACCTTAATTTGATTCAACGGCTCCCCTTTTTCAATCTGCTCCAGAGACCAAACGAAATGAGGCAAATCAATACGGTTCATCGTCAAGCAAGGACACATTTCTGGGTTAAGAGAAACAATATCTTTATCAGGATGAGAGGAAATTAGTCGATTTACTAAATTCATCTCCGTACCGATTGCCCACTTACTGCCTGGAGGTGCATGTTCAATCGTTTCGATAATAAACTTTGTGGAACCATCTAAATCCGAAGCACGAACCACGTCATGTGTACATTCCGGATGCACTAGGATTTGTCGATCTGGTTCATTCTCACGCAAATCCTTCACATGCTGCAGACGGAAATTTTCATGAACAGAACAATGCCCTTTCCATAAAATCATTTTTACACCTTCATGGGCATCGCCTTCAAAGGAATCATTCAACGGATTCCATACCACCATATCTTCGAGAGAAATACCCATATCATACGCTGTGTTTCTTCCTAAATGCTGGTCTGGTAAAAACAAGATACGTTTCTTTTGGGTAAATGCCCATTCTAACATTTTTTTCGCATTGGATGACGTTACCGTCGCACCACCATGCTTTCCAACAAACGCTTTAATCTCTGCTGTAGAGTTCACATATGTTAAAGGAACAATCGTATCTCCATAATGTGCTACTAACTTTTCCCACGCTTTTTCCGTTTGCTCCATATTGGCCATATCGGCCATGGAACAGCCTGCTCTCATGTCTGGTAAAACAACTGTTTGATGCTCCTCCGTTAAGATATCGGCGGTTTCTGCCATGAAATGAACACCACAGAAAACAACATACTCCGCTTCCGTATTTTGAGCAGAAATTTGTGCTAATTGAAGGGAATCTCCCGTTGCATCGGAAAACTGGATTACTTCATCCTTTTGATAATGATGACCTGGAATAAATAGTTTCTTACCAAGCTTCTCCTTAATCTCTCTAGCTCGAGCTATTAACTCTTCATCCGTACGCTGTTTATATTCTTCAGGAAGTGTTCCTGTTTTCAACGATTCAAAAAGTTCTAGTTTCATAAAATCCTAGTCCTCCTCCACAATGTCTAAACTTATATCTAACGCCTTCGCAGAATGAGTGAGTGCCCCAATGGAAATGAAGTCCACACCCGTTTTTCCATATTCAGCTAGCGTTTCAAGGGTAATCCCACCTGACACTTCCGTCACGATATGGCTAGGAACAACTTTTCTCCATTCAGTAGCTTCCTCGACAGAACTATTATCAAACATAATCACATCGGCACCTGCTTCTACCGCTTCCTTCACCGCTTCTAGGGATTCTGCTTCTACCTCTATTTTCATCATGTGCCCAGCTCTTTCCTTAATTCGTTGAACCGCCGCTGAAATAGAGCCACATTGTGCAATATGATTATCTTTGATCATCACTGCATCATCCAATCGAAGACGATGATTTCTACCACCACCACAAGTTACGGCATGCTTTTCTAACATACGTAATCCAGGTGTTGTTTTCCGAGTATCACAAACATTTGTTGGGGAATCGACTAATTGCTCTACGGCTTTCGCTGTAAGTGTTGCTATCCCACTCATCCGTTGTACTAGATTTAAAAGGACACGCTCTGTTGAGAGAATGTCGGTAGTAGGTCCTGTCACTTCTGCAATAACATCCCCCACTTCCAGAGCATCTCCGTCTCGTTTTAAAAGCGTCCATTTAATATCTTCTTGAAGCAATTTATACCCTTCTTGAAGCACCATTTCCCCTGAAAAAACACCTGATTCCTTTGCTACAAAGGTTGCTTTACTACGTTCGTTAGAAAACATCCATTGTGACGTTCGATCACCAAAACCTAGGTCTTCTTGGAAAAACTCCAATAGCTTCTCTCTAAGTAATAATTTGTTCACAATATGTGCCCCTTCCCTCTGACTGAATGATTGCATTTCTATGGTAAACTTGTTTTTCATCCCAGTTTCGCTCTGTTTTCGGATAATCTGTTCGATAATGTGCTCCACGGCTTTCCATACGTTCTAATGCTGATTTCGCCATTAGCCATGTAACAAGTAACATATTAGCGATTTCTACTTCTTCCATTGACCAATTACTTCTGTTAGCAAGTAAATGTTCCTTCACTTGTTGAGCATCTAACCAATGAAGAAAGCGCGTTAGATTCATTTCATTTCTTTCCACACCTAATGCCCTAGACACTTGCTTTTGAATTTCCTCTTTCTTAGGGAAAACTAAGTTGTAGGAACCTCCAGCTTTCGTTAAAAATGAATTGCTGTGCATCACATAAGATAATGGTTTTCCGGAAGCCTCCAAAATGTACTCTCCAACTCGCTCACCAAATACGAGGGCTTCTAGAAGAGAGTTACTTGCTAATCTATTTGCGCCGTGCACCCCAGTTCTTGCTACTTCTCCAACAGCAAAAAGTCCTGGAACTGTGGTTCTACCAAATTGATCGGTAACTACTCCACCCATTAAAAAATGAGCGCCTGTTGTAATAGGAATTCTTCCTTTTTCTAAAGGGATTCCAGCTTGCTTACACATGGCAGTAATAGTTGGAAATCGTTTTTCAAACTGACGAATAGAGGTAATATCTAAATACACTTGATTACCGGATAACGTCTCCCGTTCAATTACTCTCGCAACAACGTCCCTTGGTGCTAAATCTTGTAAAGGATGAATTCCTTCCATGATTTTTCTACCAGTTTGATCAACAAGGATTGCGCCTTCTCCTCGTAAGGCCTCGGAAGCAAGACCGACAACTTTTTTGTTATATTTAATTAACGTTGGATGGAATTGCATAAATTCTAGATCAGATACTTTTGCGCCTGCTCGATATGCCATGGCAATACCATCGCCTACGATGGATGGATCATTCGTCGTTGCTTCGAAAATACCACCACAACCACCTGTTGCTAAAATTGTATGGGAGGAACGCCATACAGAAACATTCCCACTAGTATTCTTGGAAACTACTCCTCGACATTCTCCATTTTCCATAACAAGGTCAAACACCATTTCATTTTCATATTTTTGTATGTTGGGATGGTTTTTTAACTGTTGATGAAGAAATTCCATCCATCTTAACCCAGTTTGGTCTCCACCTGCATGAAGAATTCGCCGCTTTCGATGTGCACCTTCCATTCCCAATGAAAGAATCCCATGTTCTTGATCGAAAGCCATACCCTGCTTCATCCATTTCTTTACACGAGGTAACCCCTCTTTTACAAGAATAGAAACCATATCTACGTTATTATGATAACAACCTGCTTCTAACGTATCTTGTAAATGATCCTGTGGACGGTCTTCTTTATCGATGGCAACTGCCATTCCCCCTTGGGCACGCCAAGAGTTTCCACCCACTAGTGGTTCCTTTGTAAATATTTTCACATTCTTTTCCGTCGCTAATGTTATAGCCGCAATAAGAGCGGACATCCCAGATCCTACGATAATTACATCTTGATCTGCAGTCATTTTTCTTACACCCTTTTTTACATGTGTCTTGACACCTATATTTACATAAATTTAAACTAATGACAAGACATTTTATAAAAGAGGTATGAAAAATGATATATTTAGATCACGCAGCAACGACGCCAATGTCTAAAAATGCTTTAGATACGTATGTGAAAGCATCCACTGATTTTTTTGCAAATACAAGTAGTTTGCATGAACAGGGAGAGCATGCAAAGTTACTTTTAGAAAAATGTCGTGAGGAAATCGCCACCATTCTTCATGCACAGAAGAAAGAAATATTTTTCACAAGTGGTGGTTCCGAATCAAATCTTCGAGCACTGCAATCGTTATATCTTGCAAATAAACATAGAGGAAATCATGTTATTACCACAATGGTGGAACATCCATCAGTCACATCCTTTTTTTATAGATTAGAAAAAGAAGGTGTGAAAGTTTCCTATGTAGGAGTAAATGAGCATGGCTCCGTTACTTTGGAAGAACTAGCTAACCATATTCGTCCAGACACATTTCTTGCGTCTATACAACACGTAAATTCAGAAATCGGAACCATTCAATCTATGAAAACCATTGGTAACTTATTGAAAAAGCATGACATTATTTTTCATAGTGATTGCGTTCAGTCCTTCGGTAAATTACCAATTAATGTGAATGAATGGGGGGTAGATGCACTTTCCATATCCAGTCATAAAATCTATGGTCCAAAAGGGGTTGGAGCTGTCTACCTTTCCTCTAACATTATGTGGGAGCCTGTCGACTTACTTACTACACATGAGTTCGGATTCCGGCAAGGTACAGTTAATACTCCTGGAATAGCTGCATTTACAACTGCAGCCATGGATATTGTGGGAAAACAAGAAGAAAACTTACGCTATTTATGGGAGCTTCGGAAAACACTAATGGATGAATTAGCTCCAATTCAACATATACTGAAGGTAGAGGGGAACGATGAGGTTCAACTACCTCATATCGTTGGAATGGGTATCCAAGGCATGGAAGGTCAGTATATACTCCTTACATTAGATCGGTACGGTATATGTATTTCAACTGGTAGTGCCTGCCAATCGGATAAACAAGATCCTTCTGTTACAATGAAGGCATTAAATAGATCAACACAGGAAGCGAAACGATTTTTCCGTATTTCAATGGGAATTCACAATACGAAAGACGAAATGAAAGAAGTGGCTAGAAGAATTATTACATGTATTCTAGAAAAGGAAGGAGGTCGCTTTCGTGGAAAAACGTAAATACTTAGGCGAAGAGCGAAGAATCAAAATACTTTCCATTTTACAAGAAAGAAATTCCCCACAAACAGGGAGTGCTCTTGCCGAAGAATTAAATGTAAGTCGCCAAGTTATTGTACAAGATATTTCTTTGTTAAAGGCAAAAAATATTGGCATCATGTCCACTAGTCAGGGATACGTCTTATCCACAGTAGAATCAGATTCTTTACCTTTTTCACGAATTATTAAGTGCTATCATCCTCCTGAACGAACGGAAGAAGAATTATTCATTATTGTAGATCATGGAGTAACTGTTAAAGATGTAAAGGTACATCATCCTGTATACGGTGACCTCACATCTTCCATCATGGTTAGTAATCGAAAAGAAGTGAAAGAATTTTTACGTAAGATAAAAGAAACGAATGCTTCCTTTCTGTCTGAGCTAACAGAAGGGGTACACCTTCATACGCTAGAAGCGAAATCGGAAGAAGATATAGATGATGTGGTAAAAGCATTAGATGAAGCTGGGTTTTTATTAAAAACATAGTGAGATGACTCAAAAGGGATTTCCTTTTGAGTCTTTATTTACGCCTCTATATAAAGCGCAATCGAAGGAGATACATCATACTAATAAAGTGTATATGAAGCTTTTCCACCACTTGATTTACGCTTGAAATCATGTTTAAAAGCATCTTTACTATACTTAGCATTGTTATCCGCCTCCTTGAATTAAGTATTTGCAACCAAAATTTTATTATTTGTGTTTTGACTACCTGGTCTAAAAAAAGATTTCCCATACATAGTTCTTTTAAATTTAACGAATACTTTTTAAGAAAACCTATATTAAAGGAGGCCTTACATGAGTAATGAAGAGAATAGATTAACATCTGCTGAAATCGGAAACTTATGGATGGCTTATGTTAATAACACTGCAACCATTTGCTTTTTAAAGCACGCCATAAAAATAGTGGAAGATGATGAAATTAAACTTGTCATTGACAAAGGCTTACAATTAGCAGAGGACTACATTTCCTCCATTAAAACAATTTTTCAAAAAGATAATTATGCTGTTCCACAAGGTTTTCTAGACCAAGACGTTAATATAAATGCCCCAAGATTATTTTCTGATATCTTTCATTTGAATTTTGTTAAGAGCTTATCTAAAGTAGGAATTGGTACATATGGAATGTGTTATTCAATGGGTACAAGGGACGATGTAAGAGCACTTTTTCTAAAATGTTTGAATACCTCTACCGACTTAGATGAACACGCGACAAAAGTTTTGTTAAAAAAAGGGCTCTATGTTCGCCCCCCGTATATTACTGTTCCGGACAAAGTAAGATTCGTGAAGAAAGATAGCTTTCTTTCTGGTTTTTTTACGAATCGCCGGCAATTAACGGCTTTAGAGATCACCCATTTATTTATGAATTTAGATACGAATATGTTAGGACAAGTGGTAATGATTGGTTTTGGTCAAGTTGCCGAAGCGAAAGAATTGCGTGAGCTTTTTTGGAAAGGACATACCATTGCACATAGCCATGCCCAAACCTTTTCGAGAAAACTAGAAGAAGACAACCTTCCTTCCTCTTCACCTTGGGACTCTGGAGTTACAAAATCACAGGTAGCTCCTTTCAGTGACAAATTAATGGCTTTCTTAGCAACATTTCTTTGTGCAGCTGGAATTGGAAATTACGGAATGGCACTAGGCGCAAGTCCACGTCATGACATCGGTGCCATGTATTCGAAATTAATGATGGAGTCGGGTCTTTTTGCAAATAGGTTTGCAGAGTACTTAATTAAGAATGGATGGATGGAAGAGCCCCCTCAATCAGAGAATCGTGAAGAACTTGTGAGAGGACATTGAACCATTTGAGTTTAACAATAGGAAAGAGGCTGGTCCAAAAGTGTTTTCACCAAAGAGAAATCCGAACGAAATGGTTTTTGGTATACTATTCGCTACAGAAATATACTTCGCTTTCCGCGGGCGGCTGGTGAGCCGCCGAGTGCTTAAGCACTCTTGGGGTCTCACCCTTGCCTTTTGATCCCGCCGGAGTCTTCGTATATCTCCTCCGCTAAGGTTACCTATCGTTCGTTTTTTTCAGCGCTACACTTTCGTTATGTCCCAGCCTCTCCTCAATGAAATAAGAATTCCATCTTAAGGCAAATATATCTCCTTCATAAACAATACTTCCTTCTGGTCTTTTTCATAAATCTCAAGAAAAATCATGCCCTCTTCCTTTGTCCTCTCAATTACTTCCTCCCAATTAGCTTTAATATAGTTGATCTCTGACCAATCAGAGTAGTTAATTAAATATACTGGCACTTCTTCGATTATAGACAAAGCCGAAGTTACACTATCCTTTTCTAAATAAAACCCATTTGGTTGACTTCCATCCTCTATTTTTTCTGCAAAAGTTAATTGTAGAGTTACGTTTCCATCATGAAGTTCTGCATCCTCTAAAATGGCAGTGGTACTAGGAATTTCAGTGTTCACTTCCACTAGCTTTGTCCATCGTTCTTCATGACCAAAACGCTTCTCTTCTTTATGGACATATACCAGATATTGGTTACCAGAGTTGAAGAAGCCTGTATCCTCAAAATACATTCGAACTCTATACTCCCCTGCTTCTTCAGGTATATAGAAACCCATTAATTGTGAAATATCTTTTATCCGATCTACTCCCATAACTTCAGATTCAATTAATGTATCTCTTATTGACTCCTCATCTAAAGTATTTGTTCCAATGCTTCCTGGACTAAAAAAACCTTCCTCTCTTTCAGCCCACGACATATTGCTTAACCCTTCAAGAACAGGATAGATCATATTTCCTCCGTTACCGTCTTTTTTTATGATAACCTCTAGCATATAATCCTTATGACTCATCTCTTCATTTCGATTGGGCTTAATCGTTGCTTCAATCTGAAGCCCTTCCGGTGTTAAGGAGCTACCTGTCGTAATAGGGAAGTTCTCATCATCGAAAATGATTAAGAAAGCAAACAAAAAGACTGCTGCAAGACCAGAGAATCCTGCTATTACCCTTTTTAAATTGGTATAGCGGTCTTTTTTATCTTCCTCTTCCATAGATTGATATCGTTGAATGGATTTTCGAATCTCCTCTTTTTTGGAACGTTCCATTGTAGGCTTCCTCGTTTTAGCGAGAAACTTCTCAAAGTCTTTATTCATAGATACTTCCTCCTAACTTTTCCTTGAGGGTTTGTTTTGCACGATGATATGTTAATCGTACTTTCTCTTCTTTCCAATCTAATATGGTTGCTGTTTCTTGAATGGAAAGCTCCTTTAATCCCCTTAAGATAATAACATCCCGGTAACTTGGCTTAAGTTTGTGGATTGCCTTGTAAAGTTCTTTATTTACTTCACTTCTTGTTAATAAATCATCGGGAGTTTCTATTCCATCCATTTTCCTTTCTTCACCAACGAAGAATATCTTCCATCTATCTCTACTTTTTTTTCGTATTTCGTCAATTGCTAGATTCCTTGCAATGCTGTACAGCCAGCTTTTTGGCGTTGCATTTCCCTGAAAAGATTCATAATGATGTAGGGCACGGATAAAGACTTCTTGTACAAGATCTTCTACATCCTTCATTCCAACTCGGTAAACAAAAAATTGGTATATATCATCCCCATATTCATCAAACCAATTTGTAATGATTTGTTTTTTGTCCATATGGATTCTCCTTTATTTCTTTATCTATGTATTAAGACGTTTGAGGGTTGTGGTTATTTCAGTTAATTTAGAAAAAATGTCTCTTCCCTGAAAATATGCGAGTTAAGGGTAGTCAAACTTATCTAGTAATACTAACTTTGTTGGATTGTATTCCATTCGCTACTGCCCACTCCCTTTCCTGTGGGGAGTTGCCGAGCCTCCTCACGACTTCGTCGCTGCGGTGTCTCGCCTCTACTCTGCTTCCCACTGGAGTTCCGTGGTCATTCGCTCATTGCATATACAGTTAAATGTACTAACTTATGCTCATATCGTATTTTCATCCACCATGGTGTAAATTTCACTTGCATGGAGGTCTACCTTGAAATTACAGGTGCTACTTTTTTACGACAAAAATGGCAAGCACCTATGAAGTGCTTACCACCGATGATACTTACTAATTAATACCAAACCTCAAATTCTATTACTTCTCCACTTTTCGGATGAAGCGATATTCCCATTTGCTCTCCATTTAGAGATACTCGATAGGAGTAATTTTTATCTAAAAATATACCCCCATCACTATACATGTTTTTATATTCCGTTTCGATAAACTCTATCTCTTCATTTTCGTAATGTTCTAGAACGATCGATTTTCCTTCTTCATATGTGAAAGATGGTGCTGAAAAAACATAAATGATGAGAGCAACAATAAAAGTTCCACTATTAGCAGTAATTGCTTTCTTATTTTCTTTGACTACAATTTGATATAACATTACTAGTTGGGATATAAAGAGACCAATAAAAAAACCATTTGAAAGGACGTTCTCATATAAGGCTATATTTGCATATAGATACCCTATAAAACCAGCAACATTTAGAACGAATAAATAAGCTCCCCAAAGTTTAAAATTCACGTTTAAAACCCCTTCTCCCCTGTCTCATAATTTTCTACGCCTATTTAGAGAAAAGGTTTCAAATATTACCAAAACGTTAAAATATCCAGTATTCCTATGAAAATCATAAAGCTTCCAGCCACACGTTGAACGATCAATCCAACCTTTCGCCCCTTCTTTAAAACCTTACCACTTAATCCTAAATACCAAATAACAAAAATAACAAGTAGGAAGGGTATGGACGTACCGATTGCAAATAAGCTTGGTAAAACAGCCCCGTACGAAGTGGATAATGTCATAGGCATCATAAGCATGAAAAACAAAATAAACATCGTCGGACAGAATCCAAGAGAAAAACTGAAGCCTAACATAAAAGCTCCCCATTTTCCTTTTCTATTTTTTTCTGTGGATGATTTCCATAGGTTCATCGTCCATTTCATTTGAAAGACACCTAGCATGTATATTCCGATAATAATGAGGATTGGTCCCAACACTTTACGCATCGGTTCAAAAAAGTAAGGCAGGAGCTGTTGAAATCCTTCACCTAGTAAATACACTATTAAACCTAAACCTGAGAAAGCCACTATTTTTCCAAGCACGTAAAAAATCGTGTCTGACCAGGATATTCCACGGTTAAGGGAATTGGATCCGTAGAGAGTAATGGCACTAACATTACCCGAAAATTGACATGGAGCAAGCGCACCTACAATTCCTAAAAGTAGAGCAAACAAAATAGGAATGGACTCCATACTATATGCTATGTTCATGAACGGCTCTCGTAAAAAATAACTTATTTCATCTATAAATTGAAACATCGTAGTTCTCCTCTAGTGAATGTAATAGTTTTATTGTACCAAAGATATATAGAGATTTTGTGAAGAAATCTATACTCTCATCAACATAGGAAAATAGAACTATTTTATCCATTTTTATGGAAATTACTTGTTTTCTTAATATAATTTGTTATTTTTAGGAAATAACTATCTATAAAAAAGAGGTTATCTATGGAGCAGCTAAATGATATGAAACATAAGGAATTACGGCATGTTACTTCCTATATAAGTCCTTATACCATCAACTATATACATGAAAAAAATCCTTGGATAATGGCCTGGTGGTCAGCCGCTTTTCCAGGATTAGGACATTTAATGTTATGTAAGTACCTTGTCGCTTTCACACTTTTCTTTTGGGAGATATCGGTAAACTATCTAGCGGGAATTAATTTGGCTATTTATTATTCCATGATTGGTGAAATGGATCAAGCTAGTAGCGCTATAAATAAACAATGGTTTCTTATGTATATTTGCGTGTATGTTTTTGCTATCTGGGACAGTTATTCAAAAACAGTATTATTAAATAAACGGTACATTCTAAGCTACAAGAAAGGATATGATATTATTTCGCCAAACATATCTGCCTTAGAACTAAATATTTTAGTAAAGAGACAACCACTCCAATCCATTATTTGGTCCTTTCTAGCTCCAGGTCTCGGTCACATATATATTAATCGTATTTTTACATCACTTGTATTTATTATTTTATTTGTAGTCACATCCTATTTCTCTAACTTACTTCCAGCAATTCATTATTCTTTAGAGGGAAACTTTATGGCTGCAAAAAGTTGTATTAATATTCAATGGTTTTTATATATGCCATCCCTTTATTCATTTGTAGCGTATGATGCTTATGTAAACACTGTAGAATACAACAAAATCTACGAAAGAGAGCAAAAAAAATACTTCCATAGAGAGTACCAAAATAAGGATTTTGATTATCCGATTTAATTCGAGGAGTGAAGAAAACATGTACGTTGTGGCGTCTTTTGAATATTCTGATGCCCTTGAGACTGCGGTAGCCAGTCTAGAAAACATTGGAATAAAAAATAAAGATATCTTAGTTATTCCTTTAGATAAAAGGACAGAAAGCACTAAAATATTTGATAGCATTCACAGTTCGGATGGAAAGAGCCTAACAGACTTTGCAGCAATACTCGGAACAATCTTCATGCTGCTAGGTGGAATATATGGTTTCATTTTACCCATGGGTCCAATTTTTGGTGCGTTAATTGGTTTAGTTTTTGGACTTCTTTTTGGGTTTGGATGTGATTATTTTTACACAAAGAAAAAAGAGAAATCGATGTTAATCAAAGACAATCTGACGGAAGTTTTCCTTATGGTAAAATGTAGCGATTCTCAAGTAGATAAGATTAGGAAGATGCTATGGGAACAATTTGCTTTAGGAGTAGCAACATTAACTAAAGAAAGCAAATAAACCTTAACTTCTGTTAAAGAATAAAGTAAATATACGTAATGTGCTTAACTTTAGATCAGAAGCGAGACCAGCACTGTATTTGTACTTACCAAGGAATTTACAGGTGGATTGCCATTACCATTTTACTAGGTACTTCCTATACAATATCAGTTTACTGCTTTCACGTAGATATGTATTGGCTTATAATTAAAATATGATTTAATAGTACTTTTTTACTATAAAAAGGGGATGAAGTAGGCAAATGTCGAACGCAACAGTAGAAGATAAACCAAATCGGAGTTTCACAGTCTCGGAAAAAGATATAATACGCCGTAATTTTATCGTTTTTATCGCTTTATCCATTGTCACAGGATTTATTGTGGGTGCTATGCTTACCCTTGGAGAATCACTTGGAGCAAATGATTTTTTCATGATCAGTTTAATGCTAGGGGTATGGGGAATAGTTACCATTTTCCACTTCAAGAAAATTTTAATCCAGTATATTAGCTATATTGCTGTTATCGGGTCAGCAATTACAACTTCTATCACATTGATTACGCAACCAGCTATTGGTAATGCATTTTCCATCTATTATATAATTATCTTAGCGTTAATATACATGAATCAAAAACTGTCTCTCCTCACTCAAGTTTATGGATTCATAATCTTAGTTTATATGGTTTACGGTCAGAATGATATATTACAGCTACCCCCAGAGGACCAGGCCACATTTATTATATATTATCTTTTAATTACGATTCTTATCGTAGCCCTATTGCAGGTGAACAAATCTGTTAATAAACAAATGGAATCTGCCAGAGTAGAAACAGAAAAATTATTGGAAGAACAACAGAAACAACAAGAGGCAATGGCTAAATTGGTTCAAAATGTAACAAAAAGTATGGAAGTCATCTCAAAATCAAGTGAAAGTAACAATCTTTCTTTTCATGAAATGAATAGCTCCTTTAGTGAGATTGCTTCGGGGGTAAATTCGCAGAACGAATCAACAGTTAGTATTAGTGAATCGGTAACTTCCATTACGGACCTAATCAAGAAAATGCATGATGCCATGACTGAATTAAAAGAAGAAACAACAGAAACAAATCAATTATCCACGGAAGGAGAAAAACAAATTTCATCTCTGACCGATATAGTAAATCAATTTAAAACGGAAATTGACTCCATGTCGAATGATTTTAGTATATTAATAGATAAGTTAAATGAAACGAGCCAATTCAGTAATACAATTAAAGAAATTGCAGAGCAGACAAACCTCCTCTCCTTGAATGCAAGTATAGAGGCTGCTAGAGCAGGAGAACATGGACGAGGTTTCTCCGTTGTTGCAAATGAAATTCGAAAATTGTCGGAAATGACATCCCATTCAGCAGATCAAATTTCTCATCAAATTAATGCATTTAAGCAACAATCCGATCAGACACGTTCCCTTATGCAAACTGTGGCAGAACGAATGGATGACAGTTTTGATGTTACAGCGAAGACGAATGACTCTTTTAAGTTAATAAACACAGCTATTACGAAGCTATCAAAGCTTGCTGATAACGGAAGCAACCTCATTTCCGAAATCAATCAAACTGTTAATACAATTAACGGATCCACGGAAGAACTTGCTGCGGTAAGTGAACAATCTAGTGCCTCACTACAAGAGTTAATTGCTACTTTGGAAAGTATATTAGATAGCAACACAAGTAGTTTAAGCAGCATAAAAGAGGTTGAAGAGACTCTGAAGAAATCTTCTTGAAAATACAGTGAGCCTTGTAGGTAATGTACCTACAAGGCTCCTGTATATTTTACCCCAACTTATATTAGTAATAATAACACATCTTTACGTACCTACTCCAAAATTTAACTAGCTAGCCGTCTTCTTACTCCCACCTGCTTGAAGTTGATACATATGATGGTATCTTCCCTTTAGCTTCATAAGCTCCTCATGATTTCCTCGTTCTACAATTTCACCATGATCTAGAACGAGAATTTGATCTGCTTGGCGAATAGTAGAGAGTCGGTGGGCAATTACGAAAGTAGTTCGTCCTTGTTTTACCACATCCAACGCTTGTTGTATAACTTCTTCTGTTTCTGTATCGATGTTGGCTGTTGCTTCATCAAGAATTAAGATTGGTGGATTATAAACGAGAGCCCTTGCGAAAGAAATGAGTTGTCGCTGACCTGAAGACAACGTACTTCCCTTTTCCTTCACTTCTTCATCAATACCATTAGGAAAAGCGCGGATCATATCTCCTGCTCCTACTTTTTCAAGAGCATCCATAATTTCTTCTCTTGTAATCGTTGGATCATCCATACTCACATTCGTAGCAATTGTTCCTGTAAACATGTATGGATCCTGAAGTACGATCGCCATATGCTCTCGAAGCGCTTGTTTTGATTGAGAATGAATATCTATTCCATCCACCGTGATTTTTCCTTTTTGGTGGTCATAAAATCGGAACAATATATTCATCATGGAACTTTTCCCTGAACCAGTATGACCAACGAAGGCAACAGTTTCTCCTTGTTTAGCAGAGAAGGATATATTTTTTAACACATACTCCTCTTTTTCATACGCAAAGGAAACATTGTCAAAGGAAACGTCCCCTTTAAATCTTGGCACTTTCTCTTCAGATAACGCGACTCCCGGTTCATCCATTAACGTAAATACTCTTTCTCCTGCTATTCTAGCTTCTTCTAATTGAGACAACTGATTGACGATACCAGTAACTGGTTCGAAAAGACGGTTGATGTAGTCAACAAAGGCGTATAACACTCCTAACGTAACTACTGTTCCTACACCTAGTGCACCACCGCCAAAATACCAAATCAGTGCGACAAAGGTAAGATTTCGCAAAAAGTTTACGAGATTAAAAGAAGTCATTGCATTTAAATTTAACAATTTATTGTTAAACTGAAAGTGCTCTTTGTTTAACTTCTCAAACTCATTACTCACTTCTTTTTCACGACCAAATGCTTTGATAATCGGCATTCCTTGAATACTCTCATTAATCTTCCCATTAATATCACTTAATCGTTCCCGAATCATACGATTGTATTTCCCTGCAAATTTACGATAAAACATCATCCATACGATGATGATTGGGATTAAAATTAGCGTACCCGTAGCTAATTGAGCGTCAAGTAAATACAATGCGATAAAAATCCCCGTCATATAAATGATACTTGTAAAAAAGGTAGATAACACACGAACGTAAAGCTCCCGAATTGCTTCTGTATCATTCGTTATTCTTGAAACAATCTTTCCTGCTGGAAGATGATCAAAATAATTGATCGGAAGTTGATGTACCTTCGCGAAAACATCCTCACGCATTTTTTTTATAATCCGATTTGCGGAGGTTTGGAGTAAATACCGCTGATGATAATGCAAAAATGCTGCAATGATAATTAACAATAGATACCCTCCCATGAGGTAGATAAGATATTGTACCTCTGGTTGGAAAAATTGAATGATTTCTGATTGCTCCAACGATTCCACAGGATATCTTGCTGCATTCTCTCCACGAGTAATCGTAAGCAAGCCATCCTCTACTGTCCTTTCTCCATCAAACTCTAGCAATTGATCTACAAAATAGTAGGTTAATCCTATTTGAACGATTTGAGCTTGATGATGATTATCTGGGATCCCATCGTATCGGTCTGATCGGATAAATTCACGATTTTGATACGTTACTTCTCCCTGTTCTTGAACCTCTACCCATGGTCGTTCAATCCCAAGTATGTGGTTATCTATCATTGTTTTCGCAATAAAAGGACCTGTTAGCTCGGCACTTACCGCTATCGTCAAAAATAGTAGAGCTAAGAGAATCGATCTTTTGCATTGGAGAGCATAGCGAAATAATCGTTTTCCTACTTGCATTTTCATTTCGCTGCCACCACCTTTGTTTGCTTATTTGCTTCTTCCATTTGCTGTTTCGAATATTGCTCAGAATACCAGCCTTGTAACATCATTAATTCTTCATGTGTTCCCCGCTCCACAATTGTTCCGTTATCTAACACAATAATGATATCTGCATGTCTAACGGCAGACATTCGATGAGCGGTAATGAACGTTGTTTTTCCAGCACGTTCCTTACGAATATTTTGTACAATGGTTGTTTCTGTTTTAGCATCTACTGCAGACAATGCATCGTCTAATAATAAGATTTCAGGATTTTTAATCAGCGCTCTTGCAATGGAGATTCGCTGCTTTTGTCCACCAGATAACGAGACACCCTTTTCCCCAACGAGCGTTTCAATTCCATTAGAGAACGTATCAATATCTGCTGTAATAGACGCTAGATCCATCACACGATATAAATCATAGTCTTCTGCATCTGGTCGTCCGAATAGGATATTTTCACGTATTGTTTTGGAAAACAAGAATTGATCTTGCGGCACATAGCCGATCCAACTCTTCAGTTGAGATAAATCGATCTTTTCAATTGCTGTATCTGATATAAAAAGCTGATTCTCCTTGATTGGGTATTCACGTAACAGTTGCTTGAAAAAACTCGTTTTTCCGCTTCCTGTTTTACCAACTACTCCTACGGTTGACCCTTTTGGAATGCAGACAGAAATATTTTTTAATACAGACTCCTCTGAGCTTGGATAAGCAAATGTTAGAGATGTAAACTCAATCTCTTTCGGTTCTACGACAGATACAATTTCCTCATTATTTCTTACATCTGGCTCATAATCAAATGTTGTGTTAATACGGTCCATGGATGCATTTCCTCGCTGCATAATGTTCATTAACTCACCGAATGCAAACATAGGCCATATTAACATTCCTAGGTAGATGTTAAACGATACGAGCTGTCCCAGTGTAATTTCATTATGAAACACAAGAAATGCTCCATAACCTAAACCGATCATATAACTTAAACCTACAAGTATTTTTATTGTGGGTTCGAATAATGCATCAATTTTAGCAACCGCAATATTTTTCTGTAAAACATCATTTGTTAAGTTCGCAAATCGTTTCTGATCATCCTTTTCCTTTACGAACGCCCGAATCACTCGAACTCCTGCAATCGATTCTAGCACCTGATCGTTCATACCTCCAAATGCATCCTGAGCTTTCATAAATCTCTCATGAATGATTTTCCCATAGCGTTTCATGAGATAAGCCATAATTGGTAATGGCAAAATCGCCGCTAACGTGAGCTTCCAGCTTACGAGTACGGACATCATAAACAGAATAACGATCAGGAATATCGTGGAATCTACAAGAGTTAACACCCCGAATCCCGTCGTTAACGAAATAGCCTTAAGATCGTTCGTTGCCTTTGCCATCAAATCTCCCGTCTTATTTTTCTCATAAAACGTAGGGGTCATTTTCATTAAATGATGCATGTATTTCGAACGAAGTGATCGTTCAATAATATAAGCCCCACCAAATAACTGACGCATCCAAACATACGTCATGAGGTAGATAACTGTCATTAATCCAAGCAAAAATAATATATAAAATGTTAATCTCTCCGCAGTTAATTGACCTTGATGAATTTCATCAATGAAATAACCTAGCAATCTTGGCGGAGTAACTTCTAGTAAACTTACAATCAATAAAAGTGTTAGTGCTATCGTATATCTCTTCCAATGTTGCTTGAAAAACCATGTCAGTTTCTTTAAAACTGAGAACATATTTTCATCTCCTTAGCGTTATTCATTTGTCTCCTCTTTCGTACTATCCGCCACCTGAAGCTTCCTTCTCTGTTAGTCGCTTTTTTCTGATCCAAAGTAAAATAATCATTTTTCTTCCTCCAATTTATTTTTTATATGTGATCGGCTTTATAGTAAACATTTAATGACCTAAAAGCCGGTAGCACCTTTGCCTTGAAACACAAAAAGACACACGGGTATCGTATGCTTGCCCGAGTGTCTTTTATAAAAAAATGGTTGGCTAGAACAAGTGGGAAATATCCCCTGTTTCCTTCATGCCAAATTGTTTTATAAAATAGAAAAGGTGCATGCCACAATGTGTTGTGACCTGCACCTTATTATTACGTAAAGAAACAAACCTAGTTCTTTATCATATTAATTCAGGTGGAGTCACAACATGATTATTCAGTTTTCCAGCAATTACAATTGCTACATTCATAGAAATAATGTTAATCATGCCGTTCTCCCCCTTTCGAAAAATTTAGTAATTTTAGGTAATTTCCTTTCTTAATGTAGCACTATCGCTTCTCTTCGTCAACAGATTTTTAAAAATATTTTCGTTTTTTATTTGAAACCTTTTGATTAAAATAGTAGTTATATAGACGAGGGGAGGCCGGAAGCATGTGCGAAACAACGGAACAGGAGCAACAATGGATTCGTGATGCGCTAGATGGTGATGACCAAGCTTATTATGATTTGATTCAGTCATACCATTCTACTGTAGAGCGCTTTGCACGACAAATCGGCGTACGAGATGAAGATATACAGGATGTAACTCAAGAGGTCTTTATTAAAGTTTATCGTTTTTTACACAAGTATTCACGAGGAAAGTTCAGCACGTGGCTTTATAGTGTCACCCTGAATGTAGCTAAAGATTTTTTCCGAAAACAGAAACGTGAGAAGAGAAAAGTTCAAAAAACGATTCAGGAAAAACCTGTCACGTTTTATGAGGAAAACCTAGACTTGTCTGATGATGCACGCATTTTGCATGAAACCATCCAATCAATGGATGAAAAATATAGAGTTCCAATCGTACTTTTTTATTTTCATGAAGCATCCATAAAAGAAATTTCTTCAATAATGGGAATGCGGGAGTCAACGGTAAAAACAAGACTAAAACGCGGGAAAGAGCGTTTGAAAGATTGTTTAGAGGGAGGTGGTCTTGTTTATGAATCAAAAGCGTTTTGATAAAGGAATGGATGAATTAAAAAATAAATATAATGAAACCCCTTCTGAAACATCTGCAAGTACTATCTTCAAATCTGTTCAGAACGATAAGCGCTATCGGGAAAGAAGAAAATCGTTCTTTTCCAAATATGGTGGTGTCGCAGCTGCAATGATCGGGGTAATTTTCATCATAGGAATATTATTTAATTCCGTTATGTCTGGATTTCATATGGGGAGTAGCGATAGTAATGAAGCTGCTTCGGATGATGCTGGTTATCATTATAATGACGATAGTGGCGATGGTAGAAGTGCAGAGGAAGGTTCTCCTACTTCAGAGCATGATGTATTATCAGGTAGTGATGATACATCAAATAATAGCAATGAGGAATTGGATTATGATGATAACGCAGATTATGATGCTCCGTTTGAGGATAGATTTTATCCAGGTGAACGTGAGGATATGTTAATAAAAGAAGTGGATACTGGCGGAAGGTTGGAAAGAGTCATCTATGAGCTTTATTGGAATGAAGAACTTCAGTTTTCCACATATATTAATCCAACGTTTGACCTAAGTATTTCTGGTAATATAGGAACAGGATCAGTGAAAATTTTTATGTCGGAAAATTCGTGGTTGTGGGTCTCAAGGCTAAATTCTACTGATATAGATGGGTTTGTGGAAGACTATTATTCCGAGTTGATTGCTCGTGGGTTTGAGGAAATGGAAACAGGACCTCAGTTTGATACTGTAGAAAGATACAGTAGATGGGCACACTCTGAGGATGGTGTTTTCCTCGATTTTGCAGTATTAAGAGATGGAGATTCAATATATTACATGGAAGCACAGCAACCTGTAGTTGCAGAAAATCCATTGTTTGAGGACGCGTTAGAGACATTTGTGAATGAGTTAGTGTTTGAGTGATAAACATTGTTTGAAGTTTAATTTAGAGGATCAATTAAAGCCATGGGATTGTTGGTGTTCCCATGGCCTTTTGATTTTGTCTATCCTGAAATACTCGTTATCAAACGGATATAAAATATCTAGTATTTCTAACTTTGATGGTAGTTATTCCATTCGTTTCAGCCCATTCGCGTTCCTAGGGGAGCTGCCGAGCCTTCTACACTCCTACGTCGCTCCGAAGTCTCGCCTCTGCTCTGCATCCCACAGGAGTCTCATGGGCTTTCACTCATTCCATATAATATGGGTAGCACTTTATCCTACTTCGTAACGTATTTTCATCCTTCATGGTGTAAATTGTCACTTGCATGGAGGTCTATCCTGTTATTTATCGTTTAGAATTTCTTCGATTTTTTCAAGAACATCACTTGATAATTCAATGTCAGCTGCTAGAGCGTTTTCTTCCACTTGCTCAGGTCGACTTGCACCAATAAGGGCACTTGAAACGTTAGGCTGACGTAAGATCCATGCTAATGCTAACTGAGAGAGCTTTACGTTCTGTTCGTTTGCTATTCCTTCGAGTTGTTCTACTTTTGTAAGCATATTATCTTCTAAGAATTGCTCTACGAATTTCTTCAGATCAGGGTTTGTTGCACGAGTTCCTTCCGGCAAAGCTTGCCCTTTTTTATATTTCCCAGTAAGTACTCCTTGAGCAAGTGGCGAAAAGACTACTTGGCCGATGCCATACTTTTCACTAACAGGGATAATCTCTTTTTCAATATACCGATTTAGCATGTTGTATACCGGTTGATTTACAACGATTCGATCAAGAAGATATTTATCGGCAATACGGATTGCTTCCTCTATTTGAGCTGCGGACCATTCACTAATACCTGCATAAAGAATTTTCCCCTGGCGTAGCATGTCGTCAATAGTGCGTAGGGTTTCTTCAACAGGCGTAGTTGGATCGTATCTGTGGCAGTAGTAAATGTCGATGTAATCAAGTCCAAGGCGGTCCAGACTTGCATGTAATTGTTCGAAAACATGTTTACGTGATAGTCCACGATCGTTTGGTCCTTCTCCCATTTGTCCAAACACTTTTGTTGCAAGAACGTATGACTCACGCGGGTATTTCTGGAGCACTTGTCCAACTACTTTTTCTGCTTCTCCACGAGCATACACATTTGCTGTGTCAAAGAAGTTAATTCCTAACTCATATGCTTTATCAATCGTTTTCTCTGCTTGATCTTTTTCCACACTATTCCCGTATGTTAACCAACTTCCTAAACTAATTTCACTTACTTTTAACCCGGTTCTTCCTAATTGACGGTATTTCATAGACTTAGAACCTCCCAGTATAGGTATGTAATTTTTCTATCACTTTTATTATAATGGATAATCTTAGAAGGAGAAAACAAAAGACACAATATTGCCACGGGCCTGGTCCCTGAACTTTTGTTCTGGGACCAGGCCCGTGTATTTTTTGTGAACTTACTTGATTATTTTATTTTAATTCTCCATGGTTGTTCTAGGTAGTTAGGGTAATAGTAAAATGTAAAGTGTAAATATCTATCTTCTAGCTTTTCAGCAAAATGAAATCTTTCATTAAATGAGAAACTATCAGGCTGCACTTCTTCCTCACTACTTATAGCTGAACTTCCTTCCGTTTTAACTTCTACACCCTTCTCATTGTATATTTGACTACTTAGTAAATTATACCGATTTGGATTATCATCAAGAGCTAGCTCCGTTAATGTATATTCCAGAGTAATCATTTTATCTGTTATTACCAAAGTATCTATCTTCATATTACTTGGACCGGATAGCATTTTATTTTCTATCGTATCAATTATCACTGAATCCTTATCCTTAGGTAAAGCACTTATTTTCGAACCTTTTAAATACAATTCATCAGGTACACCATCAAAGTGAAGACTATCTAAAAATAAAACACGTTTCCCATCCTCACCTGCTCCAAAACCTATCATTCCTCCACTAACCCTAGACCATTCATTGCCTGCCCCATCTACCAATACAATATCCTTCAAATCATATATTTCATACTCATTTTCTTCGGAATATTCATAAACGACTGCTGTTTTCGTTGGGTATATAATTACCTCATGAATATAGATTTCCTGGTTTTCAATCATTATTGTTTTATTAACTTCAAATTCTTGTGTTAACTCTTCAAAAGCTTCATGTGGAATATCTATCGTTAGTTCCCATGGAAAAGGATCATTTCCATCTGCAACGGAATCTTCCAAAAACTGAAAACCCATTTTTAACGTTTCAGGTACTTTTCCTTCTAGTGGAAAACTTATTTCAATTGTATCTCGCCATATCTCCTGCTCTGTAAAATCATATCTTCCCCAATAACTATATACAGCTTCGATTCCATTACCATTTTGATTGTGTAACATGATATCGCGAATCTCACCATCTTTACGTTCTGAACCACGATCGATGAGAGAATAAAAAATAACGAGTCGTGACTCATCGACAATAACTCCTTCTATATCAACCATAATTCCATGTGCATTAGCTGTAGCATCCACTGGAACGATAAAATCATTTTCAATAGCAGTTCGTAAGTTATCATCATGTACTACTATTTCTACTAATTTATTTAAAATAGGTATTTCGGATAATGCAGATGCAAAGGTTGGTGAAACACGGATAGACGTAATTAATAGAATAAATATTGCCGCCGCTGTTAGTGTTGAACGAACAAATACCTTTCTATTTCTTCTTAGCACTCTCCCCTTTGCCATTCCCCGCTCGATTGCAAGATCCACTTCTGACGGAGGAGAAATCGTATGCAGCTTATCCTTCACGTTTTTCATATCGTTATTATTACTCATATAAATCCGCCTCCTGTAAATCTAGCTTTAACTCTTGCAGAGCGCGTCGTAACCACGATTTTATTGTTCCTTCAGGCTTTTGCAAAATATCTGCGATTTGTTGCACTGTTAAATCTTCGAAAAACTTAAGAATTATTACGTTTCGGTAGTCAGGCTTTAACCCTTTCATTGATTGATCGAGCATAAGTTTCGTGTCGTGGTCTAATGTATTGGAGCCGTTTCTCATTTCCAAATCTTGTTGCTCAACAACTGTATACCTTTTCTTTCGCTTCCATTCATCGTTACAATAATTAATTAATATCCGGATAAGCCACGTTTGAAAAAAAGAAGGATCTCGTAGTTTCTTTATCATCTTATATGCACGAAACGTCACTTCTTGTATAGCTTCGATCGCATCCTCTTCTCTCTTTAAATACGTTAAAGCCATTCGATAAAGCTGATTCTTGTGTATCATCATCAGTTCATAAAATGCATCATCGTTCCCCTTCTGAGCTAACTTAACTAACTCTATTTCTTTCATAGTGTTCCCTCTCTCTTCATAGAACATATTCTTTTTATTTTTAATTTACACCCATTAGACCAAGAACACTGAAAAAACGATTCAGATTCAAGAAAAAAATTTTGTCACAAAATCGTGCGCGGTCTGGTCCCCGAAAAAAAGTTCAGGGACCAGGTCCCTGAACTTTTTGTGTCTATTTATAGATTCGAAGAACGTGCCCTCCGCACCCACATTGATCAATATACTTCATATCTAGTATATCATGAAACTTCTCATTTAATATTGAGGTTAAATACTGCTCGGGATTCCCAAAATTATGAGGGGTAACAAGATTCACGTACGTACCTGACTGCGTTTCTTCCACAGCTTCAATTGCATGCTTTATCACGAGCTCCCGATCATCTTCGTATTCTCCGTGTTCTAATGAAGCAGACCAAGATTTTGTCAAAAGTCTTCCTCCTTTCAGAAAGCAAAACTATTTTTCTTGTTTTACAATTTCTTCAATGAGAGGTTCAAACCATTGGGATAAAGATTTAAAATCATAGCCTGATGCCCTTGCTAATGAGACATCCTGATAGATCGACACAGGGAAATTCATCGGTGAACTTTCTTCCTTCGTTTTCGGTGGCTGAACTTTCGCCTTCTTTTCTGTTTTCTTTTCAATTAACTCTATTATCTCACGAAACGAGATTTGATCTGGTGATGATGTGTTCACAGGACCACTCAAATCTTGAAAGCCGACCCAAAATAAAAATTGTGCTAAATCCTCAGAATCCACAAAAGAAGTTACTGTATCTAAGTTATCGAACCCGATTACTTCTTCCACCAATACTTTTCGAACATGATAATGTAGACGTTCCGTGTAATCATCTATTCCATAAACAATAGGTGGTCTAGGTGCTACAACTGGAAATGGAGCTTTTTGAAAAAACACAGCTTCAGCTAACCGTTTCCCTTCCGCATAATCAAATTGTTCTTTTCTCCCGTATGTGATGTCATAGTTAAAAGGATTGAAATCCTTTTCTGCCTTTTTCGCATTTTCATCATAAGCGTAAACTGCAAGGGTAGACGTTAACACGTATTTTTTCACTTTATCACGAAAAACATCGCATGCATCTTGTGCATCATCTGGGGAGAAACAAATTTGATCATAGATCACATCCCATGAACCTTCCTCGAATGCGTTTTTCATAGATTCACGATCAAACCGATCTACCTTTATTCGATTTATTGCACTTCCAAAAGGGTCACCAGTTTCACCTCTTGTTGCTACTGTAACTTCATCCCCATTTTCGATTAGCTTTTGTACGAGGCGTTTACCAAAGAAACGAGTTCCACCTAACACTAACACTTTTCTCATTGTTTTTCCCTCTCTCCTATAAATTGTACAATTTTTACTATATATTTTCGTTGATATAGATCACATAAACTTTTAGTTTTTGGAAAACTTTAGTTTTATTATAAATTTCGGTTATGTCTACCCTGAAAATAAGCGAGTTAATGGTTTTAAACTTATCTAGTATTCCTAACGTTGTTGGTTTATATTCCATTCGCTCCAGTCCACTCCTTTCCTGTGGGGAGTTGCCGAGCCACCTTCACGACTACGTCGCTACGGTGTCTCGCCTCTACTCTATTCCCACTGGAGTTCGTGGAATTCCGCTCATTGCATATAAGGTTTGTAGTACTAAAAGTACTCACAGCGTATTTTCATCCCCCTGGTGCAAATTTTCACTTGCTGGGAAGTCTCCCCTGAAGGTACGTCAATTCTAGGTCTCCATCCTACTTTATCAACATTATAATTTATCAGATTCTTTTTACAAAACAAATTGTACTTACCATATTCGCCATTTTGATACAAATTTCCTTGACCGATCATAAAAAAAGAATATATACTCTAAATGTGTACTATATATTGTAATACACTTAATACATTATAACTTTTCAAATAGCAATTGGGTTTATATAACAAAGGTGGTGAAGCTATGTATTTTCATATTGATCCGAAGAAGAATACACCTTTATATGAGCAAGTCATTCAACAAGTAAAGGAAATGTGTGCAAAAGGGATTTTAAAACCTAATGAAAAACTCCCTTCCGTTAGGGAATTGTCATCTCAGATGGTAATTAATCCAAACACCGTTAGTAAAGCTTACCAAGAATTAGAGCGACAAGGTGTAATCATCACCATTCGAGGAAGAGGAACATTTATTTCAGAAGAATTAAGTCAATCAGTTGATCCTAGGCAGGTGGAAAAGGTGAAGCAATCGTTAAAACAGCTTATTATCGATAGTCATTATGCTGGAATTTCAAAAGAAGAGTTTTCTGAATGGATGGATGAAGTTTATGACGAAATAAGGGGGGATAAGAATGAAAATTAAGCACCTGTCCAAACGAATACATCAAAGTGAGATTTTATCTGACATAGATTTCGAGGTAAAAACAGGAAGTATCGTAGGTATCGTTGGGAGGAATGGAGCTGGGAAGACAACATTACTGCGGACAATGGTAGGTATCATTGACCCTACAAAAGGTGATGTTCTTATTGGCAACGATAGTATTTTTACCAATCCCAAGCTAAAACAGGAAATTATTTTCGTTCCTGATTCTTCTCAAGCATTAAAAGCTTATAGTACGAAAGAAATTCTTACGTTATATAAAAGTATTTATCCTCAGTTTGATGAAGCATACTTTCAAGACTTAATGGAACGTTTTTCTTTACCCTTTATTAAACGAATCGGTAATTACTCCAAAGGGATGAAAGCACTATTCTCATTAGTTGTTGCTTTTTCTACAAGAGCAAAATATATCTTACTTGATGAACCAACAGATGGTCTTGATGTTATTTTGAAAAAACGAGTATTGAAAATTTTAGTTGAAGAAGTTGCTGAAAATAATGTAGCTGTTATTATATCTTCCCATCGATTAGATGAATTAGAATTTATGGCAAACGAAATAGTCATGATTAAGGATGGAAGAGTAGATAGCCATTACGAGCTAGATACGATGAAATCACAATACAATAAAATACAACTTGTTTTTGAAGGTCATATTCCTGAAGAACTAGAAAACAAGGTTAAAGTTATTAATCAAACTGGCCGAGTATATACGGTTATTATCGGATGTGATAACAAGGAAACAGAAGCACTATTAAAAAAACATAAACCTATATTGTATGAGGAATTGCCAATTTCCCTAGAAGATCTTTTTGTTGCTAAATTAGGAGGTGACGACATTGTTTCATAAAGGACTTTGGTACCAAAATTACAAACAGACAAAAATGGTTGTTTGGATGTTGCTCGTACTTTTTATGATTCATTTACCCTTTCAAGCGATTATGACATTAGAGTCATGGCGAACAAGACAAACTCAGTTAAGACTTCAATTCCCTATCCAACCTTTTGAATTTTATATATATGAAATATACAATCTATTTTTTCAAGGAATGTTTGCTTTCATCGTTATGTTTGTCATCATATTTTTAGCCTGCTTACTTATAGGAGTGGAGCGTAATACACGAAGAATGGACTTCTCTTTTTCACTACCCTTTGCTCGAAAAGATATCTTTTTAGCGAAATGGTTGTATGGTGCTTGCATCATTACAGTGTTCCACAGTGTTAATTTTTTTGTGGCTTACTTCATTTTCATGCAATCGGAGTTTGGCAGTGAACTAGCTAATTTCACATTATTGGAGCTTTTCGTTGGACCTTTGTTAGGGTTCCTGTTCATCTTTTCTTTTGCTTTATTAATTGGAACGTTCACAGGGGAGATGATTTCTCAAATTGCATTAACATTTATATTTGGTATTTTCCCTCTAGGTCTTTACTTTTTGGTTGCTGCATTAATCGATGTGCATGGTGGCCACTATCCTAGCCAGCCTGACTGGGTGGAAAATATAACTATTTTTTATCATGTATTTTCTCATATTAATACATCGTTCGTCGATCTCCTATATCCAATAATTGGTATTATTCTGTTCGCAGGTATAGGCGTTGTACTTTATGAGTTAAATAAAGTCGAGCACAACGGAGAATTCTTAATCTTTAAAGGACTTCATCCTCTCTTCCTAGTGGGAATTACCCTTTGCTTTTCTTTATTAGGCGGTATTATCGTATCTTCCTTAGCACCATATGATGCAACAACGTTACGAATTATCACCTACTGGATTGGATTTGCAATCTTCTTATTCTTCTCTTACTTGATAACAAAACGATTATTGCAAATGAACCTGATGGTGAAAAATAAATAATTTGATAAGATATGTCACAAAATTGTCACGGGCCTGGTCCCTGAACAAAGGTTCAGGGACCAGGCCCGTGACGTTTATGTGAACATTGCTTATTTTCTTAATTTGATTAATGATACCGCAATCTGTGCACCTACTAATGCGTTATTCTCTACTAAGGCAATATTCGTTTCTAATGTTTTCCCTTCGCTCAATTCCTTTACTCTGTTCAGCAAGAAAGGAGTTGTTTCTTTACCTGAAATTCCTTGCACCTTCGCTTCTTCCAATGCACTTTCAATAATTTCTTTAATTCCCATTTCTTCCATATCAAATTCCTGTGGTACTGGATTTCCAATGACGGCTCCACCAGATAATCCTAACTCCCACTTTGTTTGTAGCATTTCTGCAATGGCTCCAGGAGTCTGACCATTCACATCTACCCCAAACCCACTTTTTCTCGTATAGAAAGCAGGAAATTCATCTGTATTGTACCCAATAACTGGTACACCATATGTTTCAAGGTACTCTAACGTTAAACCGATATCTAAAATAGATTTTGCCCCAGCACAAACAACCGCCACTTCCGTTTTTGCTAATTCCTGAAGATCCGCAGAAATATCCATCGTCAACTCTGCTCCACGATGTACGCCGCCAATTCCTCCAGTGACAAAAACATCAATTCCCGCTAACTTTGCACAAATCATCGTGGCTGCAACCGTTGTTGCCCCTGTTTGTTTTAACGAAAGTACAGAAGGAAAATCTCGTCGACTTACTTTTACTACATTCTGTTCCTTCGCTAAAAACTCCAATTCCTCATCATTTAAACCAACTTTTATTTTTCCATCCATTATAGCCATTGTTGCTGGCACTGCACCATTTTCGCGAATAATCGCTTCTACTCTTTTGGCTGTTTCCACATTTTGTGGATACGGCATACCATGAGAAATGATTGTAGATTCTAATGCTACAATTGGCTTTCCATCCTTTTGGGCTTGCTTTACTTCTTCAGAAAATTGTAAGTATTCGTTTGTCACCATGATGTTAATCCTCCATTTACTTTTTCGTAAGCTATATCTATTATTATTTAAAAGACTCAGCTACGATCTGAATTAAGGCTTCTTCTGTTAAGTCATTACTAACTGTTTTGGTAGAAGAGACAGTTAGTTTTGCTGCTGCTAGACCGAACATACACGCTTCTTTTATATCTTTCCCTTTTTGTAGTCCATAAATAATTCCCGCAGCAAGTGCATCCCCAGCTCCTGTTACATCTTTCACTTCAGATTTCACAATAGGTATACTATGAAAATCTCCACTTTGGGATAAAAAGGTCAAACCTTCATCTCCACATGTGACAACGATATTTTTTACACCTAGTTTTAAAATAGCATCCATCGCATCTATTTGCTGTGGACAGTTTAACTCATATTTATTAATTAAAACTTGAAGCTCTTCCTCATTACAAATTAAGAAATCTATTCCCGATAAATCATCTGGCATTCGATCCATCTTCATACTGGAAACAGGAACAAGAACAAGAATACCTTCTACTACTGCTCTTTCTTTAATGACAGTTGTTAAAACTTCTTTCGGGAAGTTGGTGTCTAAAACAACAATAGAAGCTGATTTTATATGACTCCACAATTCCTTTAAGTTGTCTGTCTGCACAGAATCATAAATATCCATATCTGCAAGAGCAACAACCATTTCCCCTTTTTCGTTTAAAATAGCCGTATATGTACCTGTCATATTATTACTTAACCGAACAGTCGGTGTCATATCAATTTGGGTTGCACTCGTTTCAACAATTAGTTTTTCCCCAATATTATCCATACCTACAGCGGTCAACAATGACGTGCTCACTTGTAATCTCGCTAAATTTTCAGCGATGTTTCTTGCTACTCCCCCTAGCGATTCCGTATAAGTAACTGGATTAGAATCTTTCCATTTAATTTCCGTCCTCACTTGAGCTTTTCGATCAAGATTAGCACCACCAATGCAAAGAACGTTTTCTTCCGTACTGATTACGTAAGCTCTACCAACGATCTTTCCTTTTTTTATCAAACTTGAAATGTAACCAGCTATACCTGATCGAGATAAAGATAATTCATTTGCTATATCTTGTTGTGTAATATATGGATTTTTTTTTATTAGCTCTAAAATGCGATGTTCTTTGTCATTTAACATGAGTATACCCCTTACCTCTAATGAGTTAACAAGTCCATTATAAACAGTTGTCCTTTTAATAGTCAAATGTTTATTTTTCATAACTATTTGCCAGACAAATCTGACTTTTTTATACTTAAATCCTTTAGGGAAGTTAAACACTATGGGAAAAAATGAAAAGTCAAAGCCTGATTTTTAAGCCATTTTACGAAATTTGTTTTGATAGAATTATCTTTCTCTTGTTATTTGAGGATTATGAATGGGAATAACCATAATAAAAAGGAGAGTAAACTTTTCGGTAACATAAAATTGATACAATGTCAGAATGAAATGAAACCATTCATACTACTTCCTCGTAAATGAGATTAGTTGGACCGCTGCTAACGTATAAGAACTTATCCAGAAAAAACAACAAGAGCTAGGAAGCTTACGTAATACTATAATTAAAGGAGGCTTTACCAATGAATGACTTGTTAAAAAAAGGTTTTTTGCTCGGTCTAGGAGCAGCAGTTGCAAGTAAAGAGAAAGTAGAAAAATACTTTCAAGATCTTGTTGAAAAAGGAAAGCTAACACCGAAAGAAGCAGAAGAATTATTTGATTCTCTCGTAAAAAAAGGTGAAGAAACAGGAGAGCGTTGGAATCGTCGCTCTAAAGAAAAGGTTCGCTCCATGATTAACGACTTAGAGCTTGAAGTTGTTTCGAAAGATGAATTCGACGAACTAAAACAGCGTGTGGTAGCTTTAGAAAAAAAAATAAATGTTGATTCTACAGTTACAGAAAAAATACAAGACGAGTTAGAATAGTTGTACTAGTAAGGAAGCGCTCCTTTTAAGGGCGCTTTTTCCTTTTTCCCATAAAATATCACGGGATTATTTAACAAGAGCATTATCGTATATTGTGTTTTTTCATAAGAAACATTAAGAAGGAACCAACACCAGTTTCACTAGTTGATACAGTCATGTAAACTGTTTAGGTCAAAATAAGAAGGAGGAACGATCATGGATATCACACATCTACAACCTGGAGACAGTGTTTACGTAATTTGTAGAAACCCCCATACTCAAACAGTGGCGGAGATTCAAGAAGCTGCTGTGGTGGATCATCCTGATCATCCTGGAAGAACTGTTTTGTTTTTATTTGAAGATTACATGCCATTAACGGATGACTATGCCATGTTTGAAACGTATCAAGAAGCAGAAGAAATGTATAATACGTACTTTCATGAACCAAATTTAGAGATGTAATCAATTAGTATAAAATAGAAGGTGAACTCATGGCAGTAAAAACAGTTAGATCAATAAAACCATTCACACCACAATTAGTATATATTGAGCCCAATGCACTTGAATATCCATTGGGGGTGGAGCTAAAGAAAAAATTCGAGAAGATGGGATTAGAAATTCGGAGCACCACTTCCCATAACCAAGTCAGGAACATCCCTGGTGACAATGATTTACAAAAGTATCGCAATGCAAAGTCAACTCTAGTAGTTGGTGTTCGTAAAACATTAAAATTTGATACATCAAAGCCATCAGCTGAGTACGCAATTCCACTCGCAACAGGCTGTATGGGGCATTGCCAATATTGCTATTTACAAACAACTATGGGAAGTAAACCATATATTAGAACATACGTAAATATAGACGAGATACTTGATACTGCCGATAAATATATGGCAGAACGTGAACCAGAAATTACCCGTTTTGAAGCAGCATGTACATCTGATATAGTTGGTATTGACCACCTAACTCATTCTTTAAAGAAGACCATCGAACATTTTGGAGAGAGGAAATATGGTAAGCTTCGATTCGTAACGAAGTATCATCACGTAGACCATTTATTGGATGCGAATCATCGTGGAAAAACAAGATTTCGTTTTAGCATAAATGCAGATTATGTAATTCGAAATTTTGAGCATGGAACTTCCCCATTAGTAGATAGGATTGGAGCTGCTGAAAAGGTAGCACGTGCAGGATATCCACTTGGATTTATCGTCGCTCCCATTTACCTTCATGAAAATTGGAAAGATGGATATAAGGAGATGTTCGAGATCTTAGACCGTAAGTTGGCGAAGGATGCTCGAGATGATATCACATTTGAATTTATTCAGCACCGATTTACGAAGCCAGCTAAAAAGGTAATTCAAAAAAATTACCCTATGACAAAGCTCGAACTCGATGAAGAAAAACGAAAATATAAATGGGGTAAATACGGTATAGGTAAATACGTATATCAAACAGACGAGCAAGAAGACATTAAGGACACGTTGTATGGATATATGGAAAAATACTTCCCTAACGCAAAAATAGAGTATTTCACATAAGGATGCAGGAAAAGACCTAATCGCCAGAAAAAAAGCGGACGGTAGGTCTTTTTTTCATGAAAGGAGGGAACAGAAGGGAAAGGAAATATTACCAAATACTAGATAGTTTGACGACATCTTAACACGCATATTATCAGCATAGACCTCGATGAAAGTAAAATTAGCAACCATGACGGATCAAAATACGTTATGAAGCATATTAGTGCTCTTCACTTTATATGGAATGAGCGCAGGTCCACGAACTCCAGTGGGAAGTAGAGTAGAGGCGAGACACCGTAGCGACGTAGTCGTGGAGGGGCTCGGCAACTCCTCACAGGAAAGGAGTGGACAGAAGCGAATGAAATACAGACCAACAAAGTCAGTGTTCAATTTTAGTCTGATACACGTATTTTCAGAATAGACCTCAGAATTTATTACACTTAACCCCTACCCCTCAACTGGCTTTCCATTAGGATAATTTTTATGATAATCAAAAAAGGCTTTATTTAATTCACCATCTGATAAGTCAAAATATTTTTTAAAGTTTGTCATCGTTCTTTCTGGTAATTCTATGGAATGAAACCATTCATAAAATACATCTTCCCCTACATAATCAATGAGGATTTGCTCGAAGGAAAATTCCGGATGATCAAATTGATGATAATCAAAATTCTCAGGGTCTATATCTTCTCCTTCATATTCTATGTCATATCCATAAAGATGGAGATATCCATCAAACATATAAAATAGTAATTCTGCAACTTTTGAATCCAGATCAAAATAAATATCCTCATCTTCTTCTCTAAATTTCCCAATAAATGTACTATCTTCCCAGGCTAACACTACTTCAATCAGAACTTCCCACGTCTCTTCCGTTCCATCACTAAAACCTATACTTACCATCCTCGGATTCCCCAGAAAGTTTCCATCCTCTGAACGTTCCACAGGTCTTGTAAAACCATGATAGATAGTATAAATCTCTTCATAGTACTCTGCCCCTTCATAAACTGTACTATTACGACTCGTGTTGCCTGTAATACTAACAGGATCCTTCTTAGATGTTATTGGCAATTCCCTAGTTTCTGTTTCATCACCATCAGAATACACTTGATAATGATATAATCTGCCATCTTCATCATTTAAGTATAATGCCCCAAATCGAGAAACAACATTGTCATCCCCCCATGTAATAAACACATACATATTTATTTCTCCACTTGTCATTGCGGTAGCATCTATGAAATCATCTGCCGATTCGTATGAATAACCATCTTTCGGTTCGATATCATATCTCCACATTCTTTCATCATCTTTTGCAGAAGCTATTTCTAGGTACGTACTGCCAAACAGGGCAACCACTTCGTCCTCCGTCATTCCAATTTGTAACTGCTCCTTCACAATGATTAGTGCTTCTTCCTTCGTAAGTGATTTTTCACTTGTTCCTATAAAAGAAACAAAGGATGGTTGCACTAATAAAACGAGTAACAAGATCGCAGCTCCCACAGCTAAATAATACTTATATGGAAATCCACCGTTCCTTTTTGATATGTTTTTCGTTGACTTTTGATCTATTCCGCTATTAATGTTAGAAAGGATTTCATTATGTTCTGATTTGGTTAAAACTATTTTCTCACTAAGCTCAGTGAAACCTTTATCCATATCTTCATTTTTCTTCATGAACATATCCCTCCTTTTCCAACTGTTCCTTCAATTCCTTTATCCCTCTAAATAACGTCGACTTAACCTTACTTTCCTTCCAACCCAGTATGTCTGCAGTTTCCTGTATAGAAAAACGCTTTATTTTTCTTAAAATAATAACATCACGAAACGAAGTCTTTATTTTTCCCAATGCAACGTATAGCTCTTCTGTCGTTTCATGTAAGGATACAATTTCTTCAGGTATGCCTTCTTTCCCCGATATGATTGGTGCCTTGTCAAAAAAATACGCTATCGGTTTATTTCTTCTTAGATAGTCAATGGTTATATTTCGTGCAATTCGAAACAACCAGCCTTTAGCATTCTCATCGTGGAATGTAGAAAATTTATCGAAAGCACGAATAAATGTATCCTGCATTAAATCCTTCGCTTGTTCGTGGTCACGAATCATTAAATAAATATATTGATATATATCATTGCTAAACTGGGTGTACCATTCGTTGATTTGATGTTTTATATAATCTTGATCCAAATTACTAACACTCCTTTCTCTTCAACTGTCTATAATAACAACGGATAAAAAAAAATAAAGTTGCATAGTTTTGAGAATTTTTCCATTATCGTTTATTTATTTAAGAGAAACTGAATATAGGGATTTTTTGTAGAAACTATTCATCAGGGGCAAAATCTAGATTATCATACTTGCTTTCGTATGAATACATAAATGGGGATGGACGAAAGGTGGGAGATTCATAGGTAGCCTACGGTATAAAAGACAACTATTTTCCCTTGTGAAAGGCACGTTCTCGCCGATCGTGCCCTTCACGAACATGTTCCCAATTCTTAATCAACGATCCTTCCAGCTTTCTTGCAATTCCTGCAATGTCTGCCACATCGTCCAGGCTTCTTGCAATCGTTGTAGTTGAAATGAATTTACTTTCTGCTTTCGAAAGAAAATGTCTACTAGATGCTTCTCAGATAAATGACTCCATTCCTTAATATCTGATAACGTTATTGTATTTTGTTCTAGTAATCCACTTAAATTCTTGATGCTACCATTTTGCTTATAATGCTCATCTTCTTTTTTCGGTAAATGGAACTCCTCTGGTTTCAACTCTTCCAGCGGTAATGTAAATAGTAAGTTCGTTAGATGCTTTAATTTATTTTTAGCTTGTAATTGTTCACTTTTTTTATAAGGAATATTTCTTCCCTTTAATTCTTTCTCCATACTAATTACCTGAGTTGGTAAAACAGAATAATTTTGAAACTTATTCCTATTCTCTTCCCAAACAGAAAATAAGTACCTATTCCAAACTATCCAAGGAACATTGCCTACCGAACCGTACCATTCATCAAATTTCACCATTACATCTGAATAAGTGGGCGCTAACCACCAATCTGAATAATTCGGATGACTTACTCTACTTTTTTTCCATTTTTGAAAAACTGGACGAATAAAAGAATGAAATGTTCCACCTTCCACAACGATACCATCCACAGATTGAAGTTGGCATGCAGCAATCTCTGTCATTTCTCGAAAATGCCCTTTTCCTTTATTACTACTCCAACTAATTTCAACCATAATGGCATTCATCTTCTTCTCAGCTCCTACGAATGAGTACTCTCACTTCATAGAACGAGAAAACATGGTATTTTGTTTCACTTATTCTAAAATGATTATTACTTTTGAAACAAAGGTTGAATTAAATAGCTAATACTTATGGTGAAGATTGGCCCATAGAGTAAGCCCCACCATGACAATAACAGGGCTCCTGCAACAAAGCCGATAAGAATCAAAAACGGAGCATTAATCCAGAATACACTTCTTGAAGTATAAATAATCGACATTTTTTCATTCCAATCAAATGTTTTTAAAAAGATGGAACGTTTCATTTCGGAGACATACGCACAGTTGATTTGAATAAAAATAATGATACCTAGACCCCAGATTATCCACTTTATTATCTCGGGTGCAATTATGATAGCGAATAATAACACAGAGGTTAGTTGAAAAAAAGAGCGGCGCCTTTCTTTACTTCGGATAATATATTTGATATGAAGTTCTATCATGGCATTTTGTACGGTTCGCTTCGAAAAGATTGTCTCTGAATTTCGAAATAACCAAGACCTTTTTTTCACTTTAGGAGGTTTCAACTTTTGAAATTTTTGTGCTCCCATGATGGTAGCGCCTTGTAAAGCCATAGAAGTAAAGCGATATTTCAGCATAATTTCCCGCGCAATATCTTCTTGGAACACACCATTTTTCCGCAAACGAAAAAATACCACTGTTATACATAACGAGATAACAAGGAAAAGAGAAAGAATAATTAGTATTGGATCATTAAAATGAAGCCAACTATATACTAACCCCATATAAACCCAGGCTTTAACTATGGAAAAGCAGCTAATTGCTATGTAATATTTCCATCCGTTCCAACGAAACTGCAGTAATTGTCTTGCTATAATCACTATTAACCTAGCAAACATAATGAAAAAGAAAAACGCTATCCATATATACCACGAGTATGCTAGCTGGACAATAAAGATTGGTGCTAGAACAAGGAATACGATACTTGTTAAAAGGAAATTGATAAAACTAGAATAATACATTCCTAATTTCATCAATTGGTCATATTTCCCCTCAAATTGCCGATAAAAAAGTTGATCTGCTCGTTCCATAAAAAAACGAACATTTCCTATTTGCAAAAATAAAAAAAGGATACCAAAAAGGATAATAGTTAAGACCTCTTCTGACATATCTAAATTCCATGGTACTTGCCACCAGCGAATATATTGATAAACGGAGATGATCATTGCTGGAATAATAAAATATAACCAGACTACCCAATCAACTGTCGATTTATATAACTTAAACAGTTGAAGATAATGTTCTTTTACTCTCTTAAGGAATATAAGCTTTATACTATTACTCATCATTTACCACTCCATTAACTCTTCAAAGCAATCCATTAAGGATCCCGAATCTAGTTTTGCAAGTCTCTGAATATCCGCCAATGTTCCATTTACTCTGATTACACCATCGGCAATAAGAAGAAGGCGATCACAATATTTCTCCGCAGTATCTAGTACATGAGTAGACATCAATATACCTGCTCCGCGTTCCTTTTCTTTTTCCAAATATCGTAAAAGCATCTTTGTAGATTTTGGATCCAAACCTATAAATGGTTCATCTACAATATAAACGTCCGGTTTAATCATAAAAGCGAGGATGATCATCAGTTTTTGTTGCATCCCTTTCGAAAAACTAGTGGGAAGGTGGTGAATAACATGATCCATTCGAAAATCTTGTAACAACGTATTCGCGTAATCCATCCACTCTTCCGGTAGCTCACATACTGTAGCTGCAAATTCCAAATGCTCCCACAGAGTTAATTCCTCATAAAAGGAAGGTTGTTCCGGAACGTAAGCATACCGTTTCCCTTTATCACTAGAAAATGTAACTTTTCCATCCATTTCAAGCATATTCAAAATGGCTTTTATTGTAGTACTTTTCCCAGACCCATTTGCACCGATAAGGCCTACTAATTCTCCTCTTTCAATATGAAATTGTATATTGGTTATGGTGTTTTTGCTATCTGAATAACCAGCACGTTCGATATGTACATCTAAAACATTTTCATTCATCAAATCTAGTCACCTCTTCTTCATCCGTATTCCATTCTTTCTATACGAATATTAATGGAAAAAGATTCATATAAAAAAAACGGTGAACTGACGCTAGCGGGTTTACTTCAGGGGTGCAAACAAGCCATCGTAAGTAAAATCACATGCGATTTTTTGTTGTTATATTAGTGTTTTATCGTTAAATAGATATGAAGTTCAATGCAATTCACACCCCTATTCACATAGGTGGAAATAAATATATCCTTCATCTGATTGTGATGTGACTTACCATGCGAATTCTAAGGTGAAAAGGAAAGACTTGGATATTTATATTAAAGTAAATGAAAGGATATATAGAATCTTTCAAGAAATGTAATTATAGAAACGAGGGGATATGCTCAATTGAATAAATAAACGGAGAATTTTCCCTTATTTAATAAATAGCACAGAAAATAGTCTGAATAAACGGAGAAATTCCGCTTATTGACACAAATCTATTTAAAAAGGAGGAATTTCCTTTGCATAGTCGGAAAAACTCCACTTATTTGCCAAGAAATTAGGTGAATTTTGATTTTAAACGGAAATTCTCCGCTTATTTTATTTCACTGGTAAGGATAGGAATACAAGGACTTGGCGATAAGCTAAGTTTATCTAATAAATTTCCAAGAAAACCTCATTTACTTCAACAAATGGTTAATGAAATAAGCAAATATTAAAACAATGGCACGAAGAACCTTCGTGCCACTGTAATATGGAATTATACTGCGGATCTAGTTACGAAAGATGTGTGTTTAGCGTGTGAATTCGTCTGTGATTTGACGTTTTGCACCTCACAAGTAAAACCGGTGACATGACGCCACAGTTTCTTAAATTACATAGATGCTACTCTTTCAAAACCGTGATACCTTGTTCCCTGGAATGTGACTCTTCCCACATCCCCTTCTGCAAGTAAACCATACTCTTTTCCAGATACTCTTAACTCCATTCTGTCTCCACTTTCTACTTCAAAGGTAACAAAATAGGTTGTGCTAGTACTATGGTGATGATGACCATTACCACTAGCATGAGAATGTCGACTTATTTTCGTTCGTTTAGAAACAATTTTTGCATTAACTGTTAAAACGGGTTGCTTATTATTATTAGACCATTCACCAATTCCCCTTATAACTTGAAAAAGTATAAGACCAATAACTAACATAAAAAACAGGGGAAAAATTGTACCTAAAAAATTCGGTTCCATAAACATGATCTCACTTCCTTCCTCTAACTATATATATTACGATATTAGCAACAAACGGTTTCATCTAACGAAAAAATCACAAATATTTTAGTTAGACAATAAATTGAGTAAACCAGGCTACATACTTTGCACCTGGAATGAAGAGAACTTGTGCTAACACTGTTCCTAACAGCCTAGAAGATACCATCATGATGGAAATTGCCTTCAAAGATAAGTAACTACCTTTTCTATTTACCACATTATCTGCTAACACCGAAACTTTAGGGTCAATAAATATGATAAGTAAGATGGTAGCAATACCATTAATCAATCCAGATGCCATTATTGCTGTTGAAGCTCTTTCTGGTGCTAATAGTGAAGCATATAATGCAGATAGAACTCCTATCGTATATATGGAGGTGATGACCATATTAATAATAAACAGTTTTATTGGGAAGTCTTTTATGCTTATGTCTTTTAGATAGTTCATTCTTGGCACGTGTATATGCTTTAAACTTCTTTTAATATATTCAACGGATAATCCTTTTCTTACCAGTAAAGGGATGGACCCATTTGTTTCAGAAAGATGAATAATGGCTCTTGAAAATAATGCAATAAAAGTAGGTAATAGTAATATTCCTATTATAGTACCAATGGTAGATGCACCAATAATAACTCGGTACTGATTTTCTACAAACTGTAGAGTATTTATAGTCGGTGCGGTATCTATTAAACTACCAGTGAAAGGCTGTTGCAACATATTCGCAAGTCTTGAAACCATTACCATTAAGTTAAATAAAGCTAACCCTGATGCAATTAAACGTACTCTTGCTCCAGAAATTCTAACAGAATATGCTAATGTTTCAATGCAATGGATAATGAGAATAAATAGTGCTATGAGTAAAACTTTATCTGTTATAAAATCCACTTAGATACCTTCTTTTAACTAAATTATTTGTTTAGATCCCTATTTTTAGATACCTTATTTTACCACTTTGTATATTTATTAGGAACCAGATATTACTATATATAAAGAAAAATGACCAATATATATTGATCATTTCCACTAATAATTGAACACAATATCAAAATTTATTTTAAAAGCACCTTTAACTGATCTGAAATTTTATTAATTTCATTTACTTGTTCCGACATAAGAGAAATTCTATCATTTTGCTCTTCCACACTTGCCAACACTTGTTGAACAGACGCACTCAATTGTTCTGTTACACTCGATACCAAACTGATTTCGTCCACAACATTCGACGAAGAGGTAGATAACAAACTAATTTTTGATCTCATTTCATCTGAGCTATTTTTTACTTCCCCTACATTACTATTAATTTCATTAAATATTGCATCAGTATCTTCTGTTAACAGTTTCCCCTGCTGGAATGTCTTTTCGCCTTCTAACACTCGTTCTGACGCAGTTTTTGCTTTCGTTTGAATTAGTTTAAGAATAGCCGATATTTCGCCTGCAGATCTTTGTGAATGTTCCGCTAATTTTCTCACTTCCTGTGCTACAACTGCAAAACCGCGTCCACTTTCACCAGCACGAGCAGCTTCAATAGCAGCATTTAATGCTAATAAATTTGTTTGATCTGCAATCTCGGATATTGTTTTAACAATCGTACCAACTTTTTCTGTCGCTGTATTTAACTCTATCATTTCATTTGAAGTATTCTTCATTATGTTCGTTATTTCTGACATTTGATCCTGTAAATCACTAACCTTTTGAACCCCTTCTTTAATAAAAATAACGGATTCCTCCGCCTTTTTATTCATCTCTTCGGAACTAGCAGATATATTTGTCACTTCGTCATTCATATTAATAACAGAATGGTTCATCTCAGATGCACTGTTAGCCTGACTTTCTACTCCACCAGCTATCTCTACAAATGTACTCGCCAACTCTTTAGAAAACACGTTGGTTCCTTCCGAATTCTCAACTAAGTGGAGATTAATTTCTTCTAATTTATTCACTGTTTCTTGTACTTTACTGATTACCTTTTCAATATTATCCTTCGAAGCTAATGCATCCGTTGCTAGTTGTTCTGTCTCTATCTGCATCCGTTTCCCTATTCTACTTTGGGCGATTAATACAATTGTAATGAGCAAAAACAACAGATTGAAGGATACTACTACAGATGTATCAAAAATAGGAATTTGCTGTTGTCCACTAGTAAATAAAAAGTAATTCGTAGCAATTAAGCCAATAACACCAGATAAAACAACATAAATATAGTTATGGTAGAGAGCCGCCAATACAAGACTATAATAAACAATTAAGTAGGACGCAATTGTGCCACTATAAGTAATTAATGCAAAAGTCATAAACCCTAGACCACCTAGAAGTAGGTAAGGAATAATGGTAATAACTTTTTTAAACTTATGCAGTAAAGTCGTAATAATAGTTACAGTTGTACCGACAATTGAAATGATAAGGATAGATTCTATTGCAGAACCTCCAACTGCAATAACACCGGCACTTAGAATGATGGAAAAGAAGAACAAAATGATAAGTAACTTATTTCTTGTATGCAACGATGATTTCCCTGAATCCATAAAACATCTTCCCCTCATAAATCGTTATTTTTACTATCATTTTACATAATCAGACAATGTTAAAGCTACTTCTATTTAATATAAAGGAAATAGTCCTATAAATTACTCCATTGACATAAACTGTAAGGCCGCTTTCACGTGCAACTCTGTTGTATCATATATTTCTATTTTAAAACTTTTTTGTTTCACAAGTAGGTTAAGTTCTGTACAACCGAGAATTACCCCTTCTCCCCCTCCACTTTCAAACTCTTTTATTATTTTTTCTAACATTTCTACGGACTGTTTTTTTATGTTACCTAGACAAAGCTCATTAAAGATAATTCGATTAATCTCTTGTCTTTGTTCTACTTTAGGAATAGATATGTTTAGTCCATATTTTTCTAACTCATTTTTTAAGAATTCTTGTTCCATTGTATAACTTGTTCCCAAGAGCAATAGATTGGTTTGACCTTGTTTCATAGCTTCTTTAGCAGTTACTTTTCCTATATGAATAAACGGTATAGAAATTGCAGGTTCAATACAATCAGCTACTTTGTGCATTGTGTTTGTACATAAGAAAATTGCTTCGGCTCCTGCTTTCTCTAGCTTTTGAGCAATGCTAGCTAATAATTTTCCAGCTTCATGCCAATTTCCTTCACGTTGCCACTTTTCTATTTGGTGAAAATCGACACTATAGATAATACATGGTGCTGAATGAAGACCACCCTTTTGTTCTCGTACCAATTCATTTAGTTTTCTGTAATATGTCTCTGTCGACTCCCAGCTCATTCCTCCAATTAATCCTATCGTTTTCATATTAACACCTCGTTTTTTAGTAAAATGATTCTATTCTTGTGTTTGCCTACCCTGAAAATACGTGTATCAGACTAATATGGAATACTCACATTGTAGGTTGGTATTCCATTCGCTTCTGTCCACTCCTTGCCTGTGGGGAGGTGCCGAGCCCCCTACACGACTACGTCGCTACGGGGTCTCGCCTCTTCTCTACTTCCCACTGGAGTTCGTGGACTTACGCTCATTCCATATAAAGTTAATGTTACTTAATCATCTAATAATGCATTTTCATCCACCATGGTGAAAATGTTCACTTTCATGGAAGTCTACCCTCTGAAAATACGCGTATGTTACTTTGAAAGATGAAAACCACCTCCCTTTACTGAGAAGTGGTTTTGACTGTGTTATTCTTTATTGTATATAAATCGATATTCTACAGAGTCTGCTACTTGCTCGTAGCCTATTTTCATATAAATGCTGTTTGATGTTGGATTGTCTAGATCGGTATACAAACTACAGAATTGAAAGCCTTCTTTTAATAGCCACTCGCTTAATGCAGCAACACATGTTGTGGCATAACCTTGTCGTTTATATTCGTCCGGTGTATAAACTAAGCTAACAACCACTCCGTTCTCCGACTCTCTTGCACGTTTTGCCATAGATACAGGGATACATTCTTCATTTCGCCAAAGGAATATTGCGTTTCTATTTATCTCGCTCTTCACGAAATTCTCTGCAGTTACTCTATCAATAGGTTCTAATGATTCCTCATAAAAAAGCTGTGTCCAATGAGTCACGATCGCTAAATCATCTTCCGTTGCATAACAAAGCCTACCCTTTTTCTTTGGCACTTCCTTTAAATCCTCTAATCGATAGATTCGCTGACGCATAAAGGTTTTCAATTTACAATCTGTTCTCTTTTGCCAAGCATTAGCAAATGCATCCACTGTAGGTTTGCAGCCCACTACTCCTGGAAAACTCATATCCCTGTCTAAGAGCCAGTTTACTACATGTTCAGAATACTGTTCCTCCCCACAAATAACAAGATTAAATGGGGGAGTTTGGATTGCCATGAAACCTGGTTCACCATCATCTTTCATCACTAATAAGAGATGTGGCTTTTCTTGTCTCATATGAAGTATGTTTTTTTCCTCTTCAACCTTTAGTCGACGCAGTAAACCCAGTGGTAAATTATTTTCAGCTTCTTTTTCCATAAGACATTTTTCTACTTTATTCAACACATCTGTTGGTGAAGTGTATAACTGAATGTCCATAATCCCCTCTCCTCCACTAGAAATTTGCAATCAACCTCTCTTGACCGTTATAAGACAACTAGTAATGTTCATACCAAACGGAAACGACTCCTTCGATTGCTTATTAACCCATGAAGCACGTTGAAATTGGTGTAACTGAAATAAATCCTTACCAGCTGCCACACCAACTTTATACTTATTATCATTTGAAAGGAGAGGGAGAATTTCATTTACTCCCTGTCCTTCCATATATTCAATTTCCATAAAACAATATCCTTCTTCCAAACAATGAAATTAAAAGGCTTTTAGAGTTATAATCGGAAGAGCTTCAAGTTGCTTTATTAACTAAACTCCTCTTTTTGATATTATTGAGAATACTTTTTATCGTGAGAAAACCTTTTTGTATAGCTTCGACACTGATATAACCCCATTCTCTACTAATTCCTTCTCCACGACAGTCAACTCAGGATCTATTCTATTTGATTCTCCTCATTCATTTTAGGTATGGATATTTGCCCTCTTTTTTCTTGGTTTCGTAACCTCTCCTTAATCACATCAGATAAGCGATCAAGTGGATATGGTTTTGTAAAATAATCTTTAATACCATACTTCTCCGACTTTTCAGTTACCTCATCCAATGCAGATGATATAAAAACTGGGATATATTTTAATTTTTCATCTTCCTTTAAATCCTTCAAGAATCCCCAACCATCAACACTCCCCTCAAACATTAAATCAAGGACGATTGCATCTGCAGAGTTCTTTTTTAACTCTTTCATTGCTTCACAAGGCTCAAAGAAGTGAATTACTTTGAATTGATTATTATTTAGTTCTTCTGTTAACAACATTGCCAAACTACTGTCATCTTCCACCACAATTACCTTATCCACATGCATTTCAGAATTTTTAATGGGTACTACTGTGCCTTTTTCCACAAATGAAGGAAGATGTATCACAAATGTAGTACCTTTTCCGAGTTCAGAATATACCTCGATCTTTCCATCATGTGCTCCCACAATTTCTCGACAAATCGCAAGACCTAAACCTGTACCTCCAATTAGTCTCATAGAACTATTATCTACCCGGTAAAACTTATGAAAGAGTTTCGGAACTTCTCTTTCAGGAATCCCAATTCCTTCATCTTTAATTTCTAAAATTACATTGGAGTTCTGTTCCTGTATAGAAAGTTCTACTGTTCCACCATTTGGTGAGAATTTAATAGCATTACTAATAAAATTCATTAGCATTTGGGACATCTTATCTCGGTCTGCATAAATTTCAACAGCATCCTCAGCAACAACTTGAAGCTGATGATTGGGATTACTTACTCGGTAAACATCCATAACTTCTTCTGCTATCTCTGTTATATTTACTCGCTCTTTATGATACGTTTGTTTCCCGCTTTCCATCTTCTGAAGATCTAGAAAATCATTTATTAGATTCGTAAGACGGTTCGCTTCTTTAAAAATAGTTTCTGCGTATTTCTTTCTTCGTTCTTCCTTTAGTTCTTTTGTCATTAACAATTCTGCATATCCTAATACACTAGAGAGAGGTGTTCGAAGCTCATGACTAACCGTACTAACTAAATTCGACTTCATTTGATCCACTTCATTTTGTTTTGTAATATCTCTGTGAACAAAAATAGAACCAATTCTTTCTTTTGCTCGAAAAACAGGCGATGCGTATACATCGATTACCTTATCATCCTTTGTTTTATATCGAATTTGCTGTATTCCATGGTGATTGTTATTAATAGCTTTATGGAAAAAAGCAGATATACTTTCGGAATTACTATAGTCGGAATCTAAAATAGCATAATTATTAACCGCTTTTATCCAAGAAGTGAAGGGTGAATGAGCATATAAATACTGTTCATTGCATTTTATATAGTCACAGAACACTTCATTGTATTGTAGTAGGACACCATCTTTATCAACAAATTGGATCCCTTCGTTAACATGATCGATAATATCTTGATTTAACTGCCTTTCCGATTCTGTCTTTTCATAAAGTACAATTCTCTCTAATGCAAAAGAAGCATTTTTCATCACTGCAAATATCTCATCTATTTCTTCCTGATGATAGGAACGATTCACGCGGTTAGCAATGAGAACTGCTATGAGCTTTTTCTCCGAAGAGAAAACAGGAACATAAAGATCATAACTTTTTCCCCCATCTTCAAGTAATCCCGCTTCCTCAGGACGTACTTCTCGTTCGATAATATAGGGCTTTTGTTTTTCAACTAATAATGGAAAAGCCTTTATCTTATCTAGTTCCATCCATCGTTTAATAACTGCATCCGTTACACCAATCGAGGAATATATTGGTTCATCTACAAACAATAAAATAGATTTGTCTAATTGATATATTCTATTAAGTTCTTGGTTAATATTGTCTAATAAATCAATTTTTGTTGTTGTGAATGTAAGGGAATTATTTATTTCATTCAAATGCTCTAGTTTTTCTTGATGTTTCCGTAATTCCTTTTGATTTTTTAATAACTCTTTATTTTGAGTTTGCATTTGATTCTCTTTATCTTGTATTGATTTTGCCATGTTAAAGAATGAAGTTGATAAAATCCCAATTTCATCCTTACGACCAACACTTTCTAAATGAATCTCCTCTCCATCAGCTAAGGCTTCGGAAGCTTCTGTTAATTTTTCTATTGGTACACTAATGTACCGAATCATTGTCCAAACAGTAAGAACAAAGACAAGAAGGACAAATCCTGTAAAGAAAAGTAATACCCAGACTTGTCTTTCTGCTGTTTCTAATAATTTCTTATGAAGTGCTTCACGCGTTTCTTGTGCATCATATAAGTATTGACCCATAAATGACAGAAAATGATTCACATCACTAGAAGCACCTGAAATAGAATATTGATGTAGCCCTTCATAATCACCACGTTCTACAAAATCTAAAGATTCAGGTAAGATCACATTTTTATATCGGTCAAAAAATTGAATAAACTCTTCTCTAAATTCAGCTGACTCATTATGTAAAGGAAGCTGTTGTAAATGCTCAAGACTTCTTTCTAATTCAATCATTTCATGTTGTAATTTTGCAAGTTCATTCTCGTTTTTAAAAGCATAGTAACCCCGCGCTCGAAAAAAAACAGCCTGTAGATGGTTTTCTATATTTTGAAATACCATTTCCTTTTCTTCAGATGCTTCTGTTTGTTCCAATAAATCGTCATATACACTTGAGTATTGATATGATAATAACAATCCTATACATAGTAAAAGGATCGATACAATAATTATAGGAAGCAAAAACCTTTTTCGTAATCCGAAAAAAGGTTTTTTTAGTGAATTAATCATGAAGTAACTCCTCTACAAATGACATTAACTGTGTCGGTCGAAATGGTTTTTCCATAAAATAATCAGCACCAGCCTCTAGTAATTGTTGGCGGTCTTTTTGTTGACTTTTTGCAGTTAGCATTAACACAGGAACCTGCTTCAATTTCTCATGAGATTTTACTTTTAGTAAAACCTCATACCCAGTTAATCGCGGCATCATATAATCTAGGATGATTAGATCAAAAGTATTTTCATTTACCTTTTCCCAAGCTTCTTGTCCATCTTCTGCTTCTATAATATCAACATCTAAATCTTCTAGCGTATCTACTATTAACATACGTAATACTTCTTCGTCATCTGCTATTAAAATCTTTTTCAAGAAATAGTCTCTCCTTTATTATCTCTATTCATTATTCTGAAACACCTTTTCTTGTCATGGCTCCCCAATCGTGTTTCCTTCGTAAAGCACTCCAAATACCTTCCATTCTCCAAATAACCGTTAAAGGTCTATACCAAAATGTTTCAGTGAATGCGTATAGAAAAAGCTTCACTAACTCCATTGGTTTAGGATATCTTCGGTAACCCCATTCCTCTAATAGAACAGCAGATATAGAGAATAGCGTACCATAAAGGAAGGCAACAGCAAACAGCAAAATAGCAATCTCTAAATGAATAAGAGAAAAGAGTATTCCAATAATAAAAATGATATAACCTAGAAACTCCACTACAGGTCCTAGCCATTCAACAAAAACATAATAAGGATAAGATATTGTTCCAATTCCCTTATACTTCGGATTGAACATCATTTTTCTATGTAGAAAAATGGTTTCGGTTAACCCTTGATGCCATCGTCTTCGCTGTTTTCGTAATATACTTATATCACTAGGAACTTCTGTCCAACAAACAGGATCAGCAATATATTCAATACGATCGGTGGAATTTGACTCTTTTAACAAGCGATGGAGTCTCACAATTAATTCCATATCTTCACCAACCGTTGAGGTGCGGTATCCTCCTGCCTTGATTACCCATTGTTTATGAAAAACACCGAAAGCTCCAGAAATAATAAGTAGCCAATTATATCTACTCATACTTATTCTTCCAATTAAAAAGGCTCTTAAGTAGTCAATTACTTGCATAATTACTAATGGGTTGTTAGGAAGTCTCACTTTCTCAATACTTCCCCGATTGATGCTGCAACCATTTGCAACCCTAATGGTTCCTCCGGTAACAATAACTTGGCCATTAGAATCTAAAATAGGTTTCATTGTTTTTATCAGAGCATTCCGTTCAATGATAGAGTCTGCATCCATTGCACAAAAGTATGGATATTTGGAAATATTAATTCCACAATTCAGGGAATCTGCTTTTCCTCCATTTTCTTTTCTTGCTAAGAACACAGATGGATTTGTTGTGGACTGGTAAAGTTCTAAAAGCTTTTTGCTTTCAATATGGTTACGTACTGCACGTTGACTCGGAACCATTTTATAGTGTTCAATCATCTTTTCAGAAGTTTTATCTTTTGACCCATCATCGATTACTAAGATTTCATATTCTGGATAGTTAATACTTAATAGTGATTGAACAGTAGGTACAATCCCCACTTCTTCATTATAAGCAGGTACAATAATAGAAAGTGGATAAGTATCAGAGCTTTCCATTACATCCTCAATAGGTTCATGTGGATCTAAATCTTTCTCCAACCAAATTTTTCGAATGCTAAGGAGGAAAAAAGCGGAGTATATAAAAATGATAATGAATAAATATAGAATGATTGCTATAGATGCTATAGAGAAGATGGTACTCCAAATATCATGCATTTCCGATTTCCCCCTTCTCTACCCATTGGTCTACAATCGCTGCTTTTGACCGTGGCAAGGATTCTCTCATATGTCCTAGAATAAACTCCCCATCCTCAAATTTACTTATTGCTTCAGAAGCTGAAAACTGTACCCACCATTCAGCATCATTTTTCACTAGATCAATGAGACTCTTTTTGAACCTATTTAAACGAAGATTACCAACTATTTTCGTAGCAATCATTCGCTCCGGCCAATGTGGAGACATAAGAAATTGGGTTAATTTATCAGGGTCAGACATATATTCATATTGTAAAATTGCCTTTAAAGCCTGAACTCTTAATTCTGAGTCTTCATGGAGAAGCAGTTTTTCCACAAAGGGATAATAAGCGAAATCTCGTTTTTCTCCAATCACTCCAAGTAAGCCGGAAAGAGCAGACACGGTTGATTGATTTGTTATCATTTCTGTTTGAAGTTGAAATAATAGTTCATTATACTTTCTAAATATTTCTTTATAGAATGAACTCGCCCCATTAGATATTCTGAATACATCTTTTACGATCCGCTCATCTTGTAATGTTGCTAATGTTCGAAAACGTTGCTTCATTTCTTCATCTAATATAATAGCCCCTTCTTTGTTTAGAGGCTCATAAACAAGATCACTTAAAGACTTCATATTAAAATCCTCAATGAAATAAAGAGCATTCATTCGGCTGCTCCATTTATTACTTTGAAGTAACCTCTGATATTTGTTTTTTAAAGTGAATTCAGCAAAATCGTTAATGCGAGCTAACGACGTCTCTAGGTTAACAAGGAGCGCATACTCATTTAATATCTCCTCTAATACTTCTAACTCAACTTCATTAGTCGTAACAATCATGTTATTGTCTCGTTTCTCTTGCACAAATTGGTCCACTAAAGGAATCAACTTTTCTTTTAACTCCTCTTTTTTTCTTACTATTCTGTTACGTTTTATTTTTGATACCAATAAGTACACCATGATAGAGCATTGAACTATCAGTAAAAAGAGAATTGCAATCAGGATTATACTGGTCATCGGTTCCATACCCTTCTCATTAAACGTTTCATTCTAGAGGAAAGCTCATTCATCTTAAATGGCTTAATAACATAATCATCTGCTCCAAGCTCTAGTGATCGAACTATTTCTTGCTCACTTTTTCTAGATGTAAGCATAAGGATTAAAACGTTATTATCTGAGTAGTTTTCTCTTAAAATTTTTAGTATTTCCATTCCATCCATTTTAGGCATGACCCCATCAAGTAAAAATAAGTATTTATGTGAAGGGTTATACCAATTAGAATGTAACAGCTCGTATCCATCTTTAAATTTCTGAATATGTGTTGACCAACCTCGTAATGATTCATTAGCAAAATGACGTGAAAGCATTTCACGAATGATAGGGTCATCATCAACAATCATAATGTTTAGTTTCCTGCTAACAACATTTTGATCACTAGGCTGATATGTCATCACTAAATTACGTCCATTGTTTTTTGCATTATAGAGGGCTGTATCTGCTTGTTGAACAATTTCATTTATTTCTTTTGTCGGATCGATTACTTCTGTCACACCTGCTGAAAAAGTGATAAAAAAGGAAGAGTTCCCATGAAACTTTTCATTAGATAACTCCATCTGTAGTCTTGTTAATACTTTGACTGCATTTTCCCTTTTTGTTCGAGGAAATATCATACAAAATTCTTCACCGCCATAACGAATCACTGTATCCCTATTTCTTTTATTTTTTAATAATATTGCAACAAATCGTTTTAACACTTCATCTCCAATAAGGTGACCATGCTCATCATTTACTTTCTTAAAATGATCAATATCTACCATCGCAAGGGAAAAAGGAACAGAATCTCTTGACATTTCATTGTACAATCCTTGAACTTCCAAATCTAAAAAGCGTCGATTATAAGCTCCTGTTAGTTCATCGACCATTAACGAATCCTCATGTTGTTGCCTGAAAGAAATGCGACTAGAGATAATTGCTGTTAAAATATCTAAATCCATATCATGCGAGTAAATATCGCTAATTCCTTTATGGTAGCATTGGATAAGTTGATCCTTGCTCTCCATTTCCGTAATAAGAACAATTGGAATAAGAGAAGATTGTGCTTTCTTAATAAATGGATTTTCCAGAAATGACGTGGAAAAGTTTTTCTCATTTATTAATATAAGATCAATACTTTCCGTGAAAATCCATTCCGTTGCTTTTTCCTCCGTTATGGCACTGAGGACCAAATACCCTTCTTCTTCAAATCTAGTCTTAAAATAATTTAATGAGTCGAGCTTTTGATCAATGATTAGGATGAATGTATTGGTTTTTGAATCATCTAAAGGTAGCTCTTGAAGTAAAGTATTTTCTTCCCCTATTCTTTGCACTGATGTGTCATCTATATCACCCGCTAACAGAGAAAGAAGAGTAATGAGCTTTTCATTCCAGCTTTCTGAAGACCACGTCTTCGTTGAATTACTATCTATTTTATGTAACAAGCGTTCTGCTTCAGTAGATAAATCATCTAATCCAATGGACCCTGCAGTTCCTCTAATTGTATGTAAAAATTGATACAGTTCTCTTTCTTCAATATATCCCCGCTCATTCCAATCATTAATTTTTTGTCCAATTTGTTTAATAAATTTTTCTTGATATTTAGATAAGCTACTCAATCCAAACTCCCCTTTATATTTCGAAATAGGGTTCCTATTTTCTTTCTTTACTATGTATTTACACATCTTCGTATTAGGATAAACCAATCCACGACCATCATCCTTCACAAAATAGTCGGGTACCTGGTCCCTGAACATTTTGTGAATTCTGTTGACTTAATTATACATTTTTTTACCTTTTTAGACATCTTTTTCACTAGTTTTAGACAAAAAAAACAACTAGGTGATAAATTATTTCATACTAGTTGTTTTATATAGCTTTGTAATTTATTTAGTTTTTATGCCTCTTTCCATGGACAAAATTAAACCTCGATTACTATAAAGAAGTTAACGATTTTCAAACATCGTCTTGCTCTGTTAAAATAATTGGTCCGTTCTTAGTAATAGCAATTGTATGCTCGTATTGAACAGATAAACTCCCATCTACCGTTCTAGCCGTCCATCCGTTATTATCCATTTTAGATGGCCAAAAACCTAGATTAATCATTGGTTCAATCGTGATAACCATCCCCTCTTTTAATCGTTTCCCTTTCCCTCTACTTCCGAAATGAGGAATATTAGGTTCTTCATGGATAGTTGGTCCAATTCCGTGACCCGCGAAGTCACGAACTATCCCGTAATTATAAGGAGCAACAATTTCTTCAATAGCTGCACCAATATCACCGATTCTATTACCATCCAAGGCTTCTTTAATACTTTGATAAAGAGCTTCCTTTGTAACCTCACATAGCTTCTTTGCTTCCTCTGAAATCTCGCCTACTGGATGTGTCCATGCTGAGTCAGCCAATGCACCGTTTAAATCTGCAACAAAATCTATAGTAACGACATCGCCGTTTTTTAAAGGCTCGTTCCTAGGAAAACCATGACAAATTTCATCATTTATAGAAGCACAAGTTGCGAATTCATAGCCTTGGTATCCTTTTTGTGCTGGTTTTGCACCATTTTTTAGTAAGTAATTTTCTACAAAGCTATCTATTTCCAGTGTAGTAATTCCTGGTTTTATTATTTTGGCAATCTCCTTGTGAATGCGAGCTACAAGTTTGCCTGCTTCATGCATCTGTTCAATTTCTCGTTCTGATTTTCGTTCAATCACAATATTTCTCTCCTTTCTCCCATACAATATCTGTAATTATTTTAACATGAATACTGTACTCATCTCGTTATCTAGCTTTCATTTCTAATATCATGTTAATCATTCTATTCATTCTTTGGCATTATTACACAAATAAATTTAATTGTTTTTAGTTGTACTTAGCATCGAGACTATTGAAAAATACTCGTATCATTATGCAGTTAAACTATATAAAAAATGATAGGGTGTATAAAAGGTTTTCCCTTTAACACACCCTAAAGTCAATCAACACATTTAATTCAAAATTCTGTTGGTATCTACATCCCTTACATTATCGAAATGTATCATCTCTTTATCTATTCTTACCTGCATTAACGTTTCATCAAAACGAAATAAATCACCATATATAATACGATCTGAATAGTCTAATTGTAATTGAACATCCTCCATGTAGTGGGAACAAGGGTTTTCACCATCCAGGTCAAAAGGTTCACCAGTTTCCTTTGAATAACAAGTATTTCTTGTGTAGATTGCATCTTTCGTAATAAAAGATCCATTACGTAAAATTACTAGTTCCTCTCTTTCTTTGGAAAATAAATTTTTCCCAAAAATCATTTGACTCTCCATTTCTATTCCAAGAAGGTATAGCAGTGTTGGGCGAATATCTATCTGCCCTCCAACAGAAGAGATTTTTTTCCCTTCAAAGCCTGGGATGTGAATTATCATAGGCACCTGTTGTAATTGAACCTCTACGAATGGTGTTACTTCTTTTTGTAAGTATTGGCCCATTGCCTTGTTATGATTTTTAGAAATTCCATAATGATCTCCATATATAATGACTATAGAATCTTCGTATATTCCTGTTTCTTTTAATTGATCAAAAAAAATACGGATTGCTTCATCTGTATATCTTACTGTTGGGAAATATTGATTTAAAGTTTTACTATTTGAATCAAACTCATCAATGAATTTATCCTCGTCATCTAAATCAAAAGGAAAATGGTTCGTCAGCGTAATTAGTTTTGCATGGAAAGGCTTTGGCATTTCTACCATATGTTGAACGGACTGCTCCATAAAATCAATATCTTTTAATCCCCAACCAACGCTATTTTCTTCCGTAATCTCATAATAATCATCTGTATAGAATTTGTTATAACCTAATGTCTCGTACATAAGATCTCGATTCCAAAAACTACCCTTATTCGCATGTAAAGAAGCTGTAAAATAGCCATGCTCTACCATGATTTCAGGTAAAGAATAGTATTCATTGGTAGCATGTGTAAAAAATACTGAACCTCTCGATAGTGGATACAATGAGTTATCCACTAAAAACTCTGCATCTGCAGTTTTCCCTTGTGCAGTTTGATGATAAAATTCTTCAAAATAAAAACTATCTTTAATTAGTTCGTTTAGAAATGGTGTAATTTCTTCTCCATTTACTGTATTGTTAATAACAAAATTTTGAACTGATTCCGCAGATATAAGAATAACATTCTTCCCTTTCCCCGCACCAAACAACTCAAATGTATCGTCTTGATCTACTATTGTTTCTTCGTCCATAAATTCAGTAATTTCGTCTAATTCATCAACACTTGCAAATACACGCTGCGCCCTAGTTGTCGTGTGTAAATATACATCATAAAGATGAAAATTATAAATCCCCACATTTTTCACAAGCAACTCCCTATCGAATGAACGGGTAAGTAGTTGAGGCCGCTCGATATTTGCTAGTCCTATATTTACAACAGCCAGAATGAGAAATAGTGAAAAATAAGGTACTAACTGCTTGAAAGAATATTTTGGGATAGCTTTTATTTGTTCTTTTTTCATCCAAAAAACCGCAACGAGTATGACAATATCAACAAAATAAATAATATCTTTCCATTCTACTAATGTAAGAATACTAGATTGTAAATCAGCCATATTGCTGCCCACTAATAATAAGGGAACTGTAATATAATCCGTAAATTCTCGGTGATAGACTCCGTTTACATACAAAACTATTGTGCATAGTAAACTAAAAAGCAGTACATAACTCCCTTGTCTTGAAGGTTTCCTTGTAAAAATCCATCCGAAAAATAACATCATAAATGGGATAGGATTCAGTAATAGAATAATAAACTGTAAAGGGTTTTCTAATGTAATATTGAAGTCTACGAATCCTACTACTATTGTTTTTATCCATAAAAAAAAGAATGCAAAAATAAAAATTGGCTTTTCTTTTGCAATTTTTTTTAGAACAGCCTTCATATATATTCCTCCGTTTTCACTTTCATATTTCCTGGTGATATTCATGCTTAATACTTTGACAATATAATAGACGTATTAGGAGCTGTAAATGTTTCATACTTTCGAAAATTACATCATAAGTCTTAGTGAAGAATTCTACAATAGGGATTTGTTCCCAATAAACTTTACTATAGTGGTTACTTTTCTTTCACTCACTTTAGCCCACTCGACTTCAACTAATAAGAAAAGCGCAAGACGCCCTTTCAGGACCGAAATGCAAATGTTCTGGACGATAAAAAGTGCTTTTTACTTTTTAATCGGCCAGGTTATTTGACACGAGGTCCTGGGGCCTGGAGCTAGACACCTTTTTAAGTTCAAAAATTTTATAAATTCTTATCCTTTCAAAAAGCCCCAAAGACATATTAAATGCCTTTTGGGGCTTTCAATTTACTTTATATTCTTTTCATACACTTTCAAATGTTGAAAAATGAGTCGAAGTAAAGGGGTTTCCACTCCACTTCTTTCTGCTAACAGTAAAAGAAAGCCTTGCAAGTGATCCGCTTCAATATTAGAGCCTTTTTCAATATCTCTTAACATAGAAGATTTCATGGAATCGTCTTGTTTATCAATAATGCTCATTTGTTTTTCTACGATTCCATCGGCAATTGGTGCCCCACTTGTTTCCATCGTCCAACGTATTTCTTCAAATAGTTGTTGGATATAAGTTCTTCCCTCAAGAGTATCACGTATTGGTCCAATTGGTGAACGCATTAACGATGTAATTCCTGATAATGTAGTGATAAACAAATATTTATGCCACATCTCTTGCTGGATATTATCACTTAATCGGAAAGTAGCTTTCGTACCAGAAAAAACTTCCTCTATTTCTTTTGCTCTTTCCGTTTTTTTACCATTCCACTCTCCGAAGACTACTTCATGGATCTTACTTGTTTGTACGATCGTTCCGTGATTATTTAATGTAGTCTCTATAAAACAAAGTCCACCATATACTTGGTTAGGAGAGAAATAAGCTTTCAACTCGTCCATATGTTCAATTCCATTTAATAAAGGAATAATTACCGTGTAATCTCTTACAAATGGTTCAATTGCTTTTATTGATTCTTCTAAGTGATATGCCTTCGAAGTAAGTAGTACAACATCATAGGGCTCATCTGGATCCGTTGCAACGATGGTTTTGGGAAACAAGTTCACGTCACCGTGGATGCTTCGAACAACAAGCCCATCTTTTTTTAATTGCTGTTTTCGTTTTTCCCTTACTAAAAAAGTTACATCTTCCCCTTTTTCTATTAAACGGCTACCAAAATATCCGCCAACTGCGCCGGCCCCTAGTATTAATATTTTCATTTTTGTACCCCTCTCCTCTTTCTCTGTTGATTAATTTCTACAGATTACGAAAAAATTCCTTTTTCATAATTCATCAAAAATATAGAATCTTGGTATTATTTAGTAGCTTATGTTAATAAAAATAACTATACTTATCGTACTAAGACACGAGGGGAAATATCATTTTTAGGAGGCGGAAATGTCATATACAAAGACAATACAGTTAACAAAAAATGTAAAAGTAAATGAAGGCTCACATATTCTTTATTTTTATGAGTCAGAAAAACAATATATAGAAAATGTAAAATCTTTCATATTAGCAGCCAAACACCTCCACCAAGATGTTATTTTTATTGATACACCAGCTCACTTTAAAATAGCTAAGGAACAACTTGGTGATGACATAACGAAATTAGAAGAAAACGGTACCTTTCGATATATTGATAATTTAGATTTTTATGAAGCATATGGAGATTTCCACTTCAGTAAAGTAGTAAATAACTTTAAAGAAGCCGTCGCAGGATATGAACCAAAGAAAAATACTGTACGAGTTTGGGGATTAGTGAACTGGAAAAACCAAGATAACATCCGTGAAAAACTGCAAACATACGAATGTGAGTGTGATATCGCTATAGGAGAAATTGGAGTTTTAACCGTTTGTGCATATAACAGTAATAACGTACCTGCATACATTCAAACAGATATGTTACGAAGTCACGAGTATTTTATGACAGATGATGACCTTGTTCTATCGTCACTCTACAAGCAATACAATGAAACAATTTTCCCAACCTTATCTGCCCAAACAGAAATTGAGACAGAGGTAGATTTTTACAAACAAAAGCTTGATTTCATTCATGTTGTTGCTCATGAAGTTCGTAATCCATTGACTGTTATTAAATCATTTGCTAGTTTATTAAAGACAGAAATAGATGATCCACGTGCACACGAGAAGCTACAATTAATTGAAGATTACTCCGATGCCATTGACCATGAAATTCATCATATCATTCAGACAGAACAAATGATTAGTATGGATAGTTTTTGGGAGAAAAAGAGAGTACAAGTTTCTACTATTCTTTCTGAAGCAATTAAAATCATGAAGACGAAGGCCAGAACACAAAATATTTCGTTAGAATACAAGATTTCCATAGACAACGATATACATGTACATGCGAATTTTATGGGTCTGAAATTAATAATTACAAACTTACTGAGTAACGCAATTAAATATAGTTCCGAACGGCAAATAGTTACCATCCTATGTTTTGAAAAACAAGGAAAACTTATAATAGAAGTTGTTGACCAAGGGATAGGAATGACAAAAGACCAGTTAAACAAGCTATTTAAAAAGTATCAAAAAATGAACGAGGAACATACAGGGCAAGGAATTGGGTTGTATATGGTTAATAAATTAGTCAACCATTTTCACGGTGACATCTCTGTTCAGAGTACACCTTGTAAAGGTACAACCGTTTCCATATCCCTTCCCATTATGAAGGAGGAAGATGAGTTTGAGTAAATTTTATGTGGAAAAACTAGATTTTCAACAACCACAGCTAATCGAAGAAAAGTTTCAACAATTAGTTAACACTACCATTGATTCTGTTGAGGAGATGGGATCATGGTTGCAAGAACAATCAAAACTATATGATGCTGTTGAAGAAGCCTTATCCGGCCACTATATTGACTTTCAATGTCAAAGTAATTCGGATGATGCAAAGGAAGCTTTTGATCATGATCAACGAATTATCATACCTATTTTTAAGAAGTATGAAGCAATCCTTGATGATAAATTCCTTTCAACACCAGTAAGTAGTAAGCTGAATCCTGACTTATACAAGCAATTTCTTATGAGTAAGAAAAATGCCAAAGAGCTTTTTCGAAAAGAAAATATTGACTTAGAAATTGAAGAAGATCGCTTAGCTACGAAATACTTTGAAATTACAGGTAGTTTAACAGTGGACTGGGATGGGGAAGAAAAAACATTAAGTCAGCTTCAAGAATACAACGAGGATAGCGATCGAAGTATTCGCGAAAAGGCTGCAACTCTTCGAATGGAAGCTTTCTCAACAAAACAAGAAGAGCTTCAAGATATCATGACACAATTAATCGAACTAAGACAAAGAAAAGCAGATAATTCTGGATTGCAAAACTACCGTGATTATATGTTTAAAAAATATGAACGATTTGATTATAGTCCAGAAGATTGCAAAACGTTAGCGACAGCTATTCAGAAGCATGTAAAGCCTTTAAAGGAAAAACTACAAAGAAAACACCAAGAGGAATTAAGTCTTGATACATATCGTCCTTGGGATCGAATGGCTGTACCAATTGGTGAAAAACCGTTAAAGCCTTTTGATACGATTGAAGAGTTAGTAGAGAAATCAGCTACCATATTTGATAAGCTTGATCCACGTTTTTCACAATTAATTAAAGAAATGAATTCTCGTGGAATGCTTGATCTAACGAGCCGAAAAGGAAAAGCTCCAGGAGGGTTTTGTTGTCCACTTCCTGTGTCTAATTTATCATTTATCTTTATGAACGCAGCAAACAGTCAATCTGACTTAGTTACGCTCATTCATGAGATGGGGCATTGTATTCATAATGATTTGAAGAGAATTCAACCATTAAGTAAGTACCGCGACACACCAATGGAATCTTCCGAACTAGCAAGTATGTCTATGGAATTATTGACGATGGACCAGTGGAACCTCTTTTATGAAAACGAGGAAGAACTTCTTCGAGCAAAGAGGGATCAACTGAAAGGAATTATCGACTTTTTACCTGCTGGAATAGTTGTGGATCAGTTTCAACATTGGATATATGAGAACCCCAATCATACTGCTACGGAACGAAATGATAAATACTTTGACATAGTACAATCATTAGACTCTAACGTAGTAGATTGGAGTGGATATGAAGAATGGGCGAAAAACAATTGGCTACCTATTCTCCACATTTTTGAAGTGCCGTTCTACTATATTGAATACGTCATCGCACAATTAGGTGCCGTTCAAATGTATAAGCAGTACAAAGAAAATCCAGAACTTGCATTGAGTAATTATAAAAAGGCTCTATCCTTAGGTAGCTCAAAGTCTTTGCCAGAAGTATATGCCGCAGCAGGAATTTCTTTTGATTTTTCAGAAGAAATGATACAAGAACTAATGGAATTTTTAGAAAAAGAGTTAGAACTATTAAATTAATAATAACTATGAAAACAGACGAAAGAACAAAAGGTTCTTTCGTCTGTTCCTTTATTAATAGTTATTAATTTTATATAAATTTAATATAGTATGATAAGATTAATATAAAATCTATTCTAGGGTGGGGAGTATATGTCCAATTTACCATTCGATTCAAATAACGTTATTTTGCTCGTTGCTATACTCCTGTTTCTCGGTGTTCTTACCACTAAATTTTCCTCTCGTTTCGGAGTTCCTGCCCTTGTATTGTTTATTGGTCTAGGTATATTCATGGGTAGTGACGTAACTGGACTCATATACTTTGATAACCCCAAAATTGCACAGGTAATAGGTATATTTGCACTTATTTTAATTTTGTTTGAGGGTGGTCTCCAAACAAAATGGGAAAACGTCCGTAAAGTGGCAGCACCATCACTAACATTGGCAACGGTTGGGGTATTGTTTACTGCTATTATCGTTGGAATATGTGCTAAATATATTATTGGTTTCTCGTGGATTGAGGCATTTTTGTTTGGCTCTATCGTAGGTTCCACGGATGCTGCCGCTGTTTTCAGTGTTTTAAGAGGAAAAAATATTAGACAAAATTTAGAAGGAACTCTTGAAGCTGAATCAGGCACGAACGACCCAATGGCTGTATTTTTAACTATTTCTTTTATCGGCTTCTATACTGCTGCAGAAATAAACACACTAAATCTCGTATTCTCTTTCTTTTGGCAAATGGGTGTGGGCTTAGTAATGGGATATGCCTTAGGCAAGCTAGCAATATATTCTATCAATAAAATCAATCTAGATTCAAGTGGTCTGTACCCTGTACTCGCATCAGCCTTTGCAATTATGGCATATAGTGTCACATCCATGGTTCAAGCAAGTGGGTTCTTAGCGGTTTATATAACCGCTCTCGTTATGGCCAATCACGATTTAACATATAAACAATCTATCTTTCGTTTTCATGAAGGGTTTGCATGGATGATGCAAATTGTCATGTTCGTTATCCTAGGACTCTTTGTTTTCCCAGGTCAATTACTAAATGTAACTATCATGCTTCAAGGTTTATTACTTTCCCTTATTTTAATTTTAGTGGCTAGACCTATTTCTGTGTTTCTTTCCTTGCATTTGTATCGCTATTCTTGGCGGGAAAAAGTCTTCTTGTCATGGGCAGGTCTTAGGGGAGCTGTTCCAATCGTATTAGCAACCTTCCCTATGTTAGCAGGGTTAGAAAATAGTCAACTCATTTTCAACCTTGTATTCTTTATCGTTGTAACATCCACCCTCTTACAAGGGTCCAGTATTCCTTTTATCGGGAAAAAATTAGGGTTAACTCAGCCAAGGAAAACAACTCCGGAACATGTTATTGAGTTGAACTCCATCGGTAAAGCGAATGCAGAAATGGTAGAGTTTTTTATCGATACCGAAAATGATAACATTGGAAAACGAATAGAAAAGTTAAAATTACCTCAAGGTGTATTAATTAATGCAATTATTCGAAACAAAGAATTAATCCCTCCACATGGGAAAACAAAAATACTCTCAGGAGATACATTATTTGTTTTAGTAAAAAAAGATAGAATCTCATCTGCTAAACAGGTAATTCTTGCTAAAAAGGATACTACAGACAAATCAACCTTGGAATCCCATTAATTTTCTAGGTCAGTACCTTAGCAATCTCCTAGTTATTTTGATATAATACAGCTATCATTTTAAGAATTAGTGAAAGGTAGTGTAGCAAATGGATATTTTTACAATTCCTGATCCATCCGAAGGCAATCTAGCATATGGATATATTATTTTAATCCTCGTATTTATTGCGGCCTCCTTCACGGTAAATAGATTGAAAAAAGCTACGAGACGCCAATCAGAGAAAAATGAACAGTCGTTGCCACAATATGAGCTTGGACAAGAAGAACCAAACAAAGAGAAATGATATTTCAAACATTCATATAAAAAGCGGCTGGAATATTGTTCCAGCCACTTTCTTAATTTACTTATTTCACCTCTACTATATCTGTCAAACGTTCTTTTATATCTAGATTTATTGTCTTTATATAGCCTGTAATACCAATTTCCGTTAAAATGGGTTGATCCTCTGTGGTTTTATCGAATCGAAGCATGTGTTCTACTGAAAACATCCTCGCATTATCTAATTCTTCCATTTTAAACATATATTCATAATCGTACATATTACCATGATCATCAACAATTGCAGGAAATACAGAAGCTGAAGAGTTTCTTCTCCCAAGATGATCCCATCCATCCAATTGTAATAATTCATACTCCCGATCTAGATCTAATTCTTCTTCGACGAAAACAGTGGTAAACTCATCATTCATATCTACCTCGGTTACGGTAATTGGATTATCCTTGTAATGAATTGTATAGGGTAGGTTCGAGCTGTCTACTGGGATTAACACATTATCAAAAACAGATACAGATGCTCTATCGAAAATTATCTCTATTTTTCTCAATTCTTCAAAAAAGATTGTGTCAAAGCTTGAGCCAGCGTTAGTCATTACTGTTCCAGAACTACCATTATAACTTGTTCCAAAATGGAATGGATTTTGCTTATACGTTCGACCATTTACCCTCAGTTCTCCGACATTAATATAGTCTATTACTTCTTCCTCTCCATAGTTAGATTCAAAATGATATAAAAGAACTGTATTTGTTGGCCCTACTAGTAAGGCCTTAAGGCGAATTTCACTGTCCATAATCTCTACTAATTGATTATTAAGATCATATTCCTTTACTGGATGTTTCGTAACTGGTACTTCAAAGGACCAAGATCCTTGTATTTCATGAACTGTAACATTAAACATATCATGCCAACTAAAGTCACTTTGCTCAGTATATTGCAATGTATCAATGGATAGCTGAATTTCCCCCTCTTCTACATCCAATGGGCTTAATACAATTCTCCCTCTAGACTCATACTCACTTTCTGAATGTAAATTCATATTAGAACTAACATACCTTGGATTCGATATTTCGTCATTAAACTCCCTATCCCATAATTGCTCCTTATTTTCAACTATTACTTTTTGAAAATCTAATTGATATCGTTCCTGTCTTTGTAAGTCCTCAATCTCATAATAAATAACTGTCTGCATCTCATCTGCAACAACCTCTGTTATTGTCATACGAACGTTATTGTCTTCCACCGATATATTTAGTCGTTCTCCATAGCCTTCTTCAATTAACTTCTCCAGAGCATCATATTCCTTGGATGTGTACGATTCCCACCAAGCTGGCACCTCTGTAAAACCATTCGTTGCAAGACCAGAAGCGATTAATAAAAATCCAATAATCGCTGCTACACTACTTACCCACCATACACTTAGATTCTTTCTCTTTTTACGCGTCGAGTTTTTCACCCGTTTTTCCACATTCTGAAAAAATTTGGGAGGCACATAAATTTGACTAGCTTCTTTTTTTATAAAAGCAACCGATTTTTTTAACTCTTGATATTCATTTGCACAGAAACTACAGTTTTCTATATGCTCTACTAACTCGTTTTTATCTTTCTCTATTAAATCACCATCTACATAGTTAACTAATAAGTCGCGACATGTTTGACAGTCCACTATAATCACCTGCCTCTTAGAATAGTTTACGAATTGCTTTCAATCCCCTATGAATTTTTGTTTTCACCGTATTTTCTTGCATTTTAACTATTTGGCCAATCTCCTTGTGCGTATATCCTGAAATGTACTTTAAGGTAATTAATTCTCTCGTATCATTATCTAGTTTTTCCATTACGTCCGATAATTCCAAGTTCGATACTTTCTCCCTTTCAGGTAATTCATTATCTGAATCTATCTTTTCCATCACTCGAGATCTCTTTTTCTCTCGAAGAATTTTCTTACATTCATTCAGAAATATACGAATAAACCATGTTTCAAAATAATGGTCCGTTTTTAATGTATAAATTTTTTCGTATGTAATTAAGATTGCATTATGAAGTGCATCCTCGATATCTAGTTGATTTTGCAAATACGACCAACCAATTCGATAAAGTTTCTCATTTCTAATTTCTATCCACTGGAGCAATAACGTCATTTCTTCTTTTTTTAATGATAAAACAACTTCTTCTTGTGAAATCTTAGCTAGCCCTACCATCACATTCATATACCCCTCCATTTTTCTTTTTCAATTAGATCATTTAAGATGCTCATTCGTTTCAACTTTTTAAACTAATTATGAAATTTATCGTTTTTTAACCAATGTAGGTCATTTGGAATTAACCTTATATATGAGATTAGAAACAACACCGAGTTAATTTCCGTAAGCACGAGAATTTCACTTGCTGCTTTCCATTTCCTTATTTCTAAAAGATTGTGTAATTTTCCTAAGTATGACATACGTCATTATTAAATATCACGTTTATCTTATATAATACTAAGAGTAACCATGTGAAGAAGTAATCAATGTTTATAGTTATGTGGATATAAATAAATGGAATATTCACTATGTGGGTTTAAACTAAGAATTCTTGAATAATATTGAAGGGAGATTTTAGACATGGCAGATACACATATTTTTTCCAAGGGTGAAGAAATTGCAAATTCCATTACTCACGGCTTAGGTGCCTTATTAAGTGTTGCAGGATTAGTACTTCTTATCGTGTTCTCCAGTATCCATGGTACTCCGTGGCATATTGTTAGCTTTACTCTATTCGGTATAACGATGGTGCTTTTGTATACCGCTTCTACTTTTGTACATGCACTACCGCGTGGAAAAGCGAAGGATGTATTTGAAATCTTGGATCATTCATCCATATACTTCTTTATCGCAGGAACATATACACCGTTTCTTTTTATCGTCGTACAAGGAACATTAGGCTGGACGTTATTTGGGGTTGTTTGGGGGCTTGCTATTGGAGGAACTATCTTTAAATGCTTCTTTGTAAAGAAGTTTTTAGTTACCTCTACCCTTTTATACGTTGTAATGGGTTGGTTAATTGTATTTGCTTGGACACCATTATCAGAGGGGTTACATCCAAATGGCATTTATCTACTCGTAGCAGGCGGACTTTGCTATACAATAGGGGCAATCTTTTATATGTGGCGTGGCTTCCAATATCATCATGCAGTATGGCATTTGTTTGTATTAGGTGGTACTGTTACGCATTTTTTTGCGATATTACTTTACGTTTTACCGATAGTATCATAAAAATGAGGGAATCAACACACGTTGATACCCTCTCTTTTTATTCACTTTAGTGCATCCGTCAATTGTGGAACTACTTGTTTTTTACGGGAAACTACTCCTGCAAGAGTTGCAGTATTGTTTTCCAACGTTACATTAAATGCTGTTTCCACTGCTTTCGCTTCTTTCCCTAAGGCAAGAGCAACAGAGTCGTTGTTTAAGATATCTGTAACTACTAGTACGAAGAGATCCAGCCCTTTGCTGTCTATAACAGAGGTAATTTCCCTTTCAAGATCACTTTGAAGCGCTAAAACTTCATTCACGTCTACCGCGTTCACTTGAGCGACTTCTACTTTGGAAGCCCCCATTTGGAATTCTTTCGCATCTAAGGAAATAAGCTCTGCTACTGTTTTATCACTTAGGTCTGCACCAGCTTTAAGCATATCTAACCCATATGCTTCACTATCTACTCCTGCAATTTCTGCTAGTTCTTTTGCTGCTGCTACATCTTCCTCTGTACATGTTGGTGATTTAAATAATAAAGAGTCTGAAATAATTGCAGATAGCATTAAACCAGCAACTTCTTTTTCAATTGTTACACCATTTTCTTTATACAGCTTGTTCAAAATTGTTGCTGTACAACCAACTGGTTCTGCACGATAGTACAAAGGATCACTTGTTTCAAAATTGGAAATACGGTGGTGGTCAATTACTTCTAATACACGAACATCTTTAATATCCGCTACACTTTGTTGAAATTCGTTATGATCCACTAAAATAACGTTGTTTGTTTCATTTGCTACTGTTGCAACAAGTCGTGGTGCATCCTGTTTAAAGAAATTTAATGCAAATTGTGTTTCTCCATTTACTTCCCCTAATCGCACTGGCTCACAATCTACGCCTAGTTTTTTCTTTAAGTCTGCATAGGCAATTGCGGAACAGATTGTATCTGTATCAGGATTTTTATGACCGAAAATAAGTACTTTTTCCACATTAATCACTCCTTCTTTATATTTCTACCATTTCGTTCAATTGAAATCAATAAATGAAACTAATTTTTTTAGGGGAAATGGATTTTTTTATGTCTATCCTGGAAATAAGTGATCTCAATTAGTTGTTAACTTATCATGTATTACTAACTTTGTTAGTAATTATTCCATTCGCTACGGTCCACTCCTTTCCTGTGGGGAGTTGCCGAGCCTCCTCACGACTCCGTCGCTGCGGTGTCTCGCCTTTACTCTACTTCCCACTGGAGTTCGTGGACCTGCGCTCATTCCATATAAAGTTAATAGTACTAATATACTTCATAACGTATTTTCATCCTTCATGGTGCAAATTCCACTTGCATGGGAGCCTACCCTCGAAAATACGTGTTGCTGAATGTCGCGCGGCCCCCTCTCCCGCGACATTTCAACTTGTTCTCCTTTTCCAAATGCAGCGACGACATGGTATATCACCAACTTAACTATAAATTTTGCTTAATTGCAAAGGTATTTCAGTTTCTTTAAAGAAGTATATAAATATAAATGATCGTTATGGAAAAACATGTTTCATAATATATTATATTAGGAAAAAACAAGTAGAGGGGGAATACAATGCAAGAAATAAAAGACACCATAAAAGAAGTTGTATTAGCAGTAATGCCGATTACACTGGTTGTTTTCATACTCCAATTTTCCATCCTTTGGCTACCAATAGAAGCTTTTGTGCAGTTCCTTGTAGGAGTTCTATTTGTTAGTGTTGGCCTTATTTTATTTTTGTTAGGAGTTCATATTGGACTACTTCCTGTAGGGGAGATGATCGGATCCGCTCTTCCAAAGACAGGCAAACTTTACCTGATACTATTTTTCGGCTTCCTACTAGGTTTTGTCGTTACTGTTGCTGAACCAGATGTACGTGTACTTGCACTTCAGGTGGATCAAGTTTCTGGAGGAGAAATTTCGAGAAACGTCTTAGTTTATTCTGTAGCATTAGGAGTTGGTATCTTTGTCCTTCTAGCAATGCTTCGTATTATTTTTAACATTAAAATAACGTATTTATTAATGGGTGGTTATGGTGTTGTATTTTTACTTGCATCATTTACACCTGCTAGCTTCATCCCAATTTCCTTTGATGCTGGAGGAGTTACAACGGGCCCAATGACAGTTCCATTTATTTTAGCTTTAGGCGTTGGTGTAGCGTCTGTAATTAGAGGAAAGACCTCTTCCACTGATAGTTTCGGCTTAGTGGCACTTGCCTCCATCGGACCAATTATAGCAGTCCTAATCTTGGGGGTGATTTACGGATGACTATTCATGTCTTCAAAGGCTTTGGCCACGTAATACAAGAGGTAACATTCGCATTAGTACCATTAATTATATTCTTTCTTATTTTCCAATTCTTCTTTTTAAAATTAGAAAAACAAAAACTTATCAATATAGGAAAAGGAATGGTACTAGCTTTCTTTGGATTAGCTTTTTTCTTACAAGGAGTGGAAGTAGGATTTTTTCCTGTTGGAACATTAATTGGTGAAAAGTTAGGAACGATTTCTTACCGTTGGATCCTTATTCCCATCGGCTTCGTATTCGGATTTGTAGCAACCTTTGCAGAACCGGCTGTAAGGATCTTGAATCATGAAGTAGAAAAAGTTTCTGGGGGGTATATCTCTCAAAAGATTATGTTATATACCCTTTCTATAGGAGTAGCGTTTTCAATAGCTATTTCCATGGTTAGAATATTAGTAGGCATACCTTTATGGTATTTCATTATCCCAGGTTATTCCATAGCCCTGCTTATGATGTTCTTTTCATCCAGGAGATTTACAGCAATTGCATTCGATTCAGGAGGAGTAGCTACAGGACCGATGACAGTGACCTTTATCTTAGCCATTGCAGTGGGAGTTGCGTCTGTAATAGAAGGAAGAGATCCACTTTTGGATGGATTTGGAATGATTGCTTTAGTTGCACTTTCACCAATCATCTCTGTTCTCACTCTTGGCTTATTATTTGAAGGAAAGGGGCGAGAACGTGATAGAAAGCATAGTAAATCTGAAACATAAATTACTTATTACCATCGTAAAAAAAGGACATGCAAAAAAAATTGTTAGTGCATCAAAAAAGGCTGGAGCTGAAGGGGGAACGATTTTATTTGGACGTGGAACAGGTGTTCATGAAAATAAAACATTTCTTGGAATTCCAGTAACTCCAGAAAAGGAAGTAATTATTACGATTGTAAAGAATGAATTAGTCAAAACTGTTACAAAAACAATTCAGGAAGAAGGAAAATTGAACAAGCCTGGAACTGGTCTCGCAATAGTTATTAACACTAAATTTATTTTTGGAATCAGTCACTTACTAGGTATAAAATTATCTTCTACGGAAGAAACCGCAGAAGGGGGAACATTAACAATGGAAGAACAACAGCCAGTTTTGTATGACTTGATCGTTACGATTGTGAATAAAGGTGACTCTGATAAAGTTGTGACAGCATCGAAGAAAGCTGGAGCCGAAGGAGGAACTATTCTGACAGGTAGAGGAACAGGTATACACGAACAAGCGAAATTTCTCAATATTATGATCGAGCCTGAAAAAGAAGTGGTATTAACATTAATAAATCGAGTAAAGACAAATGCTGTGCTAGAACAAATCAATGAGGATACGGAGTTAAACAAACCTGGAAAAGGGATTGCATTTGTCTTAGAAGTAGAAAAAACTATAGGTATTAATCATATCCTCAATCAAATAGTCAATGAAGAAGTTGGTGACACTGATGCCTAAAGTAGAGGAAGTATACAAGAAAATATCAAAATCCCCTTCACTAATTCTTGACACTTTCCCGACGAAGGATATAGGGAAGGAATTTCAGCAAATGAACCCTGTAAAACGGAGTATCTATGTTATTGACCAGACAGGAAAGCTAATGGGAATAATTACAATCAGAGACTTGTTAAAATCAATTTCCATTCAAAAAAACTTAACAAATAGTAGTTCATTTAAAAAAAGTTCCATTTATTATTCTGTGGCAGAGAATAGTTTTGCTAGAGATATTATGAGATCCCCCATCTTTGTTATGTTGGATGATCCACTAGAAGTAGCGTTACAAAGAATGATTCAACATGGGATAGAAGATATACCTGTTATAGATAAAGCAAACAAAGTGATTGGTGATTTAAATGCATATGAAATGATAACAGAACTTTAATACACTTATATATTTGTGACAGATTTGTGTCATTTTTACTGTACAGGAATATGTGCAATAATTTGTGGAAAAATATAACCCCGTGCACTTTTACTGTAGTAACTGAAAAAGCATACATCAACTTTTTAATACCTTTGATCTTGACTCTTTGTAAAACAACGTACTCAAACAGTACATATTTTTCATGCACATTGAAAGAAGGGTAAGTGCGAAACTTTTTCAGTTGCTTATTTTTCCTGCTACACTACCAAGTATATAAGGAGCAACCTATGTGAATACGACTGAATCATTATTATGGAGTATCGCTTTACCTGGATTTCCCCAAATTTTAAATGGACGGTATGTAAAAGGGTTTATTTTCGTTTTCTTAGAAATACTAATCAATGTTCAAGCAAATTTTAATGAAATAATTATTTTTAGTTTTTTAGGTGATATAGAACAAGCAATTACGAATACAAACTATCTCTGGTTGATGTTTTATCCTTGTCTATACTTCTTCGCAATGTATGATGCTTATCGAGATGCCGGTGGGAATAAACAACGTTACTCATCTATCCCCTTTGTTTTTTGTGCTTATTTCGTAACATTTGGATTAATCTTATCCCCAAAATTCACCATATTTGGTCATTTGATTGGTCCTATGTGGTTACCAATGTCCTTTGTAATTCCAGGTTTAATTGTCGGTACAATAATCAAAAAAGTACTAATAAAGAAAGAGGCTTATTAAAAAAACGACACGGAAGAGGAATTCTTCCCCTTTCAGTGTCGTAATCACCGTACCTTTATTTATACATACCGTTTATGAATCTTTTTCCCATCATACGTAAATACAATTCTTCTTTCTGCTAATACTGTTTCCATATGAACGGAACGTCCCCATAATACATATAAATACGGTAATGTTTTTTCCAAATATTGTGTATCTAATTCGATGCCCTCAAATTCATGAGTTAAATATAGCTCTCCATTTTTTAAATGGTCACCATCTTTAACAACAATATACGGAAAACCACCATTTACTCGACTACTTATTAATTGGTCTCTTACATTTTCCCATTCTTTATCAACAATTTTGTACTCTCTCCCTTTCTTTTGGAACAAATACATATCTTCTCTCATAACTAAGTCTTTGGTTAAATAGTTTCGAATAAAAGAAATATCGGATTCAATTTCTCGTACTTCAAACATTTTTTCACGGCCACTGTTTGACTTAACGCCTTGTCTTTCTCTCATATCAAGTGTTGGATTATTATACCTTTCTTCAATATCTTCAAATATCTTTAACCCTACATAATAAGGATTTATTTGTGTTTTCGATGGTTGAACAACACCTGCATTTAGCTTGGCAAACTCTATTGACTCATCTGAAGTCAGGTCCATTTCTCGAATAATGCGCTGATGCCAATAGGAAGCCCAACCTTCATTCATTATTTTCGTTTCGAGTTGTGGCCAAAAATATAGCATTTCCTCTCTCATCATCGTAAGTATATCTCGTTGCCAATCCTCAAGCTCTCTACTATATTCTTCAATAAACAATAAAATATCTTTTTCTGGTTGAGGAGGGAGTTTCTTTTTCCATTTTTTCTTTGAATGTGATCCTGTCTTAGCTTTCTTTTCATCTAATGACCATAAATCATCATAAGGAGATTCCTTCGTCTCTTCTTCTTCATCCGCTTCCCAAATATCGTCATTGGACCAAGAAAGCTTTGGTCTCACAAGACTAGGGTCAATATGCTCTTGAATAGCTAGAACAGCATCTAGAAATTCTTCCACTTCTTTTCTACCATGAACCATTTCATAATGTGCGACTCGTTCTGCTGTTGCCGTCATACTTTCTACCATATCTCTTCTCGTATTTGAAAACCGTGCATTGTTCTTGAAAAAGTCACAGTGTGCTAATACGTGAGCAATGATTAACTTATTTTGGATCATAGAGTTGGTATCTAGTAAAAAAGCGTAACAAGGGTCTGAATTAATTACAAGTTCGTATATTTTACTTAACCCTAAGTCGTACTGTAGTTTCATTTTATGGAATTGTTTTCCAAAACTCCAATGAGAAAATCTTGTAGGCATACCGTAAGCACCAAACGTATAAATAATATCTGCTGGACAAATCTCATATCTCATCTCATAAAAATCTAGTCCGAAACCCTCTGCAATCTCTGTAATCTCCTCAATCGCTTTTACCAGTTGTTTCGATTCTGATTCTGTCGTCATTGGTTCACCCTCCCAAAACAATTGTTTAACACAGTTTATGAACAAGCGAACAAGATGATGAAGAAAACATACTATTTATTTCCCCTCAACCTCTTTTTTTGAACCCGTGGATGGAAATCTAACAGACTGAAGCAACTGGTAATAGTAGCATCCAAATTAGCGATACTCGATAAGTTAACACTATTCTCCTGTATAAATTTTCATAAAAATGGTAGTTAAAACAAAAATAGTCTTTGAATAACTGTTCATGTAGGCGAAACACTTGTTCATCCACAGTGGTTGGAAGCGCTTTAAAAAAATTTACATTTGCACTTAGTCCAATATCATTTTTCCTTATTTACCAATAATGAAAACGATTACAACATGTCTCAATTATCGCAACTGTCAGAAAATTTACCATAATACTGTTGACCTTCTATTTATTTGGATGTAGAATTGCGTAAACATACAATAATTTAAAACTTCAAACAATTTGATTTTATTATTCCACAGAACATGAAGCCTTTGATTGTGACTTCGATTCTCGAGATAAATCAATGGCTAATAATTTATATTTTCACTTTAATGCACTAGCGTTTTTCAATTTTAAAGGGAAGGAGTGGAAACGTATGAACAGTCAATGGATATTTTTAAACGACAAGTTTGTAAAAAAGGAAGAAGCAGTCGTATCTGTTTATGATCATGGATTCTTATATGGAGACGGGGTGTTCGAAGGAATTCGAGCTTACAGTGGTAACATCTTTCGACTTGCAGAGCATTTAAAGCGCCTGTATGAATCAGCTCATTCCATTATGTTAGAGATTCCTTATACGAAAGAGGAACTACAGCATATTATCGTTGAGACCATTAAAAAGAACGAACTAAAAAGTGCTTATCTTCGTGTCGTTGTCTCTCGTGGACCTGGAAGTCTCGGACTGGATCCTACCTTCTGCTCTAGTCCTCGAGTCATCGTTATAGCCGAGGAGTTAGCTCTTTTCCCTAAGGAACTATACGAACGAGGATTACATGTTGCATCCGTTGCAAGTCGAAGAAATCGTCCGGATGTATTAAGTCCACAAATTAAATCATTAAATTATCTGAATAATATACTTGTTAAATTAGAAGCAAATCAAGCAGGTGCAGATGAAGCACTGATGCTGAATGATCAAGGTTATGTTACAGAAGGATCAGCAGATAATATTTTTATCGTAAAAAATGGAGTTCTTTATACACCGCCGGTTTATCTAGGAGCGCTCGAAGGAATTACTCGAAACGCCATTATGGATATCGCAAAGAAATTAGGCTATGAAGTAAAAGAAGAACCGTTTACAAGACATGATGTCTATGTTGCAGATGAAGTATTCTTAACCGGTACTGCTGCTGAAGTAATCTCCGTTGTAAAAGTAGATAATCGTAGAATCAACGATGGGAAACCAGGAGACATTACAAACCATTTATTAGAACAATTTAGAAAAATTGTAACAACAGACGGAGTTCACTGCTATTCGCCAAATCGAGCAATAGTAGGTTAGGAGGATATCATGCGTAGTGATATGATTAAAAAAGGTATAGACCGCGCTCCCCATCGTAGTCTATTACACGCAGCAGGGGTAAAAACAAGAGATTTAGATAAGCCATTTATCGGGGTTTGTAATTCATATATTGATATTATTCCAGGCCATATGCACCTAAATAAGTTTGCAGAAGTTGTAAAACAAGCGATACGTGAAGCAGGTGGAATTCCATTTGAATTCAATACGATCGGTGTTGACGACGGAATAGCAATGGGTCATATTGGAATGCGCTACTCACTTCCAAGCCGAGAGATTATCGCAGACAGTGCAGAAACAGTAATCAATGCTCACTGGTTCGATGGAGTATTCTATATTCCTAACTGCGATAAAATTACACCAGGTATGCTAATGGCAGCAGCGAGAACGAACGTACCTTCTGTCTTTGTATCCGGTGGTCCGATGGAAGCAGGTGTTTCCTCAACAGGTCAAAACCTCTCTCTCGTTTCTGTGTTTGAAGGTGTTGGTGCTTACCACCAAGGTACAATGTCACGGGAAGAGTTAGCGGCATTAGAAACAAGTGCTTGTCCAACCTGTGGATCCTGTTCAGGTATGTTTACTGCAAATTCCATGAATTCGCTTATGGAAATGCTAGGAATGACAGTACCTGGTAACGGTACAATGCTAGCAACTTCAGATGAACGTCATAGACTTATTTACGAAGCGGCAAACCATTTAATGGATTTAGTAAAAAAAGATATTAAACCAAGTGATATATTAACGAAGGAAACATTTGATAATGCATTTGCTTTAGATATGGCAATGGGTGGTTCTACCAATACTGTTCTTCATACATTAGCAATCGCACATGAAGCTGGAATTGAATATGACTTACATGACATTAATCGCATTGCTGAAAAGGTTCCTTACCTTTCAAAAATAAGTCCAGCATCTGACTACTCTATGCATGATGTACATTTAGCAGGTGGAGTTAGTGCCATTATAAATGAGCTTTGTAAAATTGAAGGACTTATTAATAGAGATCAAATTACGATTACTGGTAAAAGCATATCTGAAAACGTAAAAGATGCAAAAATCTTAAATGATGATGTCATCCGCTCGAAAGATAACCCATATAGTCCTGTTGGTGGACTCTCCATTCTCCACGGTAACCTAGCACCAAATGGTGGAGTAATAAAAGTAGGAGCAGTTGATCCAGCTATTAAGAAATTCCTTGGTGAGGCAATCGTATTTGAATCTCAGGACGAAGCGTTAGCTGGAATAAACGATGGTACTGTCCAATCAGGTCATGTAGTAGTAATTCGTTACGAAGGTCCTAAAGGCGGACCAGGGATGCCAGAAATGTTAGCTCCTACCTCTGCAATTGCTGGTAGAAAGCTTGATAAAGAGGTTGCATTAATTACCGATGGTCGTTTCTCTGGAGCAAGTCGAGGAATTTCTATCGGGCATATCTCACCAGAAGCTGCGGAAGGTGGTCCTATCGCTTTTGTGAAAAATGGTGACCCGATCCTAATTGATTTAGACGCTCGGTCCATTGAATTACTCGTGGAAGAAAGCGAGTTAACAAAACGAAAAGAAACATTTACGAAACCAGAGCCAAAGATTAAAAAAGGCTACTTAGCTAGATATGCTAAGTTGGTAACATCCGCTAATACAGGCGGAGTAATGAAAATATAGTTTTTTGACAATTACAAATAATAAAACGATGACGGGAATAAAGGAATAAGTTCTAGTATTCACAGAGAGCCGGGGTTGCTGGAAGCCCGGAAATACACCTTATTCTGACATCATCCCTGAGTGGTAAGCTGAACGGTCATTTCTAAGTAGGCTTAGCCAGGTGTTCTTTAGAACACCTGTTATCAAAAGAAGCACATTCGTAACGATGGAGCTTCATGAGGCAGTGTTTGTGAAAATACTGCAAAACCGGGTGGTACCGTGAAAAGGAAAAGACCTTTTCTCCCCGTTAATCCACAAAAGAACTGTGGTTTATTTGGGAAGAAATAGGTCTTTTTGTCTTTGAAAAAAAATGTAAACAAGGTTCAAAAATAAGAGTTTTATAAATGATAGATTATAGTATTAAAAAAATTAGGAGGGATTAAAGGTGAATGTTGAAACAAAACCGGAAACCCAAAAAGTGACAAAGCCAAGAACGGGAGCAGATCTTCTCGTACAGACGTTGATTGAGGAGGAAGTGAAAACAATCTTTGGATACCCAGGAGGTGCAGTTTTACCAATTTACGATGCATTATACCGAGCAAAAGATAAAGCTACCTTTGAACACATTTTAACGAGACATGAACAAGGAGCAATCCATGCAGCTGAAGGCTATGCTCGTGTTTCTGGTAAACCTGGAGTTGTGATTGCAACGTCTGGTCCTGGAGCTACAAACTTAATAACAGGTATTGCGGATGCCATGATGGATTCCTTACCACTCGTAATTTTCACAGGGCAGGTTGCTCGTGGTGTCATTGGTACAGATGCATTCCAAGAAGCAGATGTGATGGGTCTTACAACACCGATTACGAAACAAAATTATCAAATTCAAGACGTTCGAGATTTACCTAGAATCGTCAAGGAAGCATTTCATATAGCTTCCACAGGAAGACCGGGTCCAGTTGTAGTGGATATTCCGAAAGATATATCTGCGAACCCATGTGGCGACACATTTGATACAGAATTTCACTTACCTGGTTACCAACCAACGATCAAGCCAAATCCATTACAAATAAAGAAACTAGCCGACTCTATAGCAACAGCGCAAAAACCAGTGATTCTTGCTGGTGCAGGTGTTCTGTTCGGAAAAGCAACAGACGAACTAGTAGCTTTCGCTGAAAAACACTCTTTACCAGTAACTACAACGCTTCTAGGCTTAGGTAGTTTTCCAGGTGACCATGAATTGGCACTTGGTATGGCTGGGATGCATGGAACGTACACAGCAAATATGGCTTTATATGAATGTGATCTACTAATTAATATTGGTGCTCGTTTCGATGACAGATTAACAGGTAACTTAGAACATTTTGCTCCTACTGCAACAGTAGCTCATATTGATATTGATCCAGCAGAGATTGGAAAAAATGTTCACACTCAAATCCCTATCGTTGCGGATTCAAAAGAGGCATTAAGACAATTGCTACTTCAAGTGAAGCAGTCACCTGATCATTATAGCTGGCTAAATAAATTGAGTACGCAAAAAGAGGAGTATCCACTGTGGTTCAATAATCCGCAAAAGGAAATGATTCCTCAATGGTTGATGAAGGCTTTGCACAAAGTTACCGATGGAAATGCTATCATCACAACAGACGTTGGACAGCATCAAATGTGGGCAGCACAATACTACACATTCAATAAACCGAATCGTTGGGTAACGTCCGGTGGTCTAGGAACAATGGGCTTTGGCTTCCCTGCTGCTATTGGTGCACAGTTTGCTGAACCTGATTCCACAGTTGTCGCTGTTGTCGGGGACGGTGGGTTCCAAATGACAATGCAAGAACTATCAGTACTTCAAGAACGAGGATTACCAATTAAAATCATTATTGTAAACAACGGGGCATTAGGAATGGTAAGACAATGGCAAGAAACGTTCTATGAAAGTCGTTACTCCGAATCATTACTAAGCGTTCAGCCTGATTTTGTAAAACTTGCTGATAGCTATGATATTAAAGGGATGAAGATTGATAACCAGGAAGACCTTATCAATGTTCTTCCGGAAGTATTTGCTTATGACGGCCCAATGCTTTTAGACTGTCGAGTATTACAACAAGAAAATGTCTATCCAATGATTGCTCCAGGAAAAGGGCTACATGAAATGATAGGGGTGAAACCATGAAACGAATCATAACTGCCACTGTTCAAAACCGCAGTGGTGTATTAAACCGAATTACTGGATTAATGCAAAAACGTCAATTTAATATTGAAAGTATCTCTGTTGGAAGAACAGAAGTCGATAGCATTTCACGCATGACGTTAGTCGTTGATGTGGAAGACAATCAAAAGTTAGAGCAACTAACAAAACAACTAAATAAGCAAATAGATGTTTTAAAAGTATCCGATATTACAGACAAAGCAATTGTGGCTCGAGAGCTGGCGTTAGTGAAAGTCCTAAGCAGTAGTCAGCTTCGAAGTGAGATTCAAGGAATTATTGAGCCGTTTCGAGCTTCCATTATCGATGTAAGTAAAGACAGTTTAACCGTTCAAGTAACAGGTAAACCAGACAAAATCGAAGCACTTATCGACTTACTTCGCCCATATGGAATTAAAGAACTAGCAAGAACTGGTGTTACAGCATTCTTACGAGGTCATCAACCTCAAGTAACAGAATTAACGAGTTATTCCCTATTAAAATAAAAAATAAAACACACAATCAGAGAGGATGTATTTAACATGACAAAAGTACTTTACAACAACAATATCAATGAAGAGGTTTTAAAAGCGAAGAAAGTTGCAATTATCGGGTATGGATCTCAAGGACACGCACATGCCCTTAACTTAAAAGAAAGTGGATTCGATGTTGTAGTAGGTTTAAGACAAGGTAAGTCTTGGGATAAAGCAGTTGAAGACGGAGTTGAGGTTACAACAGTAGCTGAAGCAACTGCACAAGCAGATGTAGTAATGGTTCTTCTCCCTGACGAGTATCAACCAAAAATTTATGAAGAGAGCATCAAGCCAAATCTACAACCTGGAAATGCATTAGCATTCGCACACGGTTTTAACGTTCACTTTAACCAAATCGTTCCTCCTGCTGATGTGGATGTATTCCTTGTTGCACCAAAAGGTCCTGGACATTTAGTTCGTAGAACATTTACAGAAGGTGCTGGGGTACCTGCATTATATGCTGTTTTCCAAGATGCTACAGGAGCAGCAAAAGACCTTGCATTAGCTTACGCAAAAGGTGTTGGTGGCGGCCGCGCTGGAATCTTAGAAACAACTTTCCAAGAGGAAACAGAAACAGATCTATTCGGAGAGCAAGCAGTACTATGTGGTGGTTTAACAAGTCTAGTAAAAGCAGGTTTTGAAACATTAACAGAAGCTGGTTATCAACCTGAAGTTGCCTATTTCGAGTGTTTACATGAATTAAAATTGATCGTTGACCTTATGTATGAGGGTGGTCTTGAAGGAATGCGCTACTCTATCTCTGACACTGCTCAGTGGGGCGACTTCGTATCAGGTCCTAGAGTTGTAAACGAAGAAACTAAAGCTCGTATGAAAGAAGTGTTAACAGACATTCAAACTGGTAAATTTGCACATGGATGGATTCTTGAAAACCAAGCAAATCGTCCACAGTTTACCGCTATTAATGCAAAAGAAAGTACACACCAAATTGAAAAAGTAGGAAAGGAACTTCGTGAGTTAATGCCATTTGTTAAGAAACCACAAAACTCTAAAAAGGAAGTGGTCACAAATGTCTCGAATTAACGTCTTTGACACAACACTGAGAGATGGTGAACAATCTCCTGGGGTTAATTTGAATCAACTTGAAAAATTAGAGATTGCTAAACAACTAGAACGTTTCGGTGTAGATATTATGGAGGCTGGTTTTCCAGCTTCCTCTCAAGGAGATTTCGAAGGCGTAAGAAACATTGCTAGAACCATCAAAAACGCAGCTGTAACAGGTCTTGCAAGAGCAAAAAAATCGGATATTGATATCGCTTGGGATGCGTTAAAAGATGCGGCAGAGCCTAGTCTTCATATCTTCCTAGCTACCTCCCCTATCCATATGACTTATAAGCTGAAGAAGACACCAGACCAAGTTATTTCCACTGCTGTTGATATGGTTTCTTATGCAAGACGAAACTTTCCTAATGTAGAATGGTCTGCCGAAGATGCTTCTCGCTCTGATATTGATTATTTAGTAAAGATAATTGAAAAAGTGATTGACGCTGGAGCAACCGTGATTAATCTTCCGGACACGGTTGGTTATACTACTCCAGAAGAATACGGCTATTTATTCCGTTATGTAAGAGAAAATGTTCGTAATATTGATAAAGTTGTTTTATCCGCACATTGCCATAATGATTTAGGTATGGCAGTTGCTAATACAATGGCAGCCATTAAGAACGGTGCAACTCAAATAGAAGGAACAATTAATGGTATTGGAGAAAGAGCTGGAAATGCAGCCCTTGAAGAGATTGCAGTTGCGTTGAATATTCGTGCAGATAAATATCCATTTACTACTAATCTAGTTTTAAAAGAAATCAAAAGAACGAGTGATCTTGTTAGTAAGCTAACAGGCATGGCTGTTCCAGGCAACAAAGCCGTTGTTGGAAAAAATGCATTTGCTCATGAATCTGGTATTCACCAAGATGGAGTATTAAAAAATGCAGCAACGTATGAAATTATTACTCCTGAATTAGTAGGCGTTTTGTCCAATGATTTAGTGCTTGGTAAGCATTCTGGCAGACACGCATTTAAAGATAAAGTTATTCAACTAGGTTATCAATTTACAGATGAGAAAATCACAGAAGCATTCCAAGCTTTTAAGCAATTAACAGATCGTAAAAAAGAAGTAACGGATGATGACTTATTTACGATTTTAACAGATATTCAAACGGACGTAAAAGATGTGAAAAAATACGAACTTGAATCATTCCAAGTCCAATATGGTTCTTCTAATATTCCTACAGCTACAGTTGCTCTTACAACTCCAGATGGAGAACATGTGGAGGCTGCCTGTACTGGAAAAGGTAGTGTAGAAGCACTTTATAATACGTTAGAAGCATTAATTGAAGAAAAAATTCATTTAACAGATTATCGCTTGAATTCTATCGGTTCAGGTCGAGATGCACTAGCACAGGCTCATATCAAAATGACTGTGAATGATATTTCTGTTAGTGGACGTGGATCTGCACAGGATGTATTAGAAGCATCTGCAAAGGCATTTTTAAATGCAGTAAATCGCGTGTTCATTAAACAACATTCCTATCAAAAAGAAACTGCGAATCTTTAAAGTAAAGTTTATCGCTTCTAGGAGCGTATAAAAAACGAGGAGGTACTATTATGAAAAAGAAAATCGTGTTACTTCCTGGTGATGGTATCGGTGCCGAAGTAATCGAATCAGCAAAAGAGGTATTAGAAGCAATAGCCGATGAATTTAACCATTCATTTACCTTTAGCACTCATGATATTGGTGGAATATCGATCGATAAACACGGTACTCCCCTTCCAGATGAAACAGTGAAAGCATGTAAAGAAGCTGATGCAGTACTACTAGGTGCTGTTGGTGGTCCGAAATGGGATAATAACCCTTCTCACCTTCGACCTGAACGAGGATTACTAGGAATTCGAAAAGAGCTAGATTTATTTGCAAACTTACGACCTGTTAAGGGGTTCAAAAAGTTATTACATGCTTCTCCTTTAAAAGAAAGTGTTGTAGCCGGTAGTGATCTTCTTATCGTTCGTGAGTTAACAGGTGGTCTATACTTTGGAACTCCAAGTGAACGTAGTGAAGACGGCCAGTCTGTTGTGGACACACTCGCTTATACAAAAGCAGAAATTGAAAGAATCGTAGATAATGCCTTCCAATGTGCACAACGACGAAGAAAGCATTTGACGTCCGTTGACAAAGCGAATGTTTTAGAATCTAGTAAGCTATGGCGGGAAGTGGTGGAAGAGAAAAAAGCTCAATACCCTGATGTCACAGTCGAGCACACACTAGTAGATGCAACTGCAATGAAGCTCATCACTGCACCTACAGAGTTTGATGTTATCGTAACGGAGAATATGTTTGGTGATATTTTAAGTGATGAAGCATCTGTGTTAACTGGTTCACTAGGAATGTTACCTTCTGCTAGTTTGCGAGATGATAGTTTCGGTTTATATGAGCCAGTTCACGGATCTGCTCCTGACATTGCCGGTCAAGGAATTGCGAATCCACTTGCAATGATATTATCAACTGCTCTAATGCTCAAGCACTCCTTCCATCTAGATAAAGAAGCAAATTTAATAGAAGAGGCTGTAGAAGCAGTCCTTAATGATGGGTACCATACGGCAGACCTCAAGCTTCAAGGCGAAGGTCATAAAGTTGATACAAATACAATGACAAAACTTATTGTTGAATTTATTAAATCAGAAAGTGCAACGATCAGCATTTTAGGTTGTTATAGCTAAGGTAAGGAGTGATAAAATGTCTAATCAAAAAACAATTATTGAAAAAATTTGGGAACAACATATTGTTCATCGTGAAGTAAATAAACCTGATCTACTCTATATAGATCTTCATCTTGTTCATGAGGTAACCTCTCCTCAAGCATTTGAGGGATTACGATTAGCAAACCGTAAAGTTCGCCGTCCTGATCGAACATTTGCTACAATGGATCACAACGTTCCAACACTTGATCGTTACTTTATCAAAGATCCAGTGTCTAAAAAACAAATGGAAACATTGAAAACAAATTGTGAGGAATTTGGTGTTCCTTTAGCTGATATTGATCACCCTGACCAAGGGATTGTACACGTTATTGGACCAGAATTAGGTTTAACACAGCCTGGTAAAACAATTGTTTGTGGAGACAGTCATACTTCTACACACGGTGCCTTCGGTGCCCTCGCATTCGGTATTGGTACAAGCGAAGTAGAACATGTACTAGCAACACAAACACTATGGCAAGCACCGCCAAAAACGTTAAATGTAAAAGTAAATGGTAATCTAGGTGTTGGTGTAACTGCAAAAGACTTAATATTGGCAATCATCGCGAAATTTGGTGTCCGTTTTGGAACTGGTTATGTTGTGGAATTTACAGGAGATGCAATCCGTAACCTCACAATGGAAGAAAGAATGACAGTTTGTAACATGTCCATCGAAGCAGGTGCTAGAGCTGGTCTCATTAGCCCTGATGAAACAACGTTTGAATATATCAAAGGTAGACGTCATGCTCCTAAAGGAGAAGATTTCGATAAAGCAGTAGAAAAATGGAGTGCGTTAGCTACGGACGAAGGTGCCGTTTATGATGCAACTGTGGAAATCAATGCAGAAGAAATTGAACCACAAGTAACTTGGGGAACCAACCCTGGAATGGGTATTCCAGTAAGTGCATCTGTTCCTAACCCAAGCTCAGCAAACTCAGCTAGCGAAAAAGAAGAAATCGAGCGTGCCTTAGAATATATGGGTCTCGAAGCAGATCAGCCTATAACTTCTGTTACAATCGACCATGTCTTTATTGGATCCTGTACGAACTCACGTATCAGTGACTTACGTAGGGCTGCAAACATTGTACGTGGGAAAAAAGTGAATCCATCTGTTACAGCCATCGTTGTTCCTGGTTCACAAACAGTGAAAATAGCGGCAGAATCGGAAGGATTAGATGTTATCTTTAAGCAAGCAGGTTTTCAATGGAGAGAAGCTGGATGTAGTATGTGTCTAGCAATGAACGACGACATTGTCCCTTCTGGAGAACGTTGTGCTTCTACATCTAACAGAAACTTTGAAGGACGACAAGGAAATGGTGCAAGAACACATCTAGTAAGTCCTGAAATGGCAGCAGCTGCAGCTATTGAAGGACATTTCGTGGACGTTCGTAAATTTGCTGCACCATCACTATCTTCATAAGGAGGCTAAAAAAATGGAACCTATACGAAAACATGAAGGGCTTGTGTACCCTTTGAATAGAGCAAATATTGACACAGACCAAATCATTCCTAAGCAATTTTTAAAACGAATCGAGCGTACAGGCTTCGGACAGTTTCTCTTTTATAACTGGCGTTTTCACGATGATGGAACTCCAAGAGAGAACTTTAGCTTAAATGATCCCAAATACGATGATGCTTCCATTATCGTTGCTGGAGAAAACTTCGGTTGCGGCTCCTCTAGGGAGCACGCGCCTTGGGCAATACAAGATTATGGATTTAAGGTTGTTATTGCACCAAGCTATGCTGATATTTTTTACAACAACTGCGTAAAAAATGGAATATTGGCTATTAAGCTCGATGAAGAGAAAGTAGAAAAGCTTATTAGCAAGGCGGAATCAGAGAGCTATAGGCTAACTGTTGATTTAGAAAAACAAGTTATTTTTGACAATGAAGGTTTTGAGCAGTCATTTGAAGTTCCGTCCTATCACAAGGAAATGTTAATAAATGGTTGGGACGAAATTGCAGTAACTCTTACACACCAGGATAAAATTCAGCAATATGAACTATCATTTTAAAAGGAAGCGGGTGATTAGAAAGGTTTCTACCTCTCTAATCACCCGTTTTTTTTCTTACATACTTAACAATAAACTCATCTACAATTCCCTTAACTAACACTGCTTTAATAACATAAATAGGTAACGAGTATGAATATCTCCAATTATCTAATTCATATATACCTATCCAAACAGTGATCGGTTCAAATATATACGTGAATATTGCAGCCATAATAATATTTGCAATGATGAATATTTTCCATTTCGGAAAATATTGATAAACCAACATATGAAACACAATAATGATTCCTTGATCAATAGAGATTAACCTAGGAAGTAAACTAAACAATTGGTATGGATAGGACCAAAGCTGTAACTCTACTCCTAAATCGTCAAGCACGATAACTAAAATCATTAATATTGTTCCAAAAAGTAATATTTCTTTTAATCTTCTCTTGTCAACAAACATCCACCAGATGAACCAAGGTACAATTAAGACTACTAATAATAGCCACCATTGAAAAGTAAATACATTATTATGTAGCCAATATTCCAGTCTCATGTCTACGAGTTGGTGGTGCACTTCTCTAATCTCTTGAAAACTAGGATAGGACATTTATTAGTCTCACTCTTTCCTTCCAATTGCATTGTTCCCTTTTATTTTGTCCACACCCATTTGTGAATAAACTTAGATGATCACACTTTTTCTTTTTTGTGACGGAAAGAGAGGTGCTTGCCTCTCTGCATGAAAGCTAACTGGGATGAAATTTTGCGTACCAGGTCTGTTTCTGCCTCCTTCCATAATTTTTAGCAATCACACACGAAAAATTATAATATTCTTAAAATTATAATAAATATTTGAACAGTAACAACTTTTCCTATACAATGTAAACATAATAACCACATTAACAACATGTTAATATTAAAAACCACTCTATTAACACACAAGCAATTAACTCGAAAGGAGAATAAATGATGAAAAGTTGGTTAACCGCAATTTGTTTTTTATTAATTCCTGTTCTGTACGTGATTGTTGGCTTAGCTGGCCTCTCTTTAATGGGAGTTGTCTTTTGGACAGGAACACTCGTCTTAACCTGTATGGGAGCTTATTTTACTAAGTACTTAAAACCTGCCGAAGAACAGGCATATTAATTTTCCTGTATCCTTATTTATAATAAAAAATGAAAGCCCTTCCGCTACTACTTCGAAAAGAGTCCAAAGGCATTTTATTGCTCTTTGGACTCTTTCTCTTTCATACATGAACGTTGTTTTGTATCGGCAAACATGTTCGTACAATTCATCCCCTTCTTAATATCAACTTACAATATACCCACAACCTCAAATCCATGCTGTGAATAGACTAACAACAACATAGTGTCTTTAAATCCTTTTTTAACATCAATCTTTGAAAAAGAAGTGATTCTTTTCTTGATTTTGTATATAATGAGGAATTGGAGTACTAAACTGGAGACAAATAGGGAGCATATTTGCTTACACTATTACCATATTTTTAGCTAACAAAAGAAAGGGTTATGTATATGTCTAATGAAACACCAAGACGGACCTTTGCAATCATCTCTCACCCTGATGCAGGTAAAACTACATTAACGGAAAAGTTATTACTACTCGGTGGTGGAATTCGAAGTGCAGGAACGGTAAAAGGGAAAAAGTCTGGAAAATTTGCTACATCTGACTGGATGGAAATTGAAAAACAAAGAGGAATCTCTGTTACATCAAGTGTAATGCAATTAATTTATAACGATGTTCAAATAAATATTTTAGATACACCTGGTCACCAAGATTTTAGTGAAGACACATATCGTACATTAACCGCTGTTGATACAGCAGTAATGGTTATCGACAGTGTAAAAGGTATTGAGGCACAAACTCTGAAGTTATTTAAGGTTTGTCGTATGCGTGGGATTCCTATTCTTACCTTCATCAACAAATTAGACCGCGAAGGGAAAGAGCCATTAGACCTTCTTGCAGAGATTGAGGAAGTTCTAGAAATGGAGACGTACCCTATGAATTGGCCAATTGGGATGGGGAAAACATTAAGGGGTATTTATAGTCGTCCTGATAAAAAAATTGAAGTATATAATGATTCTCATGAACGAGAAATAATTCCATATGATGAGCAGCATGTTCTTCAGGATTTTGAAAAAGAAAGACTAGAAGAAGATATCCTGCTTTTAGAAGAAGCTGGTAACGAGTATACAATGGAAAAAGTCCAGAATGGTCAATTAACGCCTGTATTTTTCGGGAGTGCGTTATCAAGCTTTGGTGTTCAATCCTTTTTAAACAACTTTGTTAAGATTGCAGCCGAGCCGCAACCTCGTAAAGCTTCTGGAGAATTAATTGAACCAGCAAGCAATACATTTTCTGGTTTCGTTTTTAAGATACAGGCAAATATGAATCCAAATCACCGTGACCGTATTGCATTCTTACGGGTATGTTCAGGTAAGTTTGAGCGAGGTATGGAAGTAATGCTTTCTCGTACTGGGAAAAAAATGAAGCTAAATCAATCTCACTCTTTCTTTGCTTCTGACCGTGAAACAATAGACACGGCTATGCCTGGGGATATCATCGGGCTTTATGATTCTGGTAACTTCCAAGTTGGAGATACTCTTGTCACTGGTAGTGAACGTTTGATTTATGAGGAAATGCCACAATTCCCACCTGAGAAATTTGCAAAGATAATGGCAAAAAATGCACTAAAACATAAGCAATATCATAAAGGTATGGAGCAGCTAGTCCAGGAGGGTACAATACAGTTATATAAAACTCCTTATTTTGAAGACTTCATCATTGGCGCCGTTGGTGAACTTCAATTCCAAGTGTTCGAATACCGAATGAAGAATGAGTACAATGTTGATATTGAATTTACCCATCTGACTCACGAATTAGCAAGATGGGTTACAAAAGGAGAAGTCACTGATAGGATGACTGATAGCCGGCGAATGCTCGTACTTGACCAGCAAAAACGACCAGTAATTCTATTTGAAAATGACTTTACTTTACGAATGTTCCAAGATAAATATCCAGATATTAAACTATCCACTGGTTGGGAAATTTTAGAGTAAGCTTTAAATGAGTTTGGAAGTTGACTACTTCCAAGCTCTTTTTTGAAAAGATAAGAAAGACTTAGAAAGTTGTCTAGCTCCAGACGCCATGACCTCGTGTCAAATAACCTGGACGAATAAAAGTAAAAAGCACTTATATCGTCCAGAACATTTGCATTTCGGTCATGAAAGGGCGTCTTGTGAGTTTCTTATTTCCTATACTCTCTAAATTTGGAATAATGTGAGCATACTCTTTGCCACGAACTCCTTGAAAAATACTAACTCATTTTTTCTGCGTACGCTGTAGTTCCAAGGATGCTTAGTTAAACTTCCTCCGAAAAACAAAAAATCCTGCAAAATTCTTTGCAGGAAATTAACCAATTTTCTCTTTTTTATATTTTTTCTTTCCAGATCCGTTACAGAAGCGGCAAGCAACATTCTTAGTCATAAACCAATACTTTCTTTCCACATGACCAGTACCACTGCACATTTTGCAAATATAAACAATGGCCATCCTCACCACCGCTTTCCTTTTCTTTTATTATATAATAATTATTTTAATTTGTAACATGTCTACTCCTAATTTTACAGAAAAAATTAGTGAGAAAATATAACAAATATTCGGGAACATGGCCCTGTTCGATTCTGTGACATATAAAAGATGACTCGAGTGGAACGGTTCACATTCCACTCGAGTCATCCTAATTAGTAAAAATTCAATAAAACACTGTTATCCTGGCAGTTTAACCTTTGCTGGTTTTTTATTTGGATAGAATTTGTTCGTAATTTTTGGAGCGAATTGGAAGAATCCAATACCTATGATTGCGGTAGCCAAGATGAACACACTACTAAATACCATAATCTCTGTAGCAGCGAGAGCCGCAATTATTATTGAAAACTCTCCCCTCTGAATTAAGGAAAAACCTGCACGAAACGCAACCTTTTTACTTAATCCATACATACGGCCACCAATGATTCCAACGATAATTTTAGCTACAATGGCCCATATTACTAAAGTAATTAATAGACCTACGTAAGGGATACCTGAACCAAATTCGATTGTTGTACCGAACCACAGAAAGAATAAAGGCAATGTTAGATCACGTATTGGAACAATTAAGTGCTCAAGTTGTTCTGTTTTTCGAACTTCAGCAATCATAATTCCTGCAAGGAACGCACCTAATACTTCTGACAGGTCTAAAAATAAAGCTAACCCACCATATGCTAGTGCGATACCTATCACAAACATGATAAAGATATCAGAGCTTAAATATCGGTCAAAGAAGTTTTCAAGCTTTTTAAATAACAATTGTCCTAATATAATTGCTCCAGCTGTTAGAAGAACAACCTTCACCATTAATAAAGTAAAAGAGCCTGCTGTAACTCCTGTACCAGCCGTAAGCCCTACTAATATAGCAACTAAAACTGGTGCTACTAAATCTTCAAATATTAATAATCCCAATATAAACTCAGACTCCGGATTTGCCATTCGTTTGTTCGTTTCTAATAGTTTCGCAGTAATAGAGGAGCTTGTAGCATAAACAACCCCACCTATTAACAATGATTCAACAAGGCCCAGGCCAAATAAATAGACAATGATCATTGTTACACCAATATTTAAAACTACATCAAGAGTACCCGCAGGTGTCACCTTTTTAGCCACTTTCAACAGTTGCTTGATTGGAAATTCCATTCCTAGCATGAAGAAGAGTAAAACAATCCCTACTTCTCCAATTAAGTAAAGGAGATGTGACTCCCCAAGCAAGGATGCTAATACTACCCCTAATAAAATATAAATAATTACTTCCGGTATCTTAAATTTCAGGCTGATAAGTCCGAAGATAAACATCAGGAGGAAGATGACTCCGGCACTCATCAAGACTGGTATGTATATATCCAATTAGCCGATGTCCTTACCTTCACATAGTTGTTCGAACTTTGTAATCTCCTCCTGCTTACCTATTGCCATGACCGTATCCCCTTCCAATAGCATTTCATCAATATCAGGGCTTGCAATCACATCATCTTTTCTAAAAATCCCAACGATCGATACTCCGGTCTTTTTTCTAACCTCTGATTGACCAATCGTCTTGTTTACAATAATGGAATCTTGATCTAACTTGATCCATTCTGTTACGATCTGGCTCTTTAACATTTTCATTTTATCACTATCAACTGGTTGGAATACTGCTCCTAAAAGTTGTGCTCCTAGCTCTCTTGTTTCATTAGCTGTTAAATTTATGGAAAAGTCGGCCTCATCATTATCTTGATCGTGAAAGAAATACAATTCTCTTTTACCTGTGTGGTGAACTATTAATACGATCATACTTTCTTCTGCAGTGATAAACGATATCTTTTTCCCTATTCCTGGTAGATCTGCCATTTTTACTTGCACGATTCACTTCTTCCCTTCTATCATTTGCTTTTACCTTCTCTTAGTATATATCAAGTTATCCATTGTGAAAAACATTCAATCAATATTTCTCATATCTATAGACTAATAAGCTACCTCTTCCAATGTTCTTTCTGACAAATTCATGTTATATTGATGAACGGAGGTGTTATATGAAAATACATCCATACATATTATTAACAGCAGCCATGCTATTTTTCTCAGGCAATTTCATTGTGGGAAAATCATTTGAAGGAATTATTCCTCCGTTTACTCTCGCTCTCCTACGCTTTGTATCTGCAACCATTTTTTTGTTGCCAGTTTGCTTGAAAACAATAAACCTCAACCATGCCCTATGGAAAAAAGAATGGAAACCGTTAATGGGATTAGCTATTACAGGCATTGTTTTATTTAATGGATGTTTATATCTTTCTGTAAATTATACTAGCTCCATCAATGCCGCAATTGTGGATGCCTTAACGCCAACCGTTGCTGCCATCCTTGGCTTTCTTATATTAAGAGAGACAATAAGCAAACTTCAAACAGTAGGAATCATCCTTTCATTTGGTGGTATTTTGTGGATTATTAGCAGAGGTTCCTTGGACGTTATAACATCCTTCTCTTTTAATATCGGAGATGTCATTATGCTCATTGGTATTATTTTCTGGGCATTGTACTCTATTATTATCAAAAAACATAGTTCTAAATTCCCCACAATTTCAGGTCTTGTTATGACGATGATCATAGGTATTATCATCTTACTTCCTATTTCGATTATAGAGTGGGTTACGATAGGATTTCCAAACCTTCTTGATGGAAAAATAATATTGGGGATTGTCTACATTGGTATTTTCCCATCCGCATTAGCTCTTCTAGCTTGGTATAAAGGCGTTGCTGAAATAGGTCCAGCGAAGGCATCGATCTTTTTTAATTTAGTGCCTATCTTTACAACAATGTTAGCCGTAATCATATTAGGGGAGCAGTTCACGCATCATCAGTTTTTTGGAGGAATCGTGGTGTTATTCGGAGTATATTTATCTACAAAAACAAGAAGAGAAAACAAAAGTAAAAACAAGAGACTCAAGAGGAACATTGCAAATTGATTTCCTCAGTATTCGAAGCTACCTGCTCTTACACATCAGAAAGATTGCTTATGAAGTGTAAGTGCAGGCTGCGCTCCTACCCTTCACACGGTAATTGTCCTTCTCAAGTGTGAATTAGGAGTATATATATAAAGCCTCGGCAGCTCCCCTAGGAAAGCGAGCAGACTGAAGCGAATGGAATATTAACCAACAAAGTTAGTCATACTAGATAAGTTTAATTACCATTAGCTTGCGTATTTTCTTGGTAGAGCTCCATAATTATCATGTAAACAATAAAATACACCCTCATCATAAGAAAAGGGTGTGTAAAAGTCACAATCATTTTATATTAGCTTATCGTTTCAGCAATTTTTGGAGTATTATTATTCACTGTTACACGACGATAAATATTCATCAGATGATCTAGCTCTTGACTATAACGAACTGTTTCTTTTGAATTAAGTCCATGAACAGTTGCAGCTTTTACCATCTGCTTTCTTTTAGCTTCCATTTGATGCTTAATATAGTAATGTATTCCCATGTCTCTCACTCATTTCTACCATTACTTGCCATTTACCCATTATAATAGTAGCAATGGGAATGGACAAATTAGAATCTTTATAAATAATATTATATTTATAAAAGATAAAATTTCAATAGTTTCGACTAATAAAGTCCTTATTTTCTCTATATTTTCTATTCACTCTAGTTTATTTGAAATTATTGTCGAATACTAAGTATTAACATCCTTTTTTCTACTTTAGGTAAATAGTCACAAGAAAAACTAGACATTTTTTGACAAGAATACCCAATATGGTAACTTCTATTTAAAAACAGATGCAGCTTTCACAGCGTTTTGCCAACCAGTGTAAAGAAGTTCTCGTTCATTTTCTGAAATTATCGCATCAAATGTTCGATCTATATTCCATTGTTCCGAGATCTCCTCTTTATTTTTCCAAAAACCTACAGCTAATCCCGCTAAATACGCTGCTCCAAGGGCTGTTGTTTCTTGGACAATTGGACGTTCTACTGGAACTCCCAACATGTCACTTTGAAACTGCATAAGGAATTCATTTGTTACTGCACCTCCGTCAACACGTAGGGTTTTCAAATTAATACCTGAATCAGCTACCATAGCATTCACAACATCTTTTGTTTGATATGCTAACGACTCTAGTGTTGCTCTAACAAAGTGCTCTTTTTCCGTACCTCTAGTAATTCCAAAGACGGCTCCACGGACTTCACTATCCCAATAAGGAGTACCGAGTCCTACAAACGCAGGAACGACGTATACACCGTCAGTTGAACTTACCCTTCTTGCATATGCCTCACTATCTGATGCCTTTTTAAACATACGAAGACCGTCACGTAGCCATTGAATAGCAGAGCCTGCAACAAAAATACTGCCTTCTAGTGCATACTCAACCTTCCCATCAATTCCCCAAGCAATGGTAGTTAATAATCCATGATCAGATTTTACTGGTTCTTGTCCTGTATTCATTAACATGAAGCATCCAGTACCATACGTATTTTTCACCATTCCTTTTTCGTAACATGCCTGCCCAAATAAAGCTGCTTGTTGATCACCAGCAACACCAGCAATAGGTATTTCCTCTCCAAAAAAGTGATAATTAACTGTTTTTGCATAAATCTCAGAAGATGATCTTACTTCCGGAAGCATTGATTTTGGTACATCTAATATACGGAGAATTTCATCATCCCACATCAAGTCATAAATATTAAACATTAATGTCCTTGAGGCGTTGGAAAAATCCGTTACATGTGCTTTACCACCGGATAAGTTCCAGATTAACCAAGTGTCCACCGTACCAAATAGAAGTTTTCCCTGCTGTGCTTTTTCCCGTGCACCTGGAACATAATCTAATATCCACTTTACTTTTGTACCAGAGAAATATGCATCGATAAGTAGACCTGTTTTTTCACGAAACAATGGATTATACTTTTTCTCTTTTAGTTCTTCACAAATAAAATCTGTCTGTCTTGATTGCCATACTAGAGCATTGTATATTGGTTTTCCCGTTTCCTTATCCCAGACAATCGTTGTTTCTCGTTGATTTGTTATTCCGATGGATGCAATCTCTTTTGGTGATACTTCCGATTTACTAATTACTTCAGCAATAACCGCTAAAACAGATGACCAAATTTCATTTGCATTATGTTCAACCCAACCTGGCTTTGGAAAAATTTGAGTGAATTCTTGTTGTGCCACTTGGACGATATCCCCTGACTTATTAAATAATATAGCACGCGAACTTGTTGTTCCTTGATCGATGGACATTATATATTTTTTCTCCATTCTTCCACTCCCCCACTTTTCTCTAGTTAATTATTATTATAATCCCTTACCATTAACGATAGAAAAGAAAACATGATATTTCTTTCATTTTTATGTTTTGAAGTGGTAACTCAATTAGGAAGAACCTCCATCTGTAAAGGTATTGTTGAATATTTATTATTCCACACAACCTCAATCCCACCTCTCCATTCCCCCTGGTTCGGTATCATTGTCACCGTTTCATATAGCCCATCCTCCACATGATAAAAATTGAGTGTAATTTCTTCATTATGTTTATTAGTCAAGACGGCTCTAGCTTCTCCATCCGTAATCCAACCTCCTTTTTCATCTAGTGCAATAACGTGTAATGTGATTGGACGGTTGGAGGTAATTGGAAGTTCACGAGCTGACCATTGAATGGATACTTCATTTGAAAACTGTCTTGGAGATTCATTATGGGAAATTTGGAGTATTTGACTAATGTTAAAAACAATAATACTTAGCATGATTAAAATCGGAATCACAATGACAGTTGAGGATTGTACTAATTTTTTCTCTTCGTTATTTTTCTCCATAGTTTTATACCACCTACCCTTCCTTCGAAGTTCTGAAAAGGATCTACATTCCTTCTTCATACCTTTCAACAGGGTAGACATATTTTTTCATTCATAAACTGTATTAACAAGCATATTCTTACGCCAGAGTAGCTCCTTGATTGGCCTCCGGGTAAATCTCCGAATTTCCGTAAGTTTGAGCGTGGTACGAACTTGGTCTTTTTTTACCCGAGGTAGCATCTAGAACCCAACGTACCAATGTCTCCTTCAAAAAAAGCCTAAAGGTTCACCTTTAGGCTTTTTTCTCTAACAATCATATTTAATCTCGTATAAGTCTTTTCGGCGGTCACGCCACGGCGTTACGTTACCTGATTTTCGATTTCGTCGTAATATCTCTAGATCAACATCTCCGACTACTACATTTTCAATATTTGGGTGGCACTCCCCTACAATGGCATCCCGTGGGAACGGAAAGTCCGATGGAGTGAAAATTCCCGATTGGGCATATTGGATATCCATATTTTCTACATGCGTTAAATTTCCAACAGTACCTGCTATCATGGTGTAAATTTGGTTTTCCACCGCTCTAGCCTGAGCGCAATATCGAACTCTCAAATAACCTTGTCGTTCATCTGTACAAAACGGAGTGAAGATTATGTTTGCTCCTTTTTCTGTAGCAATACGAGCAAGCTCTGGGAATTCGATGTCATAACAAATTTGAATAGCAATCTTACCACAGTCTGTATCAAATACCTCTACTTTATCGCCACCGTGAATTCCCCAATACTTACGTTCATTCGGTGTGATATGGATCTTATATTGCTTCTCAATTGTTCCATCTCTTCGAAAGAGATAAGCAATATTATAAATATCCCCTTCTTCTTCAACGAAATGGGAACCTCCAATAATATTTACGTTATACTTAATCGCAAGCGATGTAAAAAGACTAATATAATCCTCCGTATATTCTGTTAACCTTCTGATTGCTTGGCTAGGACTTTTCTCTTCGATAAACGATAAGAGCTGTGTAGTAAATATCTCCGGAAATACTACGAAATCCGATTGGTAGCTTGCACCTACATCAGCATAGTACTCACATTGCTGAGCAAACTCATCAAAGGAATGAATCTTTTTCATCATATATTGAATAGCGCAGATACGAACTGGAAATGAAGTTTTAAAATGTCGCTTAGACGTTGGTTGATAGTCAACATTGTTCCATTCCATTAATGTGGCATACTTCATTGATGCCTTATCATCATCCAAATAATTCTTGTTTACTCGTTTTAATGTAAATCCATTCATCACCTGGAATGTTAATACTGGATCATATATATTATGATGCATTACTTCTTCTACATAATCTCTTGGAGTCATTTCCTTTACGTATTTGTTGTAATTAGGAATTCTTCCACCAATGACGATACTTTTTAAATTCATTCTTCTCGCTAAATCTTTTCGTGCCTCGTATAACCTTCTCCCAATTTTCATTCTTCGATAATTAGGATCTACGGCCACCTCTATTCCATATAAATTATAACCTTCAGGATCATGGTTTGTTATATAACCCTTATCGGTAATTTCATCCCACGTGTGTTGATCATCATACTCATCGAAATTTATGATTAAACTTGAACATGATCCAATGATTTCACCTTCTAGTTCTACACAAAATTGGCCTTCCGGAAAAATGTCCAAGTGACTTTCTAATTGATCTCGTTTCCATGAATTCATTTTTGGAAAACACTTTTTAGAAAGCTCAATTATTTTGTCTATATCTTCATTGCGTATATTTCGTATAATAACCCTTTTCTCAAACCTTGACATATCTAACGGTTCCACGAAAAATCTCACCCTTCCTTTACTTACAACTGCCTTATATTAAATCTAATACTTGATGAGGATAATTGCAAAAGATCACACTTTTATTTTTGTCTATGTTAAAGGACCGTGTTCTTTTTTATTCAATGTTGAATTTTAAGGCAGTTGCGAGACTCCTATAAATACTCATTCAAAAATTGGAGGTGACTTTAGGTGCAACTCAAAAAAACCTAGCAACATGTAGTAAAAGTCAACATCAACGTTTAACAGAGTCTTATTTTAAAGTAAAAAAACTATAGTAAGTATTACTCACTATAGCTTTTCCCTACTTTTTAAAATAATAACGAAAACTGTTATTTTTCCTACAACATATTGACTTTGCCACTGATCATTTATCATTCAATATTACTTATTACTTCTGATTTCGTACCAATGCTCTCTAGCATTATCAATAATGATTGGTTCGCGCTCTGCATCTTTATGCTGTACAACCTTTGAAAAGTATTTTGTTGCATTCTCTATCTTTCCTACTTTTTTACTTAGTACACCTAGGAAGAATAACAACTTCAACTCAGACATGGAAGTATCTTTGAAATCACCTTCCATATAAGAATTCTCATATTGTGTTAAAGCAAGTGAGACAAATCTACTTTCCTCTTCTTCAAAATGAAGGAAACGACACAACCAACTGATTCTAAGACAGATTCCTCCTAATATAACTGGATATTGATTTGTTTCCATCCCTGAAAGGAGTGCTAGCTTATATGCATGAATTGCTTCTTGGTAACTTCTAGCATCACCAAATGATTGTGAGACCCAGTTTTTAGATACGTTCTCAAGAAATTGTTTCTTTTCTCCATTATTTAGAATTTTACGAAACTGATCAGTAAAAGAGAAGCCACAAGTTGGACAAACATAGACTTCATATAAATTAGGGTTTGTAGATGGGTCTTTATATTCTGTATAAAAGTCATTCTCTATTTTCTCCATCCGGATTGCTTTGGAGCGAACTTTTTTTGAGGAAAATTCCTTATTGCAGATGGGACAAGGTATTGTTTTATCATATAAGGGTGGAAGTTGTTGTTCGATCATCTTAGAACCTCCTTTTTTTCTACAAATCTTATTACAAGTATAAAAGACCTTATAAAACAGTGAAAGGAATACTTAGCTGTTGTTACAAGTGCAATAAGAAAGGCCTACTGTATTGGTAGGATAAAACAATTTTATAAAAGAAAACTTTCCACAATATAACCATTTCCTCCTGATAGTTAAGTTCAGAATAGAAACAAAAAAGGTGTCTCCTTTCAAGTAGGTAGTTCCTTTCGTGTGGAGAAAAATTCTCTTAATGAGAAAATAGCACCGAAAATAGTAAAATAAAAAATCAATATCAACGTTTAACAGAGCCTTTATGATAAAAAAACGAGACACATCCACTATGTGAAAATGTCTCGTTTTTGCTATATTATTTTTAGTTTTCACACTCTAAACGGAACTACTGACATTTCAAGGCACCTCATCAATATATTTAACGACTACCTTTTTCATATGCTTTTCCTAATGCTTTAGGAGCTTCGGCTTTCCCTACAAAACCAGCTAAAGCTAAGATTGTTAATACATAAGGAGCAATTAATAAATACACTGATGGTACATTAGATAGAGCTGGTATTTGCTCCGCAGTTATACTCAAAGCTTGCGCAAACCCAAAAAACAAGGTTGCTCCAAGAATACCAAACGGGTGCCACTTTCCGAATACTAATGCAGCTAATGCCATAAACCCTTGTCCAGTGATGGTTATTCCACCAAAGGCACCAACAACAGTAATAGCATAGACAGCACCACCAATTCCACCAAAAGCACCACTTAACATAACTGCGATATATTTCATACGATTCACTTTAATTCCCATTGTATCTGCAGCAGTCGGATGCTCCCCTACTGCTCTTAATCGAAGACCGAATGGAGTCTTAAATACCACGTACCATACAATAAAAACACAAGCAAGGGCAACGTAAGAAGTTATATATACATTACTAAAAAACCAATTTCCGATAATCGGAATATCCTCTAACACGGGAATATTCGTTCGAAAAATTCTATTTCTAATATAATCTGTTTGTCCTCTACCAAAAACTTCTCGAACAATAAATACAGACAAACCGATGGCAAGAAAGTTTAATGCTACACCACTTACGATTTGATCAGCCTTAAGCGTAATCGATGCGACAGCATGAAACAAAGAAAATATTGCACCAACCACCATCGCGGCAATAATGGCTACCCATGGCGAAGCAGCTCCCATCCCTATGTTTTCAAAAAGTAGCGTAAAGACGATTCCACTAAAGGCGCCCATAACCATTAAACCTTCAAGACCGATGTTAACTACCCCGGCACGTTCACTAAACAAACCACCCAAAGCAGTAAAAATTAAAGGAGTTGCTGCAAAGATTGCAGCAGGAATTATTGCGTTTAAAATGGTAATAACTGCATCCATTTATTTCCCCCCCTTTTTGCTTTGGAAACGATTCAAGTACCAACGGATGAGGTAACTAGAAGCAACAAAGAAAATAATTAATGCGATAACGATTTGAATAAGCTCTGGCGCAACATTCGCCGCATCCTGCATATTGGAAGACCCTATTTTTAAAGCACCGAATAAGAATGCGGATAGAAATATTCCTATGGACGTGTTTGCACCTAATAATGCAACAGCAATTCCATCAAAACCAAGGTTAGTAAACGTTTGTTGAATTTGTGCATTACCAAACGTTCCGAGACCTTCCATCGTTCCTCCTAATCCTGCAAACGCTCCTGAGATAACCATAGATAAAATGATATTTCGTTTTACATTCATCCCCGCATAAGAGGAAGCCTGTTGATTATATCCAACGGATCGAAGCTCGTACCCTTTTGTTGTCTTCCATAAAATAAACCACATTACAACACATGCGAATATTGCAATAAAAAATCCCCAGTGTAATCTCGAGTAATCAGTAATATTTGCAAGAAAATCAGAAGAAAGGGAAGCAGATCTTGGAACATTATCTGTTCTTTGTCCTGACGCTAAGAGATGATTTCGAATAATATAATTGCTCACATGAAGAGCAACGTAGTTCAACATGATCGTTACAATAACTTCATGAACATGAAATCGTGCTTTTAAGAAACCTGGGATGAATCCCCAAATACCACCTGCTAGTGCCCCTGCAAATAATGCTAAAGGAAGGTGAAGAATAAGTGGTAGGTCAAATAGTACACCTACAGATACGGAAGCTAACCAACCTATAATCAGCTGACCTTCTACCCCGATGTTTAAGAGACCGGTTCGAAACGCAAATGCTACCGCTAAGCCTGTAAAAATAAGTGGAGTCATCATCCGCAGTGTTTCTCCAAAGTAATAAATGTCTCCAAATACCCCTTGAAATAATGCCACATAACCCGTAATAGGATTATTTCCACTTACTAGCATGATCAGGGCCCCAGCAAAAAATCCAAAGAAAATTGCAATAAATGGAATTGCATATTTTGATAAAGACCATTTTCCAAACATTAGCCCTGATCACCTACTTTCTCTCGTTTTCCGCCTGCCATTAATAAACCAAGTTCTTGTTCCGACGTTGTTTTTGGATCCACAATGTCAATAATTTGTCCCTCATAAATGACGGCAATTCTATCACTAACATTGAGAACTTCATCAAGTTCTAATGAAATTAACAACACCGCTTTTCCATTGTCTCTTTCTTCAATCAACTTCCGATGAATAAATTCAATTGCTCCTACATCAAGACCTCTTGTAGGTTGAGCTGCAATTAAGAGATCAGGGGAACGGTCCACTTCCCTTGCAATAATTGCCTTCTGCTGATTTCCTCCGGATAAAGAACGAGCAAGTGTTTTTTCATTTGGTGTACGAACGTCGTATTCCTCTATTAGTTGCTTTGCTTTTTTATACATTAACGGATAATTCAATACGCTATTTTTTGTATATGGCTTTTGATAATATGTTTGTAATAAAATATTTTCACCGATGGTAAAATCAAGAACTAACCCGTATTTGTGTCTATCCTCTGGTATGTGACCAACACCTGATTCTGTCACCTTTCTCGGTGGTAAATTCGTAATCTCCTTGCCACTAATTGAAATGGAACCACTGTCCGCTTTCCTTAACCCAGTTATGGCTTCAATTAATTCCGACTGCCCATTTCCTTCTACGCCAGCAATACCAACGATCTCTCCTGCTCTAACTTCCAAGTTTAACTTATTTACGGAAGCCACATTTCTGGAGTTCGTAACAACTAAATCGTCAACTTTCAAAACGACATCCGTTGGAGAAGGATCTTCTTTTTCTACAGAAAAACTCACATCACGACCAACCATCATAGCCGCAAGTTCGTTCGGATTTGTTTGAGAAACATCAACTGTTCCAATGCCTTTTCCACGTCGAATTACTGTACAACGATCACATGATGCCATGATCTCTTTTAATTTATGTGTAATAAGAATAATCGACTTACCCTCATTTATAAGCTTCTTCATTATTTCCATTAATTCATTTATTTCTTGTGGAGTTAAAACAGCAGTAGGTTCATCGAAAATTAAAATATCTGCCCCTCGATATAAGGTTTTTAGTATTTCAACCCTTTGTTGCATTCCAACAGAAATATTCTCCACTTTCGCTTTTGGATCAACTCTTAATCCATACCTTTTGGATATTTCCGCTACATCTTTTTCTGCTGTGTTTATGTCTATACTTGCACCTTTTTTAGGTTCTAAACCAAGTATGATATTTTCCGTTACAGTAAATTTATCAATTAACATAAAATGCTGGTGAACCATCCCAATTCCTAAGTCATTAGCAGCATTAGGATCTGTAATCTTCACACTTTCACCACGAACTTTTATCTCGCCTCGCTCCGGTTGATAGAGACCGAACAAGACATTCATTAATGTTGATTTTCCAGCTCCATTTTCACCTAAAAGAGCATGTATTTCACCTTGTTTTACTTGTAGCGTTACATTGTCATTGGCAACAATACCTGGAAATTCTTTTCGTATGTTATTCATTTCAATAACGTATTCCAATGCAAACACCCCTAACGCGTTAAATAGAATAGCTATATGTGCAACCTACATATGAATTATGTACTTATTACTTTCTTTCTATTAGTAACAAAGGCTAGTGAAGCACTAGCCTTTGTTACGTAAAGCTTTATTATTCTAACGTTTCAAGATAAGCTTCATACTCATCGTCCGTTTGAGGAACTTCAAATTCACCACTTAAAATTCTTTGTTCCCACTCTTCTACTGCAGATAAACTATCTTCCGTAACATTATCTGATGTTTCAGCGATTCCAACACCTTGGTTATCTAATCCAAATTCTAAAACTTGCCCACCAGGGTAATTACCTTCTAATGTCATTTCAGAAACTTGGTAAACTGCTTGGTCTACACGCTTAACCATGGAAGTTAGAGTAACATTTCCACCATCATACTCTCCCTCTTCATGTTGGTCACGGTCTACGCCGATAACCCAAACATTTTCTCCACCTCTAGCACGGTTGATTGCTTCGGAGAATACTCCTAAGCCTGTTCCACCAGCTGCGTGATAGATAATGTCAGCACCATTGTTGTAAAAATTACTTGCGATTTGCTGTCCACGTGACTCATCACCAAAGGACTCAGCATATTGAACAGAAATTTCTGCACCAGGGTTAACCGCTTTTACTCCTGCTTTAAAACCATTTTCAAACTTCTTAATAAGCTCACCTTCTACTCCGCCGATAAAACCTACGTGATCCGTTTCTGTCTGAAGACCAGCAACTACTCCTACTAAGAATGATCCTTGGTGTTCAGCAAAAGTTAAGTTAGCAATGTTTGGATATGTGTTTCCTTCTCCATCCACTACAACCATATCTACAATTGCAAATTGGTTATCAGGATTTTGCTCTGCAACAGTACGAACATCATCTTCCATTAAGAAACCAATAGCAAAACTAAGATCAGTACCTGAACGAGCTAATCTGTTTAAGTTTGGAGTATAATCTGACGTTGAACTAGAGTGGATATAATCAACCTCTACATCAAAGTCTGCACCAAATTCTTGTAATCCTTCCCAAGCTGATTGGTTAAATGATTTGTCGTCAATACCACCCGTATCAGTAACCATCTTCACTGAGAATTCTCCGTCTTCCCCGTCGTTGTTTGCTACATCATTACCTTCATTATTGTCATTAACATCCTCACCGTTGTTCGCGCCTGAATCAATTGGAGTTGTATCTCCATCATTTCCTTCTCCGCAAGCAACGAGAAGTGTTCCTACAGCTAGCAAACTCAATAGAAGCAATAGAAATTTGTTTTTCATTTTCTGATCCCCCTTGATCATTTTTTATCGTTTTGATTTTTAATAGGAAGTACAAAAATTCCTTTTCTTTAAGAACAGGAAAAGTAACTGACCCCACTAATTATTATGACACAAAACGACATAAATTATCATCTAGTTAGTTTTCATTGCATAAAAATAGCTTGTCCGATTGTCTGACAAGAGATGCACCAAATTTATCCATAGAAAACTTTTCTAGAATCGACTTAAATATATCATTATTTTCCTCATGTTTAAACATTTTTTTATATAAAATTTACCGTTTACTAAAAAGATCCTCAATTTTTTTTTCATTAAGGTAAAAAACGGTATCATCCATTCAATATCCTCGAATGATGTCGAATCGAAAATAATTCAGCCCAAATTCCGACATTATTAAGATAAGATGACAAATGGATGAACACCCTCTATTCCTAGAGTAACATATGATAGAATAACCATAACAAATACACTTCCTACTAATTTGGTAAGGGGGCTATTATAGTGGATAAACTTAGAATTCTAGTATGTGACGATTCGGAGACTGTTCGTAATGAAACGATACGTTTACTTCAATTACTAGGCATTAGAAATATAGTGGAAGCAAAAGACGGTGAAGAAGCTATTTTATTGTGTCATGAAACCAAACCGCACCTTGTCTTTATGGATATCATCATGCCTAAAAAAGATGGTATTGCTGCATTAAAAGAGATCCATCAACATTATCCTGATATTCGTGTAGTTATGGCATCGTCAACAAGCGGACTAGCCCACCTAAAAAAATCAAAACGATTAGGAGCATATACCTTCATTCAAAAACCTCTAGGAGAATTAGAAGTGAAGAATATTATCCAAAAATACTTAGATGAACAAACAAACACTCATACTAAAGTGTGATTAACCACACATGTATGGTGTTTTTTTGTCGATAGGTTTGGGAATTCCCCCTAGAAAGGCGAGCAATCTAAAGCAAAAATCAACAACAAGATTAAACAGAGCCCCCATGCAAGTGAACATTTGTACCCTGGCGAATGAAACTACGCATAAACCCAAAATTGGTACATACATATAACCCATTACACCATTTTTAATAGATAAAACAAAAAAAATACTCTATTAGTTCTAAAATTCAGTCTAGTAAAATATATTCCTCTATAAGAGTCATGCTAGATTAGTCAAATGGGGGAGATATAGTGAATTCAAAAATAGTAGTTTGTCTAGTTCACTGGCATAATTTTTGGTATGTATGGCATTATACAAAATACCATTATTACGGCAGCAAACGCCATGAGAAAAACATGAGAAAACACGAGTATAATAAAGAGGCATGGGCAGAAGGAAACAAAACACAGCTTTCCATTCTTACATTCACTAAAGAGAAATATAGTCTTGTCAAAGAATACCTGAAACGTCATAAGAGCCATGAACCATCTTAAAATTAACAAAAAAGGTGTACCAAAAGTAATTTAACTTTTCAGCACACCTTTTTTCGTTGTTAAAGATACGTTTCTACTCGCAACATAAAAAGCGATCAACACAGCTAAACATCCTGCTACTATTTTTCCCATCATCATTGGAAAAATCAAGTTTTGCTCCACCGACGCTGTAAAACCTAAATGCCCTCCTAAGACAAAAGCCCCACTTACAGCAAACGCGATATTTAGTAGTTTCCCTTTCTCATCCATAGAGGAAAGGAATTTAAACATAGGAATACTATGGGCAAGTGAAGATATTAATCCTATTAACGCAAGCTCTGAAATCTCTATTTTTTTTGAAATAGGCTTTAACACTGGTTTTAACGATTTTTTCAAAAAGTGAACAAGAGGAAACGCCCCTGCTAATGCAATAGCAATAATTCCTACTATATAAATTCCCTCTGAGAGTGGCGTCATTCCTGGAATAACAGATAGACCAGTTAATGCCTCGATAATACTCAATGCTAGTGCTATGGTAATAATAATTACTACTACTTTCCCCACAAGAACAAAGAGTTTAATCATTTGCTTCTGGAAAAAAACTAGTCCACCAATAATTACTAGAGAAAATATCGTCAGAGGAATTAACTGAAGCAATAAAAACGAAATTGGAAATCCTGCTATCATTCCACCAATAAGAGCTCCAATTGGGATGGGGATGATTCCAACCAAAATCCCTTTTGCAAATATTGTCTCATCTTTTCTTTCAATAAGACTTAATGCTACTGGGATGGTAAAAACAAAAGTTGGGCCTAGTAAAGTAGCAACAATTATTCCAGCAAATTGAGCAGCCATTTCCGTTTGTGCTAGTTCGATAGCAAGAGAATAGCCACCCATATCAATGGCTAATAACATCCCTGGAAACATCGCAGGATCTGCCCCTATTAGTGAAAAAATAGGTGTTACTACGGGCCGAAGCAGTTCTGCTAAAACAGGAGAAATGGAGATGATTCCCACCATGGCTAGTGCAATAGGACCCATTGCTGAAAATCCCTCTTCAAATGCCTTCCCGTATCCTTTCTTATTTCCTCTTATTCTATCAATTGCACCTATTACCATAAAGAATACTAAAATCCATATTACTGCTTCATTTATCCACACAATTACACCAACGCCCTATCTATTCCTTTAACAATTCTTCACTAATTGCAGATAATCCAATTATCATAATTGCTTCCAATTCTTCTTCGGTTAAACGCTCCATCACAAGTTTCTCTAATTCCACTTGTTCCGCAACTGTTAAACCTCTTGCTGCTTTCGTTGTAATATCCTGAATCTCTCCTACGGAAAATCTACTCACAATGGTCTTCGTAGCTTCTTCTTTCGTAGTAAAAGGCATGTTTTTACTAAGTTCAGATGGCGTACTTCGATTAGTTAATGTCGAATTGCTCTGAAGTTCTTTCACTAAGTCCTTTACATATGGGTCTGACAGCATCTCCTTAACAACGTCCTCCGTGAGAAGTTCTTGTGACAGTTGATTTACCAACTCGTCCGATGCAAGAGATAAGACGTAACGATATCCCCCATAGAAAATAATAGCAACAACAAATAAAGTGATTATTAGTTTTTTCATATTTCACCCTTCCCACACTAGTAAAAATTAGTACACATACTAATATGCGGATAAAATAATTATATACAAGATTATTAGTGTAGTACATCAGAAATCTTAGTAAATCAGAGGGATTTTCCTACCATGCTTTGGTACTCGCTACCGATGTACCTAGCAGTTGCTTTTGATTCCACCTAGGTTATCAACAAAAAAGAAGTCAACAAGCTTTTTTTCAGTTGCTGACTTCCCATACATTTTATAGTCCTGCTTGACGTTGTAGTCTTTTAGCAATTTCCTGAAAATCTTCGTAAGAAACGCCAGGTGCAAATTCTTCAGGAATTTCTTCTAGATCAGGTACAGGTGCTCCTTGAGGTGTTCCGTGGATAACCTCTAATTTCCCACCGTCTTCTGGGTGTGTGCCTTTCCATATCTTTGCTACTTCCTGGTAATCTCTTGCACTAAATGTGTAGAGCTTACGATGAACTCCTTCCGCTTCATATTTTCTTGCCTTTTCGAATTTTTTATTACTTAAGTTAGGTATTGGTACGAGCTTTGTAACGTCTGCTCCTGTTGCTACTTCCAATGCTTTTGCGTACGCAACAACATGAACACCACCACGAACGAGTAAGTACCCGATCATTTCCCTTGCTACTGGATTATCCGTCATTTCGTAAACTCGCATTTTATGTGTTCTTGCTCCACACTCCAAGAAAAAATTATGCAATAAATCAAGAACTAGGTTTCCACTAGTAAAAACATTGTTTCCTGTCCATGGATTTCCCATTGAGTCTGCTGGAAGTGCTGTTTGCGCGGATGCGATAAAATGATGGGAATTGCGCAGATCCTTGGCGTTTTGCATTGGTGTAATATCAGGATCACCTGGGAATGTAGTGCCCTCAATCATCAAATTGATCGTGTTTGATACTAATTCTACATGACCAAATTCTTCTGCTGTAATACTTGCAATTAAATCGTAGAACGGCCTTAATTTTCTTTTATTACGGAAATTAAAGGACTGAAACATATAATTATTTAATGTAGACATTTCACCATATTTCCCACCTAAAAGCTCTTGAACAGCCGCTGCACCATTTGCATCAGGACTTTTTGGTTTCGGTAAATCAATAAGCAGCTTATCAATTCGTGTAATCAATTATTAAACCTCCAGTCTAGTAAAATAAGTCCTTCTTATTTTGAGAAAAAAAGTTTCATTTCTCTCTGTTATTCGTTGAAGGCACTCCTTTTAATTGATATGTAGACTGTAGTTTGTCTTAATACAAAGTAATGCATCTTTTTCTTGGTTAGATTTAAAATAAGCATAAAATGCAGGAGTCCGCAATCTTTGGAGGTGGGGTTACGAACCAGCAACACACGAAATATGGAGTGACTCTATAAGAAAATATTAAAGCTATGTTTTTCCACAGAGGGTTAGTTGTTTCGGATGCTTGCTATGATGGCTACAGTTAGAATTATCATAATCCCTATTAATTCTTGCAGTGTGGGAATTTCATGAAATAGGATGATAGCGGCGATGATGCCGTAAACTGGTTCTAGTGAAGCTATCACACTTGCGGTCCGGACATTTACTGTCTTTAAACTTTGGATAAATAGTACATGAGCGGCTCCTGTAAAGAGTATCCCAAGAAGGAGCATCAATAATATATCATGGAAAGATGGGTGTACGTGTATGAAAAAACCAATAGGAAGGAGACAAAGAAAAGCAAATAGGTTTTGATAAAATCCTATTTGGACACTTGAGTAATGACGGATCGTCTTGCGATTAACAATAGACAATAGTGCAAACGTGAATGCTGAAAGTAAACCCCATAATGCGCCCTTAGTTATTTCATTTGAAATTGTTATTTCAGGTACAATAAAAAGAACTCCAATAAAGGAGAAAACCGCATACAGTAGACTTCTTCTTTGAAAAGATTCTTTTAAAAGTATTGGCTCTAAGAAACTTGCAAAAATAGGGAATGTAGCAAAGGTAACAAGTCCTACGGCTACAGAAGATAGTTGAATGGAGTGAAAAAAACTTACCCAATGTAATGCTAAGATGCCACCTATGATTAGAAAAAGCCCAACGTCTTTTCGAGTGCGAATAGCTACGCCCTTTCTCATTAACATAAGTATAAAAAGTAGGAAGAGTGATGCAAAGAATACTCTTCCTAGTACGATTATTTGAGGTGGAAGAGAAATTAATATACCGAACAATCCTGATAAACCAAATAACAATACTGCGATATGTACAATAATTAGCTCTCGTTTCATATTAATTCCTGCCTCTACATCTCTGTTGGTTTATGGATGGTCGATGGTAACGCAACCATAAAGGTGGTTCCTTTCCCTTCTTCACTTTCAATAGTTATCATTCCTTTATGATTTTCAATAATATTAAAACTTACTGCTAAACCTAATCCTGTTCCTTTATCTTTTGTAGTATAAAAAGGCTGTCCTATTTTTTCTAATTTATCATTTGGAATTCCATGCCCTTGATCAATGAAAAGGAGTGTAATATTATCTTTGTCTTGTTTCGTCTTTATCAAGATCTCTCCACCTTGTGGCATTGCTTCGATTCCATTTTTAATTAAATTAATAAAAACTTGTTTTAATTGGTTTTCATCGCAATTTATAAATAGTACCTTCTCTGATTCTGTATAATGAATAATAACCCCTTTAAAATTTGCTTCTGTCTCAAGGAGTATAACAACCTGTTTTAAAATAGAATATACATTTTTCTTCTCGTACTTCATTGCTCTTGGTTTTGCTAATAATAACAATTCACTCAAAATTATTTCAATCCGATTAAACTCAGAATTAATTACATCAAGAAATTGAGGTTTCAATTCGTACCCTTGCTGCATTAACTGTAAAAAGCCTTTAATCGATGTTAGTGGGTTACGAATCTCATGTGCAATTCCTGCTGCAAGTTGGCCCGCCATAGTTAGCTTTTCTGATTTTATCATCAGTTCTTCGGCTTTTTTTCTGTCCGTTATATCACGTGCGATTCCTAACACCATTTGTGCTTTACCAGCTTCGGTTTTTATAAACTTCATTGATCTTTCAAGCCAAACATAGTGACCCTTTTTATGACGAAAACGAATTCTTTCAACATCATTTCCATTAGATGGTTTGAGCCTCACATTTGAAATATCATCAGAATGAATAAAGTCTAACCTATTTTTACCAATCATATCCGATGGTTCATAGCCCAGTACTTTCTTGACAGCAGGAGAAATATAATTAAATACACCTTCTACATTACTAAAGGTAATAACGTCTTGTGAATTGTCTGATATAAGCCTAAACAATTCTTCACTTCGTTTTAATTGATCTTGTCTCTTTTTCTCTAAGGTTACATCTTGTGACGTACCATATATTTTGGTTATCTTTCCAAATTGGTCTAAGGATGGAACTCCTAAGGAAATGACATAACGAATCTCATTATTGGGTCGAACCACTCGGAATTGAGTATTCAATGGTTCTCCATTTAACGTTTTATTTAATGTGTCTTTTACGTACTCTCTGTCGTCAGGATGAATCACTTTAAAGAAAGCGTCATATGTTAGTTTTTCATTGTAATTAGTAGATCCAACTATTTCATGAAATTTCTCTGACCAATATACTGAATTATCTAGTGTGTTCCATTCCCATGAACCCAGATTAGCAATTTCGACAGCTAGTTTTAAATTTTCTTCTACTTTTTTTCTAACAGTTTCGGTTACTTTCGTAGTTGTAATATCCTTAGCTATACCAAATATACCAACGACTTTATTGTTTGATATGATAGGAAAATTAGTGATATGGACATTGATGGCGCGGCCTGTTTTCGTGTTACAAGTAACTTCATAATTTTGGACTAACCCTTTTGAAGCATTGTAAAAATGAAATATTGCTTTTTCCACATCATTTTTATCAATTAGACTGTAAAAATTCATTTCAAGTACTTCATCTATACAGTATTCAAATATATTTTCAAAGCTACGATTTACCGTTTCATATCTCCCTTTAAAATTGAGTGAAAAGATGGCATCTGGATGATGATCAAATAGAGAACGATAATATTCCCTACTTTCGTCCATTGCATGTTTCACAACCGTGATGTCACGAAATTGTACGACTAAATTGTTATTAGACGGAGTTGCATTAACATTGAACCAAGTATCTAATGGCTCATAATATCCCTTAAATTCAATGCTCTTATTTTGTTTTATTGCTTCATGAAAATTGGTATAAAAAGGCGGCTTCTTTAAGTCAGCAAACTCTACCCAAATACTTTTTCCTTGGAGGTCCTCTCTCTTTCTTCTAAGGAGTTTTTCAGCTGCGTGATTCACATAAGTGAAATTCCAATGTTCATCTAAAATGTAAAATGCATCAAGTAACTCATCGAAAAGCCTACTGTCCAATTGCTTAACTCTATTCCCAATATCATGTCTATCCTTCTTTAATTGCGCCTTAAGATATCTTGCTCTATAATAGTTACTTTTCATTTATGTCATACACCCTTTAGAAAAATTTAGAATAATTCCTGATATGGTAAAGGTAGTTTGTTTCTGCTACTAAATGTGTTTGTACTTTATCTATTTCAACACAAACCTACGCATTCCTCTTATGATATTCAAAAAATTGCCACGGGCCTGGTCCCTGAACAAAAGTTCAGGGACCAGGCCCGTGAATTATTTGTGTCATTATACATTTTTCATCTCTTTATCATTTAATATCTGTCCTTGCTCTTTAGAACAAGATCAATCCTATTCCTATTATTGCTCCACTTAAGAATAGTATCCTTAAACTGAATCCCATTATGTCTCTTGCATTTAATCCTGCTATGGCTAATGCTGGTAATGCCCAGAATGGTTGAATCAAATTTGTCCATGCATCTCCCCAAGCAACAGCCATCGCTGTTTTAGCTGAGCTTACACCTAATTCAGCACCAACGTTAGTTACTTTTTTCGCCAACTCCTTTGCAAACAAAGCTCCAATTACCAAGCCAAAGCCCCAATTTATCCAGCTCGCTACCAATGCAACCAATGTTACAATCACGATCGCTTGACCAGGACTTTTTGCGAAAGTGGCAAGCTTTTGGAGTATTCTTTTAAAAATCGGACTACTGGCAAGAACATATCCAGTAACTAAAATAAGTACCATTTACATGGCAAAAGCTAATAAATCCCAAAAGCCACCGCCCCAATATGAAACCATCACCATAGGGAAACTTGAAGTAATAAATTTATTGAGCATGAGAAAGGAAATTACTCGTAACACTTACTTTTTATAAAAAGCAAATTAATGCAAAAAAAGACACAAAACCGTCACGTCCCAGACCGGTGACAGGTTTGTGTCGAAACATTATATCACTCCTTGTTTACTCAACCTCTACTGGTATCTCCTCTAGAACTTGCATCCCTTCTATGGTCACACTACATCGGCAGGCTAATATATTTACTCCCGCTGATTTAGCTTCCCGTAATGCCTGTGCAAACTTGGGATCTATATGTACTGCTGGTTTGATTTTCGTGATGTCTTCTCGTTGAGTAACGAAAAGAAGACTTGTTTCCCATCCATCTTCTTTTGCTATTTGGCCTAATTCCAATACATGCTTTGCGCCTCTTTTTGTCACAGCGTCTGGAAATTGACCAATTCCATTAAGCAACAAAGAGACCCCTTTTACTTCTACGACCATTTTCCTACCGCTATTCTTCTGTAGCAATAAGTCCCAGCGCGACTCGCCTTTGGGATATTCAGATCGTACATAATTCCACCCTTTAAATGTTTGTATTACTTGCTCTCTCACTGCAATAATTGCTAATTTATTCGGCATCATCGAATTAACGGATACCCAGCCAGAAGCATCTTCACGCTCTACTATCACAACAGAATACTTTGTTTTCCGCTTTGGATCATCATTTTCTTTCACATATAATGGTTTTCCTGGAATCAATAATTCCTTCAGTCTTCCAGGATCCGCCATATGTGCATCCACAACGATATCTTTGTTATCTAACTTACACCTGACAATAAACCGATTAGGTCGCTCCACAAAATTTGCTTTAATCAGGTCACTTGGAAATGGAATACTTCTTTCATTCATAACAAACAAATCCCCTAACTAGTCACATTTTAATCCACAACTTCCACGATCAAACTCGTGGAATAAATGTGATCTTCTCTTTGTTCTTGCTCATTTTGGGTGAAAAAATTAGTGGTTACTTCTATTTCATATTCGCCAACAGGAAAGCCTTGAAGATCAATAAACTCCTTCAGAAACTCCTCACTTTCCTCATCACTTCCATTAGAATGGGCTTCTTTCTTATCATAAACTTCGCTATACCAACTGTTTCGCTCTAATTCAGTAGTGAAAGATGGCATTTCTACTTTTTTATATGGTAGATGGATACCTCTTGTATTTTCACGAATATCAAATAAGAACAGTGACTCTCCAAGTTGAATGCTCGTTTTCTCTTTCTCTCCAATATACTTCACTTTTGCTTCCATGCGTACTTCATCCCCAACTTCATACACTATTTTATCCGAAACGAGACGCAAAATATAATCTCCTGCTGCTGTTTCGCTAACTATTGTATCCGTAGCAAAGCTCCCCATTGTTTCGTTCAAAGAATCTTTGTTATTGCATCCTGTCAGAAAAAATAGAATTAGTAACATATATAAAATGTATGTTTTCAATGTTGTGTACCCACTTTCTTTTTGTAGAAGCAATATCTTACCTCTTATGTTTCTTACAATCACTTCTATTGTTTGTAAACATACTTACTTTTTACTCCATAATAAAAAGGAAATGTCGAAATATGATTTCTCAACAATTCCCTTCTACTTTTTTACTTAAACTTCACTGCAGTTCCATATACCAATATTTCAGAGCTACCATTCATAATGGAGGAGGAGGAGTAACGTATGTTTATAATTGCGTCAGCACCCAGTTTCTCGGCTTGCTCCTTCATTTCTTTTTCTGCAATGGCGCGAGACTCACGAAACATCTCTTCGTATTCCACCATTTTTCCACCAACTATACCTCGAAGTTTTCCTACAATATCCTTCCCGATATGCTTTGCTTGAACCGTATTACCAGAAACAATTCCTAACGCCTTTTCAACTTCAAAACCGGGTAATGATTCCGTATTAACCATAATCATATCAAGATTCCCCATTTCCTTTTTAATAACTAGTTATACGTTTTGCTTTTGAAACAAGTTTCATACTACTCACTATTTTTTTGACAGGTGGAGTACATACTAGCTATGTTCCATTAGAAAATTGCAACCTTTGTTTACCCTATGTATAATTAAAATAAGAATAGTCGGATAAGAGGGGGGAAACTATGTTTAATTTAAACAAAATTAATAAAGAAAAAAAGGTAGAGTATGTCATCGTTGCGATTATTTTTGCGATTTCCATCATCGTAGGAATTGCTGTTGGAAGTAATACAGAGTGGTTTAGGCCGCAATTTTACTCTGGAGGATATATGGCAGGCTCCTTGGTAACATGTCTCGCATTGTTTTCCATATATCAGTTCGTGAACTTTATACTTTCATTTGTAAATAAAAAGAAGACGGCAGAGTAAATCATTCTCTAAGGAAGCCTCCAAGCAAGTGAAATTTACACCTTGGCGAATGGAATACAAACCCACAAAGTTAATAACACTAGATACGTTTAGCTACCACGAACTCGCGTACTTTCAGGATAGACATTATAGTAAGTAAAAATTTGCACCATAAAAAAAAGGATCTAAAGAGTTATTCACACTCTCTAGATCCTTTCTTATAATTAAGCTTGCTCTGCATATTTCTTTTTCTTCGTAATACGCTCACGTTCATTTTTATCAAGAATTTTCTTACGTAAACGGATAGACTCAGGCGTTACTTCACATAACTCGTCATCGTTTAAGTATTCCAATGCTTCTTCCAACGTCATAATACGTGGCTTTTTCATTGTTACTGTTTGATCCTTATTTGCTGAGCGCATATTTGTCATTTGTTTTACCTTCACAATATTTACTGTAATATCATTTTCACGCGTATGCTCTCCAACAATCATTCCAGCATAAATTTCTGTCGTAGGTTCAACAAATATTTGACCTCTGTCTTCTACTTGCATAATCCCATATTGACTTGCCTTACCAGTCTCCATAGAAACCATTACACCAGCTCTTCGTCCACCAACTTGACCTGGGACCATAGGCTGATAGCTATCAAACGTGTGATTTATAATTCCGTAACCTCTCGTTTGTGTTAAGAATTCTGTTGAATAACCAATTAATCCACGAGCAGGTACCATGAACTCCAAACGAACTTGACCACTACCGTTATTTGTCATGTTTTGCATTTCACCCTTACGAGCACCAAGTGATTCCATAACAGGACCAGTGTACTCCTCAGGAACATCAATTTGGACTCTCTCAACTGGTTCGCATCGAACTCCATCCACTTCACGAACAATAACTTCCGGCTTCGAAACTTGTAGCTCATATCCTTCACGTCTCATGTTCTCAATTAAAATTGATAAATGCAATTCCCCACGACCCGATACTATCCAAACGTCAGGAGAAGATGTATTTTCAACACGTAAACTTACATCAGTCTCTAATTGCGCACGAAGACGTTCTTCAATTTTACGGCTTGTTAAATACTTTCCTTCTCTCCCAGCAAACGGGCTGTTATTTACAGAGAAAGTCATTTGTAAAGTTGGCTCATCTATACGTAGAATTGGTAATGGATCTTGTGCCTCTACAGGGCATACTGTTTCTCCTACGTTGATTTCTTCCATTCCAGATACAGCAATTAAATCTCCAGCAATTGCTTCCTGTATTTCTATTCGCTTTAAGCCTAGGAAACCAAATAACTTCGTTACACGGAACTGCTTAACCGAACCATCTAATTTCATCAACGCTACCTGTTGGCCAACCTTCATTGTTCCTCGAAAGACTCTGCCAATACCAATTCTTCCAAGGTAATCGTTATAATCTAATAATGCTACTTGGAATTGTAACGGTTCTTCTTTGTTGTCCACTGGAGCTGGAATATGCTCAATAATAGAATCAAATAGCACACTCATGTCCTCATCTTGTTTTTCTGGATTTAAGCTTGCTGTACCATTGATTGCAGATGCATAGACTACTGGAAAATCAAGTTGGTCTTCTTCAGCACCTAAATCAATAAATAAGTCAACAACTTCATCCACAACTTCCGCAGGTCTTGCAAAGTCACGGTCAATTTTGTTTACAACAACGATTGGTGTTAATTTTTGCTCAAGTGCTTTCTTTAATACGAAACGTGTTTGTGGCATTGTACCTTCATAAGCATCAACAACTAGTAAAACACCATCAACCATTTTCATTATACGTTCTACTTCTCCACCAAAATCTGCGTGTCCTGGTGTATCCATTATATTTATGCGTTTATCTTGATAGTTAATAGCAGTATTTTTAGCTAAGATTGTAATTCCACGCTCTTTCTCAAGTGCGTTGGAGTCCATTGCACGTTCCTCTACTTGCTCATTACTTCGGAACGTTCCAGATTGGTGAAGCAATTTATCAACTAACGTTGTTTTTCCGTGGTCAACGTGGGCAATAATCGCAATATTTCTTATATCTTCACGAATATTCATTCTTTTCTCTCCTTAAATGAATCAATTTAACACAACTTTTCTATTATACCAACTTATCTCTAAAGAATAAAGGGGAAGATTCTTGTTTTCCCATATGTTTTCCTCAATTCTGTATAACATTCATTATGTAGGATACAAAAAAGAGATGGGTAAAAAGGAAGTATGTTCCTTTTTATTCCCATCTCTATCACATACTAAACTAGACTTGAGGATCAAAGGTCTTACAGTCTGTCTCCTCTTGTCTCTCCGCTTGTTTTCCTTTATGACTCACAACGTAGATTTGATCTGCTGCACATTTGTTTCCACGTTCCCAAAACTTACAGTTGTTTACTTCACATAATACGTCTACAGCCATTTCACAAACACCCCCTCTCATAAATAGAGTGGGCATTTTCACATAGGTGCATACATCTAAATTATAACATTAATTTGAGCAATTCTTTAGATATACGAAGGTTTTATTCGGAAAAAGAAAGCACCTCAGCAAATATTAAAGAAAAAGGGAGAATCTTTAATATGGAAGGGTGGCAATCTTAGTATCAAAAATGAAAATGAATGATAAATTCCACATAACAATGTAAACCTTTGCAAACCACTTCTGCTATTGTAGATGAGTCTGCATATTGTTGTAAAGAATTACTTTACAAAATCATGATTATTTTTTCACATGCAACACCATTGTACGATAAATAGACACAAAATTGTGCGGGACCAGGTCCCGCACGATTTTGTTACAGTTTTACATAACTCTCTTTAGACACATCTTCTAGAAATAGGCTTGGAGTACCAACTGAAAACAAATGAAGCTCATGCATCGCTCTCGTACATGCAGTATAAAACAGCTTTCGTTCTATTTCTTCTCCATACACCTCATTTGAAGCGTCATAAATAACCACCGCATCAAATTCAATTCCTTTTGCTAAGTACGCAGGCATTATTAAGACACCTTTTGTAAAAGTATGAGACTCTTTATCAATTAACGATATCTCCGTTTTCTCTTGTACTAATGCTTCATATGCTCTCTCGCTCTCCTCGGCAGTTTTACAAAGGATTGCAATGGTAGTATGTTCCTTTTTCTCAAGTGCATCTATTGATTTTCTCATATTATGGTGAAGCGCATCTTTATCATCCACAATAGTAAGAGATGGCGTCTCTCCGTTTCGATTGAATGGTTCAACATTATTATCAAGAATTCCTTTGGCAAAATCCATAATCTGTTTTGTTGATCTATAACTTCTAGTCAATGTGATTCTTTCATAATTATCCTGATCAACAAATAACTCCTTAGTAAGTAACGTAGGTGACTCATGAGAATGAGCAAAGATTGCCTGATTTAAATCCCCTAATATGGTCATATGACAGTTCGGATACAACTGTTTTAAAAATTCAAACTGAAATGGAGAATAATCTTGAGCTTCGTCAATAAACAAATGACGAATCGTATTGGAGGATTTTCTCCCTTCTAACTTATCCTTTAAGTATAAAAACGCAGTGGCGTCTTCATACATAAACCGATTCTGTTTTAACTCATTCATTGTAACTTCACAGATATCCTTCCAATTTTCTGGTACTGTTACACTTGGAAGAAATCCGACCGTTTCTTCATTAAAAACTCGAAAATATAGAGAAATGATATCGAGAAATCGGAATTTTTTTATACTATTTTTCACAGGTTTAAAATGTCGATCTGTTACTATTTTACTAAGTAATTTCTGCTCTAATTCATAGTCGTCAAACGTATCTGAATTCCCTCGTTTACCACCTTGAAGCTCCCTGTATACTGTTAAATAATCTTCTTTATCCAACAGTTCACTTTCCTTCATTACCCACTCTTTTTTTCGTTCTTTCTCTTCAATCTTCTTGATGTTTACTAACAGCCATTCCGCTGTTTTCTTCATTCGATTCGGAATTGAGATTGCTTTATCTAGTGAATAAAAGTAGTTTTCAATATCTTTTGCAGGTACGATGATGTTATCATGGAAAGTTATGTTCCGAAAAAGTAAATCTTGTGTACTAAGGTGTTCTATATATTTATTCATAAAGTCAACGTATTTTAGGGATGATTTATATTTTATTGCTGATAATCGAATATGATACAACTCATCTTTCTCTGCCGTATATAAGTATTCCATTTGAGTAAAAGCATCTTCCACAGAAAACTTCTTTCCTAACCGACCTTCTACGTACGCCTGAAAAGTTGACTGTTTCATATTCTCTTCCCCAAGCTCTGGAAGTACAGTGGATACATAACTATTAAATAAGAAGTTTGGAGAGAAAAGCATGATATTATCAGCATTTATTTGTCCACGATATCGATATAGTAAATAGGCAATACGTTGAAGGGCTGCAGAAGTTTTCCCACTCCCCGCTACCCCTTGTACAACCAGATACCTACATGTTTCATTTCGAATAATTTGATTTTGCTCCTTTTGAATAGTTGCTACAATACTTTTCATTTGAGAATCAGCATTGTTACTTAATACCTCTTGAAGCAACTCATCTCCAATCGTTATTCCCGTGTCAAACATACTCTTCAGCTGACCTCGTTTAATGATATACTGACGTTTTAACTCCATCGTTCCGTGAATTGTTTCATCCATCACATCGTACTCAGCAGGTCCCGGAGAATAGTTATAATATAAACTGGAGATTGGTGCACGCCAATCATAAATGAGAAACTCTTCATCTTTTTCATCCATTAAGGAGGAAAGTCCGATATATATTGGCTCAACATGACGATCTCCGTCTTCCAAAAAGTCCACACGCCCAAAGTAGGGAGAACTTTTTAACCTCAATAAACTTTTCATTTGGCTATAAAACTGTTTATGAGTTCTTTCCCGCTCTGCTAGCAATTCCACTTGCTGCTTAATACTCGTAAATGTTTCTCCAATTTCATGAGCATCATCTAAATTAACGGTTACATCTTCCCAAAATGATTTTCGTAAATCAATAATACCTTCTTTTAGTCCCCCAACATTTTCTTGGAGCTGGTCCATCTTATGATTAATTGTGTCTATAATAAATTGAACACGATCTCTTTCCTTTTGAAATTCTCTATCTTGGTCATGCATATTCTCACACTCCCCTGAAAATGATTTGACATGTCAACAGTAATCCCGTATAATATAATTAGGGATATTATAGAAATTTATACAACATTTTCTTGAAATACATTTTATGTTAACATGTATATAATAATTACGCAACCGTATATTGAAAAATGGAACCGTTTTTCAGCCACTTGCTGAGGAATGGATTTTTTGTTTTGTGGACAACTCCTTAGTATCGTCACTCCAAAAGTATTCCTTTATAATCATCTTAATTTAACGTACGCTTGTTTTATCCACATATTCATACTTTATTAACATAATCCACAACAAACTGCTCTTTTCATCCACATATTCACACTTTTTTGATAATTTTCACGCTTCTGATCAAATCTTTTCCACAATCCACAATATTCTGCTTTCGTTTTGGAAAAATATTGTCCACATGTGTATAAGTGTGGATACTCTTTTCATACCTATGCGAGCTTATTTTGTCAACAAAACAAAAACCCCGTTACTTTACATGAAGTAACAGAGGCTGGTTTTTTAGTTTATTTTATTTAAATTGAACATAACTGTGGCAATTGGTTCAGATATGGTATGTAAAATACTACGCTAGCTAAAATGGGAAAACAGACCCTGTTTCAACCTCATTTTGTCCTTATGAACTCCTCATAAGGACAGTTCTAGACAAAACGAAGGCCTTCTCATCCTATATGGCAAAATAACAGACTTTTGTTTTCCGGGCGCTCCAATAATTCACCCCAAATAGAAATTAACTAGTCAAGTAGCATCCTAATCTTAATACAAATGACATGCTACAAAGTGTTTTTCCTCTACCTCTTTCCACTCTGGCTTCTTTTCTGCGCATATGTCTGTTGCTACAGGACACCTTGTTCTAAATACACAGCCACTTGGAGGGTTTATTTGGCTTGGTACTTCTCCTTGAAGTATAATACGCTCTCTTTTGGCTTCAATGTCCGGATCCGGTATTGGTATAGCTGATAATAAAGATTGCGTATATGGATGTAATGGATTTTCATACAGCTTTTCACTCTCTGTAAGCTCCATCATTTTTCCTAAGTACATAACTCCAATTCGATCGCTAATATGCTTTACCATCGCCAAATCATGGGCAATAAATAAATACGTTAAATTTTGTTCCTTTTGCAGCTTCTTCATTAAATTTACTACTTGAGCTTGAACGGATACATCTAGTGCTGAAATTGGCTCATCCGCAATGATGAAAGTGGGATCAACCGCAAGTGCACGAGCGATACCGATTCGTTGTCTTTGTCCACCACTAAATTCATGTGGAAATCTCGTTGCATGCTCTTTGTTTAAACCAACTGTTTCTAGCAATTCATGAACTCGATCCAACCTCTTTTTTGAGGACTTTATGCCATGAATATCAATTCCTTCAGCAATAATGTCCGCAACTGTCATTCGTGGATTAAGAGAAGCATACGGATCCTGAAAAATCATTTGAACTTTACGATTAAACATCTTTTGCTTCTTACCAGACATCTTATGAACGTCTTCACCATCAAAAATTACTTGTCCGTCTGTTGTTCCATATAAACGGATCAGTGTACGGCCGGTTGTAGATTTCCCACAGCCTGATTCTCCTACTAATCCTAATGTTTCACCTTCGTATATATCGAAGGAAACATCATCTACGGCCTTTAAAACCTGTTTTTTATCAACATCAAAGTACTTCTTTAATCCTTTAACTTCTAGTAATTTCTTTGCCATGTGAATTCCTCCAAGCTGTATTGGCGTCCTTTACTTTTGAACTCTGAAAATACGTTAATTACTACAATCTAGAATCATTAATCCTTTATTCGTTTGAATTCACTCTCTTAACCCATTGGCAAAAGGGCCACATCCGGCCATACTTCAAGGTTCTTCTATGCCTGCGGGAAGCTTTAAATCAGTCCCATACCCCAGCCCAAAATGGAAACATAACTACACTGTTCCTGTTTCATGGAACGTTAGTGTTTTTTTATCCGCGTCCAATGTAACATCTATACCAATTGGAACCGCTAAATTAGGAGAGCAATGCCCAATGGAAAAGCCACTAAGCACTGGTTTTCCAAGAGGAACAATATGATCGTTAAAGACTTGCTCTAATGTTAATGAATCCTCTGTTTTTTTTGGAAGACAGTTATGAAAATCACATAACACAATTGCCGAAGCCTCCTCAAATTTCCCTGCACTCTTTAATTGATTTAACATACGGTCTATTCGGTAAGGTTCTTCTTCCACTTCTTCGATAAACAACACTTTATTTTTCGTGTCGATCTCAAAATCTGTTCCTAAAGTACTAACGAGTAATGATAAATTACCACCAACTAGAGGGCCCGTAGCTTTTCCTTCTACATATGTTTTCAGAGGTGCATCTTCATTTGAATAACGAAGCTTTTGTGGGAAAAATAGTTGGTTAAATGTTTCTCGGGTCAAATGATGAACATCTTTTCCTAAGTCTGAACTTAACATTGGCCCATGAAAGGTGACCAATCTTGTTTCTTGAAAAATAGCATTGAGTAAAAATGTAATATCACTATAACCCCAAAAAATTTTCGGATTAGCACGTAGTAATTCAAAATCAATCGAATTTCCTATTCTTGCAGTGCCGTAACCACCACAAACAGAAAATATCCCTTTAATCGTAGGATCACCAAATGCTTGATGCAATTCAGAAAGTCTTTGTCTATCTGTTCCAGCTAAATAACCATGCTTATGTTGTAAGGAGTCACCAACATGCACTTCAAGACCTAGCTGCTCCAAGAATCTTATCGCCTTTTTTGCTAATTCAACATCCGGGCTACTTGCTGGTGCAATAACAGCCACATGATCCCCTTTTTGTAACTTAGCAGGCTTTACTATAGACAGCATCCACAGTACACTCCTTTTTCATGTTTCACTTCTTAAGTATGAATGTATGGGTCTTTCACTATCATGGACTTGGCGACAAGCACTTTCTTTTCTAATAATAGTGTACCAAAAGGGAAAGCCCCTTTTGGCACACGATATACTGTCTCAAACGAAAAATCTTAGTCTACGAATCTAGCGTATTTAAGCTCTGTAAATCCAACGATATGAGTAATAATGTTCTCAACCTCTGGGTTAACAAGGTAGCTACGAGTATAGAAGTAAAGTGGGTTAATTACTGCTTCTTCAATAATAATCGCTTCTGCTTGTGCTAGTAAATCATAACGCGCAATTGGATCTGCTTCTTCATAACTTGCATTGATAATGTCAACATACTCTTGATGTCTGTCTCCTGACCAGTCACCACGGTTAAATCCTGATCCTGGTAAGTAATTATCTAAGAAGTTAATTGGGTCATTATATCCACCAAGGTAGCTTCCACGGAAATAGTGGAACTGCGCTTCTTGAGAACGATCACGGAATACTTCCCACTCTTGGTTAAATAATTCAATTTCAATACCTAAGTTATCGCGAATCATTGTCTGCATCGCTTGTGCTCTCGTACTATGAAGGTCACTAGTATTATAAGAAAGCGTTACAGTTGGAAGCTCGTCATATCCTTCTTCTTCCATACCTAGTGCTAGTAATTCTTGTGCTCTTTCAGGGTCAAATTCATAGTAGTCTCCTACATTTTCTCCCCATGTTCCTCCAGCTGGATGCTCAAACTCTGGGTGTACCCATCCATACGCTGGTGGTTCGTTGGATTGGTTTACATATTGTACAAGATCCTGACGATTAATCGCTAGCATGAACGCTTCACGAATATTTCTATTATGGAAAGGCTCTAGATCATGATGGAAATATTGATACTCAATACCAGAACGTGGAGCTAAATACATGTCTGGATCATCTAAATAATCTGCTCCTAAGTCAGCAGGTACAGCTGAGACGTGAATTTCTCCAGCTTGATACATTTGGAAAGCAGTATTGGAGTCATTTACCATTACATACTCAACACGCTCAATTTCAACGGAATCTGCATCCCAGTAATCTTCATTTTTCTCTAAAACTAAGAAATCGTCATGTGCCCACTCTGTTACTTTAAATGGACCATTAGAAACAATTGAATTTGCTTCTGCATGCCAGTTCGGGTCTGCTTCAGCAGTTGCTTGATGAACTGGGAACAACTGTGGCATAGCTACGATAGATAAGAAGAAATCTACTGGATAACGTAATGTTACTTCTAGAGTTTTTTCATCTTTTGCTTCTACTAACATATCTTCTGCAGTTCCCTCTCCACTGTTAAATGCTTCAGCTCCAGCAATCCAATAAGAGTGAGAAGCTGCTGGTGAAGCCGTTTCAGGATCTGCTAATCTTTTAAATGAAAATTCAAAATCATATGCGGTAACAGGCTCACCATTTGTCCAGTAAGCATCGTCACGAATAAAGAAAGTATATACTAACCCATCTTCAGATACGTCCCAATCTTCTGCCATTGCTGGCTCTGGAATAGCCGCATCTTTCCCTAAACGAGTTAACCCTTCAAATACGTTGTTTAACACGTTATATGACGCTTCGTCATTTCCAATTGGTGGATCCATTGATGTTGGGTTGTTACCATTGTTCAATAACAATGTTCTTGGCTCGTCTGAACCTTCCGCAACATTATTATCGTTATTTTCATTGTTATTGTCATTGTTAGCTGTCGTATTTTCATTGTTTGAACAACCAGCTAAAACTAACAAACTACTTAATACTGCCACTACTACTAATAGCCAAAGTTTTTTCATAAAAATATACCTCCCTTTTTTTATAAAACGCGTCTATGGACTACTAACCTCTGTATTTATGTCCACATCCCCCCCTACATTAATAAAATTGTTATTTCGACTGGAAATTAATCTTTGGACTTCTATTATCAATTGCTTTCACAGCTTTATTTGCACGTTCATCTTGTAACCAGCAACGTACAGAGTGGTGTTCACTTACACTCGTCGGTTCTGGGTCATATTGAAGACAAACGTCCATCGCATAATCACAACGTCTTGCAAAACCACATCCCTTTGGTGGAGCAAACAGGTCTGGTGGTGTTCCATCAATAGGTATTAACGGTTCATTTCTATCTCCATCTAATCTCGGTACAGACTTTAGCAATCCTTTTGTATACGGATGCTGTGGTTCATAGAAGATTTCTCTAACAGTTCCAGATTCAATAATTTTTCCAGCATACATAACATTAATTCGATCTGCTATTTGAGCAACAAGACCAAGATCATGCGTAATTAAAATAATCGCTATTCCAATTCTTTTTTGAATATCTTTAAACAAATCAATGATTTGTGCTTGAATCGTAACATCTAGTGCTGTTGTAGGTTCGTCTGCGATTAATACACCAGGTTCACTAACAAGTGCCATAGCAATCATAATTCGCTGTCTCATTCCACCACTAAACTGGTGTGGATATTGCCTTAGTCGTTCTTCAGGATTTGCAATACCAACTAAAGACAACAATTCGATCGTTCGCTTTTTCGCATCTGCCTTAGAAACTTTCGAGTTCTTGAAGAGCCCTTCAGAAATTTGATCTCCGATTGTTAAAACTGGATTCAAAGAGGTCATAGGATCCTGAAAGATCATTCCTATGTCTGTACCACGAATTTCCCTCATTTGTTTTTCTGTATATTTTGTTAAATCTTTTCCCTTTAGCTTTATACTTCCTTCTTTAATAACTCCAGGAGGGGTAGGTATGAGCCGCATGATACTTTGTGCAGTTACACTTTTTCCACACCCTGATTCTCCAACAATTGCAAGAGTTTCTCCCTCTTTTAACGAGAAATTTACTCCTCTTACCGCTTGTACCTCTCCATTTCTTGTTTGGAAGGATACATGGAGGTTATTAACATCTAAGATTGTTTGTTTTGATTCACTCATCATTTACCTCCTCATCTTCGGATCTAAGGCATCTCGTAATCCGTCACCGAATACGTTAAAGGCGAACATTGTTAAGGAAATCATGGTTGCTGGGAAAACGAGTCTCCACCAGTAGCCTGTGTTGACCACTCCTAATGCATCATTTGCCATGGACCCCCAGCTTGCTGTAGGTTGTTGAACTCCCAACCCAAGGAAGCTTAGAAATGCTTCGGCGAAAATAGCACCAGGAACAGTTAATGTCATGGATACAATAATCGGCCCCATCGTATTTGGTAACAAATGCTGCCTAACAATTCTTGGTGTGCTTCCACCTAATACTTTAGATGCAAGTACATACTCATTCGTCTTAAGCTGAAGTACTTGCCCTCGGACCAGACGAGCCATACCGACCCACCCTGTTAACGAGAGTGCTACAATGATGGTCCAAACACCAGGGTCCATCACAACCATCAGTAAGATTACAACTAGTAAGTAAGGAAGACCGTATAACACTTCGACGATACGCATCATCACGTTATCGGTTCTACCACCTTTATATCCTGAAAGCCCACCGTACGATACACCGATAATAAATTCGATAAACGCTGCAGCAAAACCAATGAGCAACGAAACTCTCGCCCCGTGCCATACTCGAGTAAACACATCTCGTCCTAATTCATCGGTACCAAACCAATGATCAGCAGAAGGGGCTTGATTTTGATTCGATAAAATACCTTCTCTATCATCATAAGGTGTAAGGGATGGACCGATTAAAGCCATTACTAGCATCACTACGATAATAACCAATCCAGCAACTGCAAGCTTATTTTTTAATATTCGATGCCAAGCATCTTTCCAATAGCTGACACTAGGCCTCGTTAGTTCTTCTAGCGGAGCTCCATCTTTTTTTACAGGAGCAAATAGGTCATCAGGAATTGTTTTTGGGTCGATTGCTTTTTCTTCTATGGAGTCATTTACTGAATTAGCCATATTACTCCTCCTTCTTATGAAGCTTAATTCTCGGATCTACCACACCATATACCAGATCCACTACAAACATCATTACTACTAAAATGGCACTATACATTACCGTAGTGGCCATGATCATTGGATAATCACGATTCGATATACTTTCTACGAAATATCGACCAATACCAGGAATAGCAAATATTCTTTCAATAACAAAACTTCCAGTTAATACAGCAGCCGTTAATGTTCCTAAAATGGTGATAACTGGTAATAATGCATTTCGTAATGCATGCTTGATTACAATTTTGATTGGGGAAAGCCCTTTTGCACGTGCTGTACGAATATAGTCCTGATTCAAAACCTCTAACATATTGGAGCGAGTGAGACGTGCGATGATCGCCATTGGACCAGATGATAAAGCGAGAGCTGGTAATAATACATGTCGCCAAGTACCCCATCGAGCAATTGGGAAAAAGTCGAATTGAGTACCAATAAATTTAATAAATAGCATTGCTAATATAAAGTTTGGAACAGATATCCCTAGAACAGCTACAATCATTGTGACGTAGTCAATTGCTTTATTATGTCTAAGAGCTGCGATAACCCCTAAGATAATCCCTGAAATCAAACTAAAGATAAGTGTTGATAGACCAAGAATCATAGAAGCTGGAAAACCATTTGTAAGCATACTATCAACCGTTCTTGATCTTGATACCATGGAAGGGCCAAAATCAAAGGTTGCTATGTTTTTTAAGTATTGGAAATACTGCATATACGTTGGTTGATCTAAATTATAATGTGCCATTAAGTTTTGCATTGCTTGTTCGGAAATTCCACCAGATTCGTCAAAGTCGAATGGATTCCCTGGTGCAGCATGCATTAAGAAAAATGTTAGTGTGACGATTACAAGTAACGTAATGATCATCGCTAAAAATCGTTTTACTACGTAGACTGCCATTGGTGTCCCCCCTTAAATTCTCGTATATAGTGAAATAAAAATAGAATAGTATGTACTATATCATCTACAGAAGCCATCTCATGTGCATGAACATACCTAGTGGGAATGGCAATACCTCCAGAAGGAATACCACCTCGTTCTAAATGCATTGCTGCTGCATCAGTTGTACCTGACGGAAAGACCTCCAGCTGAAAAGGAATGTTATTGTTCCTTGCAATAGATTTCATCTTTTGGACCATTTTCGGGGATGAGATCATACCCATTCCGTTGTAAATTTTATCCATCAACTTAATTCCAGGTCCATGGTCTAGTTGAGATATATAATCGTGCTTCGCAATTTGCGGTGTATCATTGGCAACCGTAACATCTAACGCGATTGCTGTATCAGGATTTACTGTATACGCAGCAGTCCTTGCACCTCTACAACCAACTTCCTCTTGGACGGTAAAAACAGGGAAGATATTCGGTGTTTCAATGCCTGTATCCTTACATAGTTTCATAACCTCTATTAATATAAAAACGAGGAGACGATTATCTAGAGCCTTACCAATAATCCTATTTTTCCCAAGAAGCTTAAACTCATAGTTAAGAGAAACCGTATTTCCTAATTCAATCCCCATTTCTACTGCTTCCTGTTTCGATGTTGCCCCAATATCAATAAAGAATTCTCTAATTTCTGGAATTTCTTTTATCGCTTTGGGCCTACCTGGGTTGATTGTATTTACTAATCCATCCACAAAACCTTTTTCTGTTTTAATGGAACAAGTTCTTGCAAACAAATTTTGAGTACGGATTCCCCCTATTTTTTCAACGTATAGGAAACCTCGGTCATCAATATGTCGAACCATTAGACCGATCTCATCTATGTGAGCTGCGATCAAAAGCTTTTCTTTTCCAGTTCCTTTTTTAAAACCAATAATATTTCCTAAAGGATCGATAGAGATATCATCTACATACTCTTTGATTTCATGGAAAACTTTCTGGGTCACATCGTCTTCATAACCAGAAACACCATGAAGGTCGCACCATGCTCCAACGTTATTAAGGATCTGCTGTCTCAATCGATTTTCGTCTATAAACTCATTCATAATAACAACCTTTCATCTTTTAAAGGGATGCATCATCGTTATGAAATATATCTTCTACCACCGATTAACTCTTCTTCATACTTCGTGTTCGTTAGAGGAATAATTTCAACCGTTTTCCCTGTTTTCGGCGAATGAATCATAAGATCGTTTCCTGCGTACATTCCTACATGGTGAACTGCACCTTTCCCTTTTTCATAAGCAAAAAATAGCAAATCACCTACTTGAAGGTTTTCTCGTGTAATAGGAGTTCCTTGCTTTACTTGATCGGAAGCATCTCTCGGAAGTGTTATTCCATAACTACGATACACAGAGTACACAAACCCAGAACAGTCATACCCGTAAGAAGTCATCCCCCCCCATAAGTAAGGAAGATCTAAAAACATTTTCCCTGTCTCAAGAAGGTCATTCCCATTTACTGTATGTAATTCCTCTTCCTTTTGGAAAATACGAACATCTTCTGTTTTAATGAATCGTTGTCCATGTGGTGTTACCACTTCTGTATATTCATCTGTCTGCTTTGTAACAGGAAATCTAGTTAAAAAGCTTATTTCCATACATCCAGCACCATTTTTCTTTCGTAAATTTGCTACGGATGTATGTAATGTAGATTTTTCAGCAGTGACTTGTGCTATTTCATTACTATCCACACTGTCTAACATACTTGCTGTTAATTGTCGCAGTGGAATCCATCCAGGGTATCCTCGCTTATCTTTTTTACTTGGTTGAGTAGGAATCAATACATGAGCCCATTCCTCTTGCTCTTTTAGTAGATACACATCTGTTCCATACAACACTTGTGATTGCACTAAATTATTGGTACAGAGCTTTAGACTCTCTTCCGTCGTAATACTTGATAACCAACCTTCCAAATTAACAGGATTCATTAATGCAAGTTGATCAATATATCTCGGGGCGTTTGGTTCTGTCCAAACGGTAGCAGCAGTTACACAAACGACCATTTTCTTTAGCTCATTATGTTGTTTTTGCTCCACGACCAACCCTCCATTCTTCCTTTATAGAACTAATTCCTAATCCAGGTTCTTCAGGAATACGAATTTTATTAATCTCGTAATCGATACCGCCATTTGTGGGTTTATCCACTAACATCAATGGAGCATCGAAATCATACCGAACAATATTTCGTTTACTAGCAGCAAAATGAACAGCAGCTGTCACAGAAAGGTGTGATTCTATCATACTTCCTACCATACACTCGACTCCGCATTCTTCCGCCATATGGTTGATAATGGAAGCTTTATAAATGCCGCCTGACTTCATTAACTTTATATTAATGAGATCTGCTGCTCGCGTTTTCAACACCTCAAAGGCATCACTTGGGGAAAACACCGTTTCATCTGCCATTATCGGTGTTAATACAGAATCCGTTACCATTTTCATTCCTTCGATATCGGAAGCTAACACGGGTTGTTCAACTAGATCAATGTTTAACCCCATATCCTCCATTTTTCGAATAGCTCGAATGGCGTCTTTCGTTTTCCATCCTTGATTTGCATCTACTCGAATCGTAATATCTGGTCCTACAGTTTCTCTCACTCGTTGAATTCGGACAATATCTTTCTCGATAGAATCTTTACCTACTTTAATTTTCAAAATATTAAAGCCATCCGTTACGTGCTGTAGTGCAGCTTCACTCATTTCTTCTGGGGAGTTAACGCTTACTGTATAATCCGTTTCTACTTCATTATGTAGACCATCCTCCCATTCACCACCGAGGTACTGGTAAAGAGGGAGATTATGATATTGGGCAAGGATATCGTAAATAGCAATATCAACTGCAGCTTTAGCGCTAGAATTCCCCACACAGGAACGATGCAACAAATGGAAAATAGTTTCAGTGTTTAAGATACTCTTCCCAAGTAATAATGGCTTAATGGTATAAAGAATCGTAGCTTCAATACTTTGTATACTCTCCCCTGTAATCATCATCGTTGGAGCAGCTTCCCCCCAACCAATAATTCCGTTACTAACCTCTACTTTTACAATAATAGATTCAGCTTGATCCACTGTTCTTAAAGCAGTTTTAAATGGTTTTTTCAGTGGTACTTTTTGATGCATGGTTTGTATGTCTGTGATAAACATTCTGTACACTCCTTAGTATGAAGTTTGAAATTAGCAAAATTGAGTTCGTGAGGCTAATTCGGTCATGACAATCATAGCTTGATAAGCTTCTAATATATCCTTCGATTGAAAATGGACAGTTGTACCAGTTTCTATCGTTGCACCTGGCATTAATGCTGCCCATTCTGCCTGACCATAATTTGCAAATTCAATACGTAAGATTATTTCTTTCGGGGGAGTTAGCGGATCTACATTAGAAATATTTTTTAGAGCAACTTCTGTTTTTTCTTTTAAAAGTTGCTTACTTTTTTCTGGTGTTAAACAAAGTGCGGACGTTCTTGACATAGCTTTTTTCACAACGGCAGTAGTAACACCTGGTATGAGTGCTTCCGCCTCAAGTGCTGCTTGGTCATCCCCTGCAACCATAATGATAGGAACCTCATAGTGTCCTGCCACAAATGCATTAAAACCTAATTCTCCAACTTCTATTTCATTAATATACATATTTCTAGCCCCAAATGTCATGGAGTGACTTAATACACCTGGTTGAGATGCTCTCGAATGATATCCAAGAAAGATACCAGCACAATAAGAATCATCTAGGCCTTGGACCATGGAAAAAGGTTTTACATCTCCAGAAATAAGCTGCGCTTCTGGATGTAATTTTTCTATTAATATATTATTCATTTTCGAATGGCTATCATTTACAATAACTTCTTTGCAGCCAGTATTAAATGCAGATGAAATGACACTATTAACTTCCTCTGTCATTATCTCTTGACCACGTTTATAATTATGCTTTTGGGAAGAAACAAAGGTTTCATCAACTAATCCTGTGATACCTTCCATGTCTGCGGATATAAAGAGCTTCATGTTATTACCTCCTATTAACGTATAGACTGATTGTATAAAAGCAAAAATGCGAGGATGGTTTTGTTTGATTTGAGTTTTATTTTTTCTGAAGATTTTAACTATTGTATCTATTGAATTATCTATTATGTTAATCTATAATTATTTCAAAGTCTAATAGATATTTTCTATAGGTTGTTATTCAATATTTAAATAGGAGATAATCTGACAAGCTTGTAGAGGGGGAGAAAAAGTGGATATAAAACATATTGAGGCTTTTATTCAGGTTGCAAATACAGGGAGCTTTAGTAAAGCAGCAGAAAACTTATATTTGTCTCAACCTTCCATTAGTTCCCGCATTAAAACCTTAGAAAATGAAATTGGCTACCATTTGTTTGATCGGACAAACAAGGCCATTGCTTTAAATCATGCTGGTAGAGCTTTCTTGCCATATGCAGAAGAAGTAATTCGAAACTTTCAAGAGGGAAAGTTATCTGTCCACAATATGAAAAACTCCTTTGCAGGTGAATTAGAATTTGCAACCGTAAATATCGCTTCTTATTATTTACTTCCACAAATCACGAAAAAGTTCTATAAACAATATCCAAATATTAAACTAGGTATTCATACTACCAGTTCACCTCGAGTGTTAGATATGGTACTCTCTCATGAAGTTCCCTTCGGAATTGCAAGAAGTGTACAGCACCCAAAGGTAGAAAATATCCCATTAATATATGATGAAATTGTCTTAGCAGTTTATCCAGGGCATCCTTTTGCTTCATTAAAAAAAGTTAGTTTAACTAAAATAGCAAACGAACCGTTAATTACCTTCAACCGTGGTACAGCGGATTGGGCATTGATTTATGGAGCCTTTCAGAAACATGGTATAGAAGCAAACATCGTACTAGAAACAGATAATATAGAAGCAATTAAACAAATGGTGAAACAGAAAATCGGGATTACTCTTTTATCTCGTTTCACGATGGAAGAAGAAATAGCAAACGAGAGCTTACATGTGTTACAAATACAAGAACCTCTTCACATGGAACGAGACCTAGACCTTATTTTTCTGAAAGGCAAAAAAATAGACGGATTAAGTCAGCTCTACTTAACATACCTATTGCATCAATTTCATAAATCGGAGCCGAAAGAGTTTAAGAGAACAATTCAGGGTGCTGAAAAAAATTGATTTCACCATTCCTAGTTGTTATCTGCCCTTCGGCTAAACTCTCTAAAAAACGTGCGGACCTTTCTCCGCACGTTTCATCATACATTTGAATTTATTTTCCCTAGTGTACGAGAGATTCTTCTTCTTTTCGAAAGAACCATTTTAGTGAACGATACACGTCTGCTTTTTCTCGTAAAATATAATGTCTGAAGCGTGGATCTTGTATGTTCTTATACGAACTCATAAGGGTGGAGGGTCTATTATACTGATTTACTTCCCCATATCCAAACATACTTGATACATCCATCAGTTCTTTTACGAGACCCAAACAACGTTGATTATCTGACGTAAGATTATCCCCGTCTGAAAAGTGGAACGGATAAATATTGTAACGAGATGGAGGATACTTTTCATCAATTAATTCTAACGCTTTTCGATAGGCTGAAGAACAAATGGTTCCACCACTTTCCCCTTTCATAAAGAAGTCATCCTCAGAAACTACTTTTGCTTCTGTATGATGGGCAATAAATTCGATGTCTACTGTTTCATATTTCGTTCTTAAGAATCGAGTCATCCAAAAGAAATAACTTCTCGCCATAAATTTTTCCCAGCGGCCCATAGATCCTGACGTATCCATCATGGCTAATACTACCGCTTTTGATTCTGGCTTGACCTTCTCTTCCCAAGTTTTAAATCGTAAATCATCATTATAAATGGGTGCAACACCTGGACGCCCTTCCATCGCATTACGCTTGATGGCTTCCAAAATCGTTCTACGCTTATCGATATTCCCCATCAAACCTTTTTTTCGAATGTCCGTAAACTCTACATTCTCGACAACAATATTGTCCTCTTCCTTTTGCTGAAGGTTCGGCAATTCTAACTCTTGAAACAGGATTTCTTCTAATTCTGACAGTGATACTTCCGCTTCGTAATAATCCTCACCTGCTTGATCACCGGCCCCTTCGCCCTTCCCAGGTCCTTTCTTTGATGGAGTTCCATCCTGGGCTACGACGTCACCAATCTCACTATCACCTGTTCCCTGACCCACATGTTTATTCTTATCATAATTATAACGAATCTTGTATTCGTCAAGAGAACGAATAGGAATTTTAATGATATCCCGTCCATTGGACATAATAATATTTTCTTCACTAACTAAGTCAGGTAGGTTTTTGTTAATAGCTTCTTGTACCTTATCCTGGTGACGTTGTTGGTCTTGGTATCCTTTTCGGTGGAGGGACCAGTTCTCCTGAGAGACAACAAAATTCTTTCCTGTACTGCCTTTCATTATTTTTCCCTCCTTATTTAATTTGGACATGCACATCATACAAAACAACTCATACTATAAACTTGACGACGCTTTTGCTCTCAACAGCGTTTCTTTGTTGTGAAAAAAAAGCTTACTTTATCATATGCAGTAAATCTCTTCAGTTGACAAAAAAATCTGATAATAACCCAAGCTGAAGTATATTTTTCCACCCATTTTTATATACATGCCCTCAAGAAATGTCTTTATGGTGAGCTTTCATCGTAGTTTTCATAATAAAATAAAAGAGAAAAAGTACTGAATTTTTTTCAGTACTTTTTATTAGTTAATAATTCTTACATTTTGTATAGGCCAATAACTTAGATTTACTTTTCCTACAATTTCATTTATGTTTACAAAACCAATATGGCGACTATCAACACTATTTCGACGATTGTCCCCTAAAACAAATACGTGTCCTTCTGGAACCATTGTAGAATCTGTAACCAAATCTAATGTAAAATCATCTGTAAATAAGCCTTTATCATAGTTATCACGATAATGGTCTAAAAAGCTTTCTGGCACCGTTTCTCCATTTACATATAATTGGTCATTAATATATTCAATCTCGTCTCCAGGAAGTCCTATTACCCGTTTTATATAATCTGTTTCCTCTGTTGCATGGAAGATAATTAAATCAAATCTATTAGGCTGCCCAATTTCATAGCCTATTTTGTTAACAATAATACGATCTCCATCGTGAATCGTAGGCATCATCGACTTACCATACACAATGTAATTAGTGAACACAAAGCCTCTTACAACGAAAACGAAGAGAAGTAAAATAGTAAGCGCTTTCACAGAAAGCCATATGCGTCTTCTCCAGGAGTGTTTCTTTAGCTTAGTGGTAACCTGCCTCGCAACTTCAATCATAGTCCATCCCCCACTTTACAGGATTTTACAGGTATATCTCTAATACTATTATTTCCAAAACGGCCCCTTTTAAAACCGCAATAACACAATAATAACCTTTGTAATGAAAATGTTACGTAGTATATGTATATGTAACAGAAGTCGGTTCGTTACCAATATATTATTCTGACTAACGTTTTTGGTACATCACCATGCAAGTATAATTTGATATCACAGTGGATAAAAATGGATGATAGTACGCTATGAAGTAAGTAGTTTTCGGGGAAACTTATAGAAACTCGAACGCCGACCTAGAATCATTTAAGAAAGCTGATATTGTCTCATAAATTTTGGTACAAATTTGGTTTTTATTACATTTTATTTGCTCAGTGAAATTATCTGAACAGTTTTTTGTATAATATACGTTCTGCAAATCGAGGTTAGAAGGTTAAATGAGATGATTTTTTCCTGATCAATGGAAAATCTAACAATTAGAGTATGGAATCTAACATTTGACCAACGGAATCTAACAATTTTAAGGAGAAAACTAACAATTAGAGCATGAAAACTAACAATTTGTCAAAATATGTCGACGAATCAACCAAATAAAGGAACATCCCCTCCCTGCTATACTATCCCCCACGAAAAAAAGGCATATGAAGAGTCCATAACTTAGCTCTTCATACACCCTTAGTTACCATACATTTACATTTATTAGCGGTTCAACAGACTTCCAACATACTTCAATAGATCATTCGCAGACGCAGTATTATAACCATGCTCATCCACAAGACGAGCGATAACCTCATTTACTTTTTTCAATTGGTTTTCATCTGGAGTTTTCGTCGATGTAGTAATTTTCACTACATCTTTCAGATCAGCAAATAGCTTTTTCTGAATTGCTTCACGTAATCTTTCATGGGAATTGTAATCAAACTTCTTCCCTTTTCTTGCATAAGCAGAAATGCGGATCAAGATCTCTTCCCTGAATGCTTTTTTCGCATTTTCCGAGATTCCGATTTGCTCCTCAATCGAACGCATTAGTTTCTCGTCTGGATTCATTTCTTCCCCAGTTAAAGGATCACGAAGTTTATTTTTATTACAATATGCTTCTACGTTATCCAAATAATTATCCATTAATGTTTTCGCAGACTCTTCATAAGAATAGACAAATGCCTTTTGAACTTCTTTCTTTGCAATTTCATCATATTCTTTACGAGCAACAGAGATGAAATTTAAGTAACGCTCACGATCCTCTTTTGAAATAGATGCATGTTGATCAAGACCATCTTTAATAGAACGCAACACATCTAATGCATTTACCGTAGTTAATTCTTTCCGGATAATGGCTGATGATATTCTATTAATTACATAACGAGGATCAATTCCTTCCATCCCTTCATCAGCATACTCCTTCTTAAGTTCCTCCACATCTTGAGAACTAAAGCCCTCTACGTTTTGCCCATCGTAAAGCTTCAGTTTTTTCAGAGCATCGACACTACCATTTTGAGAGTCTTTTAACCGAGTTAAAATTGTAAAAATTGCAGCAATTTTTAATGCATGTGGCGCAATATGCACATCACCTATATCACTTTCTTTAATCATCTTCTCATAAATCCGCTCTTCCTCACTTACTCTTAGGTTATATGGAATCGGCATTACGATAATTCGAGAATGTAACGCTTCATTTTTCTTATTGGAGATAAACGATTTATACTCCGCTTCATTTGTATGTGCCACGATCATTTCATCTGCGGATATAAGTGCAAACCTTCCAGCTTTAAAGTTTCCTTCTTGCGTTAATGATAATAAGTGCCATAAGAACTTCTCATCACACTTTAACATTTCCTGGAACTCCATAATTCCACGATTCGCTTTATTCAACTCCCCATCAAATCGGTACGCACGAGGGTCTGATTCAGATCCATACTCCGCGATTGTGGAAAAATCAATACTTCCTGTTAAATCCGCAATATCTTGGGATTTGGGGTCTGAAGGACTAAATGTACCTACCCCCACACGCTTATCTTCAGAAAGAACAACACGTTCTACCATGACATCTTCTATTTTTCCTCCATACTCCTTCTCTAAGCGCATCACATTTAGTGGTGATAAGCTACCTTCGATTCTGATACCGAATTCATCATAAAAATCACTTCTCATGTGATGAGGAATAAGATGTAAAGGATCTTCGTGCATCGGACACCCTTTGATGGCATATACCGCCCCTCGATCCGTACGAGAGTATTCTTCTAGGCCACGCTTCAACATTGTAACGAGGGTAGATTTCCCCCCACTTACAGGACCCATTAAAAGGAGGATTCGTTTCTTTACATCTAATCTTCTTGCAGCAGAATGAAAATATTCTTCTACTAATCTTTCAAGTGCATCCTCTAAGCCAAATATTTGATTTTCAAAAAATTTGTACCTCTTCTGACCGTCCACTTCCTCAACACCCGCATCTTTAATCATGTTATAAATACGGGAGTGAGCTGTCTGAGCCACTTCCGGTCGCTCACGCAAAATGTCTAAATACTCTGCAAAAGTTCCTTCCCACTTTAGGCGCCCTTCTTCTTCACGGTGCATTTGAATCTTATTTAAAATTTCCAATTTTGGCCTCCTCCCAACACTAAATAAATACTATTAGACATCCATGGTTCATCTTATGCGTTCACCTAGCATAAGATTCTAGTCCTTTTAAATTTTTGAAACAAATAGTATAAATAATGGTGCTATTTCAGCTTGGTAAACTTATCGAATACATATTATGAAATCTTTCTTTTAATCTATGTGACCTATCATCACAGTATGACGTCCATCTAAAAAAACATAGTTTGAAAATTATTTTAAAATACTTCCCCATACATACCCTTTTTTCTGTAAAATGTTTGTATACACTGAAGAAAGATGGTATAAACAATGCGCCCTTTAACTGGTACTCTATTTATTTTAATTTTTATTATTTTCTTTTCTCTTATTACTCTATTTACTTTTGAAGAATGGCATGCTGCAAAATCATTACCTTTAGTATTAGATGAGTCCATTAATCTAACAGATTTTACTATTGCGAAAAATAGCGTCATTGTTGATTCGAATAATAACAAACTTTCAGATATATACTCCTCTGAAAATAGAATATATCTTCCTTATGAGGAAATTCCAAAGACAGTAGTAGACGCTTTACTAGCTGCAGAGGACCAACAATTTTTTTCACATAAAGGGTTTGACATAAAAGGAATAGCACGAGCACTTCTCGTTAACATTCAAAGTGACTCTTTAGAACAAGGGGGAAGTACTGTTACCCAGCAGCTAGTGAGAAATCTGTTTCTAACACATGACAAATCATATGAAAGAAAAATTTCCGAGCTTCTTTATGCATATCAGATGGAACAGCAGATGACAAAAGAGCAGATTATAGAGTTGTACGTAAATGTTATTTACTTCAAAAACGGCGTGTATGGGATGGAAGCAGCAAGTCGCTTCTATTTTAATAAAAAAGCAGATGATCTTACTGTTGCAGAAGTTGCCTTTTTGAGTGCTATTCCAAATAATCCAGAACGTTTCAATCCTCTGAAAAATAAAGAAAATACGCATGCACGGAAAGAATGGATTCTACTTAAAATGTTTGAAACACATGTTATCAATGAAGAAACATATATTGCGGCACTAGATGAGGAAATTTCATTAAACTTATATAAAAAAGTAGATTTATACCCAGATTATGTAACATATGTTTATCATGAATTACGTCAACTTGTTGGAGAAAAAGAGGGGTATTTCCAAAGAATGGACATGGAATCTAATGAAGAAAAACGAATGTTGCTACAAATCGAATTAGAAATGGCAGTAGCTGAGTTATTACAAGATGGGGTGACGATCGAAACGGCCTTTATTCCGCATATTCAACAAGAAGTATCGAAAGCTATCGATACAAATTTGAGTAACTCTAAGCTACAAGTTGGAACAACAGTCATCGATCATACTCAAAATGAGATCGTGGCTATCTCTGGCGGAGTTAACTATGAAAAGTTTGGGTTCCATCGCGCATATCAATCATTCCGTCAGCCAGGTTCAGCGATAAAGCCTCTTCTTGTTTATGCACCATATATAGAAGAAACTGGTTCTAATGCGAAAACAACGATTGATGCTTCCTCCTTTGTAAAAAATGGGTATCAACCACAAAACTATGGAAGAGCATCTTATGGACGAGTTTCTATGGAAGCTGCATTTAAACATTCCTATAATACGGCGGCAGTTAGAGTATTAGATACGATGGGAGTCACAACTGCTTTCGAGTATTTCTCACAATTAGGCTTTGAACGGGTTAGTATGAACGATATGATCCTTCCCGCAGCTCTTGGTGGAATAGAAAACGGTGTTTCCGTGTTGGAGATGACCCGTGCATACTCCACGTTTGCAACAGGTGGAGTTTATGAATCACCGAAAGCAATACGACGAGTGGTGGGAAATGATGGACGTGTCTTATATGCATGGGATTCAGATGGTGTTCAAGTGTTGAGCGAAGAAACAACCCTGGAAATCCGCAAAATGATGAACAAAGTAGTTACGGAAGGCACCGGAAGAAACGCTCACTTCTCTACTTCTGGATATATCGGTGGAAAAACGGGAACAACAAATAACTACCACGACTTATGGTTTGTAGGCTCAACAGATCGGTACACTTCTGGAATATGGCTGGGGTATGACACACCAAGCTCTATGAATAACGTTAATCAGCGCCTCCATTTAACTATCTGGAGAGCATATATGTCGCAAATAGAGAAGGTGGAGTGAGGGATCATAATATGTTCTGCGCGAGAAAAATGAGTCTTGGTCATAATGAAAGTGTAAAGCTGAGAAGCCGAACGATGTGTAAACATAGCGGAGGAAATATACGAAAACTCCGGCGGGATCAATAGGTAAAGGTGAGACCCCAAGAGTGCTTAAGCACTCGGCAGCTCACCAACCTCCCGCGGAAAGCGAAGTATATTTCCGTAGCGATAGTATACACAAGTATCATTTCGTTCGGAGTTACTACAACGGCAAACTAGCAATGATACTATTATAAAGCTTCAACAACGCCCACAGGACAGTCAATCCGAACGAAAACCAAAAGAAAGTATGAAAAAAGATAATTCCAATTAACGAAAAAGAAGATTGCGTTACACTCACTTTATAAATAAAAAAGATAAAAAAGGCTATGCAAGCAGCAACAAATACAGCAAGTATGAGCATGATGTGAAATGTTAACCCGATGGAAAGAATTCCACCAACAAGAAAGAACCAGGATCCTTTCCGAACACTTTTTAAATCACTACCCTCTTCATCCTTTGAAAAAAACAGTAACGAAACCTCATTAATTGTATCCGCTATTAACTTTAAAGCTGAAAATAACATAAAAAAGAATAGCCACAATAAGAACAGTAGCGTTAATTGAATTCCCCGTTCTGAAAAAAATTCAATCATCCCTTCATACAAACCTATTTGCATGAAATAGAGGACAAGATTTCTTTCACTATATATGGAAAGGGAAAGACTAAATAAAATGATAGAAAGTAACGGGAAATGACTAGTTAAATATGCATTTTTCATGATGCTTTTGCTCCTAAACAGTCGTTCAACCGAGTGAAAACAAACTCGGTTGAACTAGATTGATTATAGATGATGTGGCACGTTGTACGTATAAATCTTGTTACCAGTTGTTGGACTCTTATCTAAGTTAGCTCGACGAGTTCGATGGGCTTCTTTAAACTCATCTGAATTAACCCATGCTTCATACGATTCCCTTGTTTCCCATTTCGTTAAAACAATTTGATAGTTATCATTATCTTCTGGTGTGAGAAACATGAAATCTAAGCAACCAGGGATTTCTTTCATCTTTTCGGCACTATTAGAAAAACGATTTTCAACATTTTGTCTTCCTTCTTTCGGTACATGTAGTTCATTGAAAACAACAAACATAAGGTGACCTCCTTTTATTCTACAACTATTTAAATGGTGTAATAAAGTGGTTGATATGTAGAGTTCAATATAATAATTCGCTCAAGTTAATTATAAAGCAAGTTGGTTGCAATGAAAATATTTGTAGAGACAAACCTCTTTCATTTTCTTTTCTTTCCTTTTAAAACATGGTATATTGATTCATAGATAACATCAAAGGAGGATATTTTGATGGGATTATACTTAATTTTAGGAGTTTGCGTAGCATTTCTTGTAGCGATTTTTACTGCAGGTTATAACGACAACCCAAACAAAAATTAGTACTAAAAGCTACTTACCAAAATAGGTGAGTAGTTTTTTCTTTTTTAAGCAAATGATAGTCTTATTTTTTGCCTGTCCGAATATGGTGTAAGGAATACTATATGAGGTGGGATTGAAATGAAATGTTTTCTTTATCCTGATATTGGACGAGTGGATGAACCATTACAATTGCATATGGATGGATTAGAAGCGAATGAAACAATCAAAATGAAAATGACGATGGATCATCATACATTAGGAAAATGGAGCTCCACTGTCTCAACAAACGCGGACGAACATGGGAAACTATCCATTGGAGAAAATTGTAAGCAAGACAATAATATATTTTCTTTATTATTATGGAAACTACGACCTATTGATGGGAAAACTCCAACTAATTTCCCATCAAATAGCACAGATCCATTGAAACTACACATTGATATGGAGTCGAGTATTAGTCAACGAACAGAATCTCGAACTGTGATTCGACTCTTTAAAGAAGACTATGTTACGGAAGAGGCACTCCCAAACGATGTTCCGTTTTCAGGAACTTATTTTTATCCTAAAAACAAGCAGAAACTTCCTACTATCATATTATTTGGAAGCTATCATGGAGAACCTCCATTAGATGCTGCAGCACTATATGCATCACACGGTTATGGTGCCCTTGCAGTAAATTACACCAACAATGGAGCCACTGTTCCATTAGAAGACATAAACAAGGTTTTACAGTGGGTGAAAAACCATCCTTCAACAGATGAACAGAAAATTATTTTACATGGAACGGAGAAAGGCGCAGAGTTAGCACTAGTTGTTGCTTCCAAAGACCCTAGTATAAAAGGAGTTATTGCGAATTCTCCAACAAGTCATGTTTTCCAAAAAATACAGTCATCCAAACGAACAGCAGCTTGGACGGAGAACGGAGAAACTATTCCATTCGTACCATATCATTTCAGTTTACCGATGATGGTAACATCTTGGTTTAGAAAACAAAGGAAAGATACGGCATCCTTGGGAAATGTATGTGAAAAAAGTCTCGAGAAGTATGAAAAAAATGGAAAAATAGAAGCAGCGATCGAAGTGGAAAAAGTGAATGGTCCTCTTTTGTTGATTAGTGGAAAACAAGACGACTTCTGGCCGTCAGATTTGATGGCTCAAACAGTAACAGAACGTTTATCGAATAACTCCTTTCCCTATCCAGTAGAACATCTCTCCTATGAATTTTGCGGAGATAAGTTAACAGTGCCTTACCTCCCAACATTGACTAACAACGAAGGTGATTTTGAAAACGTACAGAAAGCTGTTTTAGGAGAAACTGCGTGGAATACCACCATAACATTTTTAACAAAGCATTTCCCACCAGCACGCATACAAACAGTTACCATTCCATTTAAACCAAGTGGGCGGTAAGTTAGTTAGCTGGCCAAACGGATAAATAGCCAGTCGGAGGAAATATACGAAGACTCCGGCGGGATTAAACAGCGAATACAAAGCTCCATCTTACACTTCACAAGCATTAATACAACAAGGGTGTTACATGTCGAAACATTCGTAACACCCTTACTTTATTTAATAATTAATTGAAATCTTAGATTTGTTCATTACGCGAATCCAATAGATGATACTTCTACATATTAACAATTTTACAAGTATACTTATGAACGAATGGTACCATGTCCAGCCCTTTTTCCACTTTATGAGTTTCGTTTTTTTTGCTGCTATCGTCTCAAAGATTATCAATGGAATCGCAAAAGGAAAGACCTTCGCCAATACTCCAATAGGCTTACTGTTAAGAGTCCATTGATTATAATAAAGTAACATTAACGGGTAATGTATAAAATCAAAAGGTAAATGGATTTTATATTTAGAAAAAAGCCGCACGGGGTATTTAAGATACCCTTTAGTAACCAATATTTTATCTGCATAGTAATTACCAATACAACTAACAAGATAAACAATAATCCAATCCTTAAATGAACGTTTTCCGATTGCGAATGGTAATAAAGCACTTCCTAAAGCGGTGATGATAAGTAAGAAATAATAGGAACCATATTTCTTTTTCAATGTATTTCACCTCCATGTATATCTTTTAGAAAATACTAGCTTTTTATTCAATGTACTAAAAAAAAGGAGAAATATAATCCTCCCTAGCATGACAAGCTTTCATAAATAAAGAGGGCAAGACCATACAAAATGGACTCGCCCTCTATAATTTTTCTGTATATGCAGGTAAAATGCACCTTTGAACACTCTATGTCAAGCTGCTAAATTGCTGTTGTCGCAATGCTTCATATACTAAAATAGCTGCTGTGTTAGATAAGTTTAACGAACGAATCTTATCCGTCTGTGGTATGCGAAAACAACGATCCTGATGAGCTTCAATTAAATCCGCTGGCAATCCCTTTGTTTCTTTGCCAAAAATAAAGAAATAGTCCGTCTCAAGATTGGAGTAATCGAATTCATGATAGTACTTTTTACCACTCGTTTCAATTAAAAAAAACTCTCCATCTGGATATTTAGAAAATAGTTCCTCAATATTATCATAATGATTCACTGTTACGTTTGGCCAATAATCACAACCTGCTCTTTTTAACATTCTATCATCAGTAGAGAAACCTAACGGATGAATTAAATGTAGCTGTGTATTCGTTCCAGCACAAGTACGAGCAATATTTCCTGTATTAGCTGGGATTTCTGGTTCATGTAGTACAACATGTAATGCCACTCTATCTTCACCTCTAATTTTGTAAACATCCTCGTAATCATATCATTTTCAATTTAGAAAAGGAAGATGTATACAAAATCTTCAGCAACCACGTTTTAAGTATTAGACTGCTTATCGAGTATGTGAAAAAATTTGTATTTTATATTTTCCGTCCAAGCGGTAGAATCCTCATATGCCCAATAGCGCATCCTACTATTTGCTGTATGTGCATTAACGAGAGGAAAACCATCACCATCTTTTGCAACAACTACAGTCGTATGATCCCAACGTCCATCTCCATTAAAATCATAGCATATAATATCCCCTCGCATGAGTTCATCTGCACTTGACACCTCTCGAGCCTGAAGACCAGTTTTTGCTCCACTAAAATACCATCGCAGCGCGTGCGCAACAGTCCAGCTATAGCTCCAGCTTTTATTACGATACCACCATCCGTTTGCACGATCAGGGTGACCAATCATAGGCGCACCACCTGCTTGTAGGCACTGAGAAATAAAGTTTGTACAATCATTCTCAAATTTCTTGTACTCAGGATTAAAATCATTCCACCATCGTTCTGCATACCTAACAACAGCCAGCCGGTCATAGTTGTAATCCACTCTTGACCTATCTCCCTGTCTATCATTAAAAACCTGTCGAAAGCTCGATGGATCAGGTAGATCTTTATCTACCACTCCATCACGATGGATCTGATAATCATCAATTACTTCTCCATCTTCAATTACTGCTCTACGTAATTGAATCTGCTCCTCAATATAAAGTTTTTCGCACTGTTTGATTACGTGCTGTAATGTAAGCCCATAATCAACAATCGATCTATTATAAAACTTTTGTTCTCGAACAATATAGCCATCCACGATATTTTTAACAATCTCCGCTTTACGTTTTTGTAAATTTTTATGCTTTCGTTGTAAGGCAAACATATCATTTTCACGAATAAATGAACCTGCTCTCTCCCCATCAACAAAGCATTGATGACAATCTTCTACGTACCTCTTGACTACTTCAATGCTTGAACTCAACACTTTCCCCTCCTTTTTCTCCTTTTACTATCCTATTCATGCATACGGAAAATAAATGATAAAAAAATGAAGAGTTTATCATATATACCTGAAAATTTCGTGATCACATTAACCCATAATTATAATGAATACTAACTGTGTGAGCTCATATTCCATTCGCTACTGCCCACTCCCTATCCTGAGGGGAGTTGCCGAGCCTTCTGCAGTCCTTCTTCGCACTTAAGTCTCTCCCCTCCTCTACTCTGCTTCCCACAGGAGTTCCGTGGACAATCGCTCATTGCATATAAAGTGGTAAGTTGTTAACCACGTCATAACAATTTTCATCCGCAATGGTGAATTTTTATTGTTACTCTTTGCTGGTATAAAAAGAGAGAACTCCAAAAGTCGAATTCAAAGCCATTGAAAGCCTTAGATTCGAGTTCCTTTTGGAGTCCTCTTCATAGTATATGAGATTACGATATTTTTTCTATCGCGCCTTCTAGCCTTAGTAAATACTCTTTCTTATCTAAACCTCCACCATAGCCAACCATAGATCCATTACTACCAATTACCCGGTGACATGGAATAATGATTGGTACAGGGTTTTGGTTATTCGCACCACCAATCGCTCTCACTGCTTTTGGTGCACCTATCTCAATTGCTATATCTTTATATGATCTAGTTTCACCATAGTAAATGTCTTTTACTTTATTCCAAACAAGAGTCTGAAATCTTGTTCCGTATAAGTCTATGGGCAAATCAAAGTTCGTTCTTTCGCCTCGAAAGTACTCTTCTAACTGACAAATTGGCTCCTGTAATTGTTGAAAGTCCTCAACCAGTTCTACATTCATTAACCGTTTTTTTAACCAAGTATCAATATTTGAGCAAGTTTCCTTAATGGAGCCAAATTCGATAAAACAAATGCCACGCTCTGTTTTTCCAATCGTTAACACACCTATTGGACTATCCATTTCGGCATAGTAAATGTACGGTCGCTTAACCATTTCTTACCCCCACTTTCGAACACAGATATTACATTTTTTTAAAACTATGAATACAGGTTTCCCACTTACCATACCATCATTTCTTACGCTGATAAATAGTTTCAAGCCCTTTAGAAATCTCTTCAACAGCGTCCTTATCATCTTCTTTTTCCAAAGCTAGATTTAATCGCTTCTCCGATTCTTCTCCACCAATTTCCCCTATTGCCCATGCTGCCGTTCCTCGTATTACCGGTCGAGGATCATTTTTCAACAATTCATAGAGAGTAGGCAATGCGCTTTCCTCTTTATAATGAGCTAACGCAATAATTGCATTTCGTTGAATTGGTTTTTTGCCACGCCATGACCCTGAAACATGCCCGAACTTTTCCTTAAATTCACGATTACTTATCGTTAATAACGGTAGTAATCTAGGTTTCGCTAGATCAGGATCAGGTTCCATCTCTTCATGATGATGGTGATCTTTCCCTTTATTTTCGGGGCAGACAACCTGACACGTATCACATCCGTAAAGACGATTACCTAACTTTTTCCGATATTGATCCGGTAAAAAATCCTTTGTTTGTGTTAAAAAAGCAATGCACTTATTGGAATCTAATTGCCCACCTTGAACAAGTGCTCCTGTGGGACACGCGTCTACACATTTGTTACATTCCCCACATTGGTCCTCTATAGGAGTGTCTACAGGTAAACTTAGTGTTGTGATCATCTCCCCTAAGTACACATATGAACCAAACTCTGGGGTTATAACAGCACAATTTTTCCCACTCCAACCAATACCTGCCCTCTCTGCTACCGCACGATCTGACAATTCTCCTGTATCCACCATGGATAAGCATCTTGTATCAGGAACACGCTCTACAATAAATTCTTCAAGAGCTTTTAATTTCCTTCTTAAAATATGGTGGTAATCCTCCCCCCAAGATGCTCTGCAAAAAATTCCACGACGATCTCCCTTCACAGAGCGGGGAGCATTTTTCAAACGGGAAGGGTAGGCTAATGCAATAGAAATAATTGTTTTCGCTACTGGTAATAACTTTGCAGGTGTGGTTCGTTCTTCTATTGTTCCTTTTTCAAATCCAGATTCATATCCTAATTGTTGTTGGTCCTTCAACCGCTCGCGAAATAGGACAAAGGGGTCCACTGCGGCAAACCCAATTTTGTCGATGCCTATACTCTTACTGTATGCAATGATCTCTGACTTTAGCTGGGCATTTACCACAGTTTTCACCTACTTTCTTTTATTTTCTACTTTATTTCACAATTTCTCAAAGTATAACTTGTGTATATCTTTCATTGTACATGTAATGAACGCATGAAAAAAGTAGCGTTCCATGGAACACTACTTTGAGTTTATGTTTTTGGAGCGGGTGATGAGAATCGAACTCACGACATCAGCTTGGAAGGCTGAGGTTTTACCACTAAACTACACCCGCTTATTTGCGTTTTCTACTCATAACGCTGTACACATTATTATCTTTAAATAACTTTTTTTGATGATGTTTGTATTTTACTACTTATAAAAGAGCATGTCAAATGGATTGAAGAAGTTTATTGATTAGTTTTTTGATAAAAAAGCTAAATGGCTCTTATATCTTGGTTTTTATTTGCTTTTCTATAATTTTTTACACTCAGTGGATGATTATGAGCTAGTTTTTGTCCCTAATTGTGCTATCAGTTATCAGGTAACTGGTTAAACTAACAAATCTAGTCGGTTTTAAGCTATTTTGATGCTAGCCTGAATGGATTCATTCCCTGGCATTTTGTATATCTAACAATTGAGTCTTACTATCTAACAATTTAACGGTGATATCTAACAATTCGAAACTAAATACTAACAATTAGAGCCTAAATACTAACAATTTGTCGAATGTAAAATTAAAAGGCACCGAAAAAGCTATGCTTTTTCAATGCCCTCAAGTAACCTATGCACTCCCACAACAGGAGAAACTCACATCAATGCGCATGATCTCCCGCAATCTCCAGCTTCTCATCTAGAATACCCTGAACTCGATACGAAATAATCTCGCTAGAACCAAATAAATAAGCATGATTGTATGGGCCAGCCATTGGGTTATCAGAGAAAGTCGGACGAATCGATGCTAAGAACTCGTACAATTCCTCACTAATTTCGTCCTCTAACCAAATTAACGGAGTGTGCTTCCCTAAGTGCCCTAAAGGAGCACCAGCAATCGCAAACATCGGTGAATTCAACGAAGCAAACGACAAACCATGTCCAGGCTCCCCTTGCCCCCAGCCAACCTGAGTAGCATCATCTCGGAAAACCGCAAACTCAACGGACATCTCCGCAGGTGTGGAACCACCAATACGTTGAACAGATCCAAACTCCTCCAACTCCTCAACCACAGAAGCTGAAATCACATCCTCCGAACCCATCACAAAAATGCTAGCATTCCCATCACGTTTTTCCAAAGCCGCCCTAGTCACCTCAGGCACCTCATCCGTCACAAACAGAACCGACTCGTTCATATGCGCAATCCACTGCCCCGCGATGATCGAATACTCCTTCGCACTCTCATCAATAGAAGCAATAATCACACTCTCATGGACTTCTCCAATGATTTCGGAAAACATTTGTTCAACATCTACTGCAAACTGTATCGCATCGTTCCCTGGAAGATGTTCTACAGCAAACCCATCCAACTGAGCAAGAACTTCTTCCTCCACATCTCCCATTACCATAACTTCCGTACCATTCACATTGCCCTTAGGCTGTAAACGGTGAATTTCATTCATCACTGATTCAGGGATTTCTCCATTTTCCGTATATAAAATTGGTCCATCATTCGGATGATGAATAAGTGTTGTACTCGCTAAAGCAATTCCCCAGTTTTCTAGCGGCGCTAGAATTACTGTTCCTGGCTGATTCTGCTCATGTGTAGCAGGCCAGATTAACTGAGACACCCAAATAGAAAAAGTAATCGGATCCTCTGCATCTAAACGAGTTGTATTTTTCATCTGATGATGCAATAAGTTCTGCATCGCATTCTCGTTGAAGTTCGAAGGTGCGTTTGCAAAGTCATTATGTGCGTCGTCACTATGACCATGATCGTGATGATCACCATGATCCGCTCCATGACCTTCACCGTGTTCCTCATCGTTTCCTTCTGTTTCTTCTTGCTCACTATCCGTATTTGAATGAGTATTTCCTCCGTGTGCCCCATCATTTTGGCATCCTAATAAGAATAATGGAAGAAGCACCAAAAGAATTAGCAAAAATAACTTTTTCATTTCTTCACTCCTACTTTTTTTATGTTGTTACGATAGTTTTTAATCTTTTATGTTTCCTTAATCAATTTACACAGAAAAAGTGAAGAAAGTATGAAGATAAAACACAATATATTTCCTTTTTCAAAAATCCGATGTTTTTTTATAAAAAAATCGGTTATTGGTACTAATAAAGAGACATTCTAAAAAATGATAACTATAAAATTAGGAGTGTTTTGCTATGAAATATAATGAAGTTAACAATCGACAAACAAATGGACAACCCCCACAGCATCAAAACCACCAGCCTGGTTTTGAAACAGAAATGAATCCTAAACCAATTTATGAAGACCCCAATTACAAAGGTAGCGGGAAATTAAAAGATAAAGTGGCATTTATCACTGGAGGCGACAGTGGAATTGGTCGCGCTGTTGCCATTGCATTTGCCAAAGAAGGGGCCAAGCTTACCATAACGTATTTAGATGAAGAACAAGATGCACAGATAACAAAGGAAGAAGTAGAGAAGTACGGTGGGGAATGTCTCACAATTGCAGGAGATATTGGCGACAAATCCTTTTGTGAGAACGCCATTCAACAAACGGTAGATAAATTTGGTGGATTAGACATTTTAATTAATAATGCGGCAGAACAGCATTATCAAGAAAAAATCGAGGATATTACAGAAGAACAAATGGAGCGAACGTTCAAAACGAATATTTTTTCCTGCTTCCATTTAACAAAAGCAGCAATGCCACATTTAAAAAAAGGAAGTGCGATTATCAATTCAGCTTCCATTGTGGCTTACAAAGGAAATCCTGTATTAATGGATTATGCTTCAACAAAAGGAGCAATGATTGCTTTCACAAGATCTTTATCTGAGAACATTGTATCAAAAGGAATCCGTGTGAATGCGGTGGCTCCTGGTCCCATCTGGACACCACTCATCCCTGCATCGTTCCCTGCAGATCAGGTAGCCAAATTCGGCGTAAACACTCCAATGGGGCGTCCTGGTCAACCTGCGGAGTTAGCACCAAGTTACGTTTATCTAGCGTCAGACGATTCCTCGTACGTATCAGGACAAGTTATTCACGTAAATGGTGGATCTATCGTAAACGGATAAACATGTAAGGCTCATAACAAAGAGGGATCGTTTCCTCTCTTCTGTTATGAGCCTTTTGATTATTGATGTTGTACCTACAAAACAAACAAAATCCCGTTCCCTGACGGATCTCTTCCAAATAGACCACCCTCCCGATTTTCCACCTCAATGTCGTTCTGCACTAATTTACCCATAATGCTCTCCATCTCTTCCATGGAAGGCACGGTAATTGTAAAGTACTCCATTTGAACAACAGATGATGGTGGTTGTGGTGCTCCCACACCTGCCCATGTATTTAAACCTAAATGATGATGATAATCTCCTCCTGCAATAAAGAGGGCGTGATCAGCAATTTCTATTTTGATAGGAAAACCAAGAATGTTATGGTAAAAATCCTTTGTTTTCTCCATATCAGCAACATGTACATGGACATGCCCTAGGATTGTATCTTGATGCAATCCACTCCAATTTTCTCCAATAGCTTCCGCTAACAATCCTTGTACATCTAACGGATCACTGGCAACAGCTAGTGTTCCATCTTGGTTCACTTTCCAACTTTCTTTTGGTCTGTCGGCATAAATTTCAATTCCATGACCGTCTGGATCACGCAAATAAACCGCTTCACTAAACAAATGATCCGACGCCCCATCAAGTCTGTATTGTGAGTTCAATAAGTGCTGTAAAGATATAGCAAGTTCTTTTCGATTCGGAACTAAAATTGCAAAGTGATACAAACCAGTTGTTCGGTGTTGATTGATTGTTGCATCACTCTGCTCCCTTAACTCTACTAGTGTTGTTTTCCCATCAGCAGTGAGTGACACGAAATCGTCACATTTATCCAACACTGTAAAACCTAATAGTTTTGTATAAAAATCAATAGAATCTTGTATATTTTGAACGGTAAGTTTTATCTTTCCAATCCCTATCTTAGGGGAAATCTCCTTTTGTACCATTATAATTCCACCTTTTAATTACTTTTCGTAAGTAACTATATAATATACCGGTGGAGTTGTCAAAGAAATTATACTCTTTTTTTTCAAAAAAATATGAAATAAAATCCGTATGAAATATTGTTTTTGGGAAAAATTACAGTTATGGAGGTGATAATAATGGCTAATAACAACAATAACAACAACCGTGCGAACCGCAACAATAACAACAATAACAATAACAACAACAACTTAGATGTAAATGCAAATGCGGAATTCGCAAATGAGAATGAATTCAACAACAACAACAATAACAACAACGCAAGAAATAATAGAAACAACCGTAACAACAATAACAACAACTAAATATACTTAACCCTCTCGATAGCCTCCTTACATACGTAGGGGGCTATTTTTCTATTAATTTGATTTATCTAATGGATCGGAGTTTATCTTCCAATGCCTGCAAATCATGATATTCTTCTAAATAATTATTTATAATTGGCATGGACTCAAATACATCAACGTAGATACCTTCTCTCACTTTTACAACATGCTCTGCTCGGTTATGGTCTGGGTTCGTTAACACAATACTCTCACTTAACTGCCCTTCCATTCGCTCTGAAATGAACTGCATAGATTGATCCTGGTCAATCTCAATCATATAAGCATCACTTGATCTACTATACGTGGTAGCACCAATCGGATTTTTTCGTAAAAACAAAATGTATTGCTTGGTAGGATCCGGTGTTTTATATTCTGGACTCGGAACCATAACATTACTTATATGCTTGCCAGCATGATCATGGACTGCTACTTCAAAACCATAGTATAGAATCGGATGAATTTCCCCTACTATATTCCCTTTAAAAACTTCATCTACTTGAAATTCATAAAGATGTCCTTCTGCATACAAATGATCATCAGGCAAGTCACCTATTCTGATCATGTTTTCTTTGCTTAGTATATCTCCGAAAGAGCCTTTCACTATTAACTCTGTTTTTCTAATTAGCTCATCCAAATCAGCAGGTGGTGGTTCTTCATCACCTGAAATGGAAACTTCATAAACTATGGGCTCTGCTACTTCTTCGTTATTATCACAAGCATGCAAAAATAAAAGGAATGGTAACACAAGCAATGATATATGCTTCCTTTTCTTCATCGGGATCCCCCTCTTTTTTTTGGCCCTTGTTAAAAGGAAAAAACGTTTTTTGCCTTCCGATATAGAAGTATTTCAAATACAATTTACTCTTATTATAGGACGAATGATTTCTTCTAGAGGTTTCATTCTATTTAGTTCTCTGATTTCCCATGAAAATTCATTGTAAAAGAGAGGATTAACTGGATATTTATGTTAAAATAAAGATATGTAATTATACGGACATTATATACCACCCACTTTTAACAATTTATTAAAAGTAGAGTCAGTATTTTGAGGGTTTGGAGGGATTATATGAAATTATTATGGTTAATTCTTACTTTACTACCTGCACCATTTCTTTTTCACTTTTTTGAATATGGACATCGCATTGCCATTGAACATCCTTTTCTACTTTTAGGTACCATACTGTATATTGTCATAACTGGTGTATTGGCTGGTCATATAAAAATTCGATACATTATATTGGTTCATGTTATTACAGGGATTTTCTCCTATCTTTTGGCTATGTCTCTAATCCCTGACGACGGTGCCTGGTTTAAGCCATTAAGTAGAGATCCGGTAATTATAATCACTGCAATTATTTTCTTCGTTGGACAATTATTAGTTAGTCTTTTTACCAGAATACTATTTGTGAAAAAATAACTAAACTATCTTATTACTGAAAAAATGGTCTAGCGATTCCTGTATTAGTAACTGGAATGCTAGCTCAAATGGATTGCAATCCTAAAAGAGAGGGGGGGATTTCATGCCTCAAGGTGACATTGCTTTAATAACCATTCTTTCCTTAATGTTTGTTTTTATAGTTGGAGTAGTATTGCTAATTGTACTTTGGTTTAAAAGTAGTTATAGAGAAAAGGATATTAAAATCAAAGAACTAAAAAGAGAAATTGAAGAACTAAAAAAACGAACTTCAAGTTAGGAAGCATCCTTTTGGAACAAACGAGAAGCGAGAGTAGAACTCAAAATGAATAGAGATATGCTTAGTTTTATAAGAATCTAAGTTGTGAATTTGTGAAGGTTTGTTCTTTCACAAGTGGAAAGCTATTACTTTATAAGACACGCTTTTTTAATTATAAAGAGGTGAAGTATATCTATTAAATAATTGGAGTGACGACAATGGAGAAGGATACAGAAAATCAAATTTTAAATGAACTAAAAAATATAAATAAGTCGTTACATGATATTAACATTAAAATAGATAACATAGATAGTGAGGGTAAACCAACCTTTATTTTATGGGATGTTATAAGGTCCTTGTTAATCGGAGTTTTTATTGTAGGTCCTGCCATAGTAGTAGTGGTAGTTATCATTCAAATCATTAGCAGTTGGATATTTAACTAAAGGGTAACAATAGTGAAGAAGCCTTTGGTGCTGTTGCTGCGCGAAAGGGAAGATTATTTTAGTTGGTGGACTGTTTCACATTTTGTAGGAATATGATAAGCAACTATTAAAAACAATGAGGCTGGGTCATAACGAAAGTGTAGCACGGAAAAGACGACCGATTGGTAACCTTAGCGGAAGAAAAATACGAAGACTCCGGTGGGATCAAAAGGCAAAGGTGAGACCCCAAGAGTGCATAAGCACTCGGCGGCTCACCAGCCACGGAACCTGTGATTATTAGAACTTCAATTGTTTTCCCGTATAGTCCATATAAGAGTGCTCTGATGCAACTTGTTTTTTACCCTCGATCATATCTACTAAGTCTGTTGCAACTTGTTCCGGATCGAGGGGTGCTTTCTCTCCACCCATATCCGTGTGCATCCAGCCTGGGTGAACGGAATAAACAGCAGCGTGTTTATAAGCCAACCTTAGTTTCTCCGAAAACATGTTAAGAGCTGCTTTCGACATTCCATAAAAGTAATCGCTACCATATGTATTGGTAATGCTTCCTGCATCAGAGGAGATGTTCATCAGTATTGGTGCGTCGCTCATCAGAGGAAGGAAATGCTTCACCACTCGAATCGGACCGAAAGTGTTTATTTCAAAGGTCTTCAACCCCTCTTCCAAATCTAACTCCGTCACTTCTTTATCTCGACTGTATAGTACTCCCGCGTTATTTATGATTGCGTGTAAAACAAGGTCTTCACTCTTTAACGTTTCCTTCGCTTGACCCACACTTTCTTCTCCACCCACATCCATCTTCAGTGTGATTATTTGATCCGAATGTTTTTCTTTCAACTGCTCAAGATCTAGGGAAGTAGAACGAGACGCTGCGATGACACGATGACCTCTCTTTACACCTTCTTTTACCAATGCTAAACCTAACCCTCGGTTTGCTCCTGTAACTAATATGTTCAATATAATCACTCCTATTTCTTGATAATCAGGCTTTGTATCCGTAACTGAACCGATACTTTTTTCATAGTAATATTATAGCTTCGAATTAAAACGAGGTGAAAGTATGAATCACCATATTTATTATACCGCTCTAGGAGATTCGTTAACAGCTGGGATAAGTGGTCTCTTCAAAAAAGGATTTGTGCAAAAATATGCTTCTCTCCTTGAAAACCATCTACAGCGACCAGTCATTCCACATATTTTTGCAAAACCACGAATAACTTCGTCTTATTTACTAAACATGATGCGAACAAATCCAGAAATTTATCGAAGCATTTACCATTCTTCCGTCATAACCATTACGATAGGTGGCAATGATCTTCTACAAGCAAATCGAGCATACAACAAAACGAAGGATTTTCGTGTATTTGAAAAAGCCTATTACACGTATTATGAAAATATCACGAAGATCATCCAGTTGATACAGTCCATTAAGAAGCAGTCAAATGATTCCGAATACGTGATCCAATTTATTGGTGTCTATAACCCTTTCCCTAATTTACCTTATGGAGACCATTGGGTACACCAATTTAATTCGTTATTAGCTTCTTTTTCAAACGAAAACATCATTTATGTGGATGTACATTCACCGTTTTCTCAATACGGGAAAAAAGTATTGTCGCTAGGAATTCACCCTAATGGAAAAGGCTACGAAGTCATGGCAAACCAGCTGTTTCAATCGTTGAATACAGATAGAGACACATCATAGATTTACTTTTAATGGCAAGGCGGAACCTTGCCATTTTTTATACTTTAAGAAAGTTTAACTTCGCTAAAGGATTAAAGTATAAGATATACTAAGGCTTTCGCCATTAAGGACTTGGCGATAAGCCAAGTTTATCTAATTGTGTTTCGGTCCTGTATGTGGCCCTATTCCATCTCACTCTGTTTCATTTGATATTCCATCGCTTCATTTAGCCAATTCTGTTCTTCTTCGGTAAAAGGAGATGTTGTTTTTTCCAACTCTTGAATATCTAATTCCTCAACGTTTGCGTCAGCAAGCTTTTGTATTAAGCTTTCGCCTAAGAAGGAGAAGGCTTTTTCAAGATATGAAGTAACCATTTGTTGTACCTGAGGGTCATCTACAGGGCGACCATATAACTCTTTTACATTCTTTGCTAACTGTATATAGCCTTGATCAAGTATTGATTTTTCCTCTTCCGTTTTCTTTGATAACTCATCTGCTACATCCGTAAGCATATTTTTCTTCATCCATTCCTCTTGGCTGCTTTCCGTACTCATACCGTAAATGATACTTAATAATATGGCACTATCTACCTCTTTTTCCTGCTCGATTACTTTGATTACTCTTTTAATAGCATTCATTGACTGCTCTATTCGATCTTTTTCTTTTTCTAAAGCTTGTAAGTGCTGATGTAAAGATTCATTTAAATCCACAGTAAAGCTAGTTTCATGTAATAAGGTTGATATTTGTTCTAAGCTATAACCAAGAAGCTTTAAGCTCATAATTTTGTGTAAGGTGATAATGTCTTGTTGTGTGTATTTGCGGTGCCCAGACGTAGGATGCTTTTCCGGAGATAGAATACCAATTTCATCATAATAATGTAACGTTCGAACAGAAAACCCCGTTCTTTCTGAGAACTCTCCAACAGAGTACTTTTCAGGCATAGTCATATATATTCCTCCCATTTCAAATGATAATCCCATTATAAAACCTCACGTTACTAGAGGTTCAAGAGGAGTTTTCAAATGATTTAGAGAGGGTTGATATTTTCCGTTCCTAAAATAAACGGTAGTAAAGCCACGATGATCCCTGCAATAAATAAAAGACCACCTAACATTTTTATTACTAAACCTTTATGTTCTCCGAATACCGACCACGAGTTAAAATTAACAATCCATAGGGCACCTTTTGCAAAGACAAGATATCCCAAAATCATAATAAAGAGTCCAACAATAATTGTTAATATAACTTCTATTTGCAATATAATCACCATCCTTTTATTAGTATGTATTACGAATCTACTTCAAGAAGATTTCATAGATGGAGATAGCTTTTACTAGGAAGAGAAAAAAAGCTGATCCTTTGTCATTTTTTATGTCAAAAGATCAGCTGTATATATATAAACAATCACTAGAGGAAAGAAGAAAAAAAGTACCACTTACAACTCAATATCATATTCCATTTTCTTTGCTACCGCTTTCGAAACTTCTTTTCCATGTAGGCGAGATATTAAATGGAATGACATATTTATACCAGCTGATATTCCTCCAGAAGTAAGGATAGATCCTTCATCGACGAACTTCACATCACGCTGAACAGAGACGAGAGGATACTCCTTCTCTAATCTGTCCATGTCCATCCAATGTGTGGTAGCACTTTTCCCATTTAAGACACCTGCTTCAGCAAGGAGAAGTGCCCCAGTACAAACAGAAGTCATAAACTCTACCTTATCGTGTTGGTTAACAATCCACTGAATCACTTTAGGATTATTGATTTCAATTTCTTCAGCACCGAATCCTCCTGGCACAATCACAATGTCTAATTTAGGATGGTTCTCAAAACTATAGTCTGTAGTAACCTTCAGACCATTTCTAGCTGAAATCATCTTGCCATCTTCCGAAATGGTTTTCACTTTAAAAGGCTTAGAATCTGAATCAGGTATAAATGCCAGAGAAAACACTTCAAATGGACCAGCAAAATCTAACACTTCCACTTCATTAAATAACAAAATCCCTACTATTCGTTGTGACATTTCATTTCCCCCTAATTTCAAATTGAATATTTACTCAGCGCCTTCTTATCAAGTTTCCCTAACGGAGTATAAGGCATATTTTTTACAATCTTCATTTCTTTTGGCAGTTGACGTCTAGCTACTCTCGGTTTTATCCAAGCAAAGAGTTCTTCTGTTGAAAGCTCCGCACCTTGTTTTGGTAAAACAAAGGCCTTCAATCTTTCTCCAAATTGTTCGTCCTCTATCCCGATAACAGCCACATCCTCAATAGAAGGATGCTTTATGAGTATCTGCTCCACTTCAATGGGGTAAACATTTTCACCACCGGAAATGATCATATCATCGGTTCTCCCACATAAGAAAAAATAGCCGTGCTCGTCTTGGTATCCTAAGTCTCCCGTTTGAATCCAAGAGTGTTTCCTGTTTGATATGGACCAATCATTTTTTATTGAAAGTTGACCTACCACACCATTTTTAACCTCACACTTGTTACCATCTAACACAGCTATCTGCATCCCGTCTATTTTTTTCCCAATCGTAGTAGGAGCGGACTGTAAATCCTCTGGTGTAGCAATAAAGTTCAAACCCGCTTCGGAAGTACCATATAAGTTGTACAACACGTTTCCTAATTGCTGAGAAGTTTCCTGAATCAATTTGGTACTCAGTTTTGCACCACCTGAAGCAATGCAAGCTAGTGATTTCAACGATTGCGGATCAGCCTGTAACATTTTTTGGAGCATCAATGGAACTACAGTGACTACTTCCACTTGATGTTGCTGTATTAAATTGCACGCTTTCTTTGCATCAAACCCTGTGCTAATCACGGATTTTTTTCCTAACGGCATAAATAAAAGCAAAACAGCAATCCCATACCCATGATAAATCGGTGTGGCGATATAAGCTGTATTATATTTTTCGATACTTAGGCGGTTAAAAAAAGCTAGAAAAGGATGTAAATAGTTAAAGAGTGAAGGCTTATGTGCTGCAGCTTTGGATGCCCCTGTGGTTCCACTCGTTTGAAGAATAAGTTTGCTTGAAGAAGTTCTTGGAATAGCTGTTTTGTGATTAGGTACTATCGTATTTATTGCTGGTAGAGAATCGTGATAAGTTAATAGACGCGCATTCTTATACTGAGATTGTTCCAGTAAAGTGCTTGCTTCAGCATCATGAATGATTAAATGAAATTGATGCTGCTGGACCATGTTATTGAATTGATCCTTGCTTGTTTCTGTATGTAAAAAATAGATGTCAGCACCTAGTCGCGAAACAGCAAATATTGCTTTCACAAGAGAAGCATGATTTTTACATAAAAAAGCGACCTTATGTCCACTTCCAAGCTGGTGCTTCTCCTTTAGCCAAACAGCAAGTTGCATCGATTGTTCATAAAGTTCATGATAAGTCAACGTTTCACGGTCATCTACTAAGGCGATGTTCTTTCTAAATTTCATGGCAGAGAAATGTAATAGCACCATTATATTGATTCCATTCTTGACTAGGGCTGCGAATAATCGATATATCGACAGTGGAGAAAGTAGTTGTATCTTAAATAACACATACATTAGTCTGACTATCTTCATCATTACTTCCTCCTATTGTTTTTGGACATATCCCAAAAGCTCGTGAGAAAAATAGATACTAATTGTCCAAAAATGAGCCACCACGGCTGATATCTTTTCTTTTTTGTATACATTGATTTACAGATAATTCTGGCCGCATCGCTCGAAATCATTGCAGGTATGTTGCGATATGCAGCGGTCGGTTCGATCATTGGTGTTCTTACTAATGGAAGATAAATAGATGTAACGGAAATCCCCTGGCTTTTCAACTCAGGCTGCGCGGACCTTAGCCACACATCAAAGGCAGATTTAGAAGCCTGATATGCGGAAAAATAAGGAACAGGAGCTAATAGCGCATTAACAGTAGATACGTTGATAATATGGCCTCGTTGTTTTTCTAAGACAGGAATGAGAGATAGAAGCAGTTGCACTGGTGCAAAGTAATTAATTGCCATCGTTCGTGTGAAATCATGATAACGATCGAAAGATTCATAGAGTGATCGCTTAATAGATAGCCCTGCATTGTTCACCACGAAATCCAGGTCAGTAGGGAGGTCATGGAGAAATGTTAGGAAGCGTTTCATCTCCGCTTCGTCTCGAAGATCTCCTTGAAAGAAAGTAACTTTTGCCCCTTTTGGTTCGATCTTCTCTTTTATTTCGGCAAGTCGCTCTCCTCTTCTCGCCACTAAGATTAACTGGCATGGTATGTCCGCCAATTGATAGGCTACTTGTTCCCCAATTCCAGAACTTGCCCCAGTGATAAGGATGGACTTGCCTGTTAGTGCTGTGTGAAGTTTGTTCTTGTTTATGTTTTTTTGGAAAAATAGAATTGTTTCTATCAAACGGTACATTTTCATGTATACACCTGGTTTCGTTATGGAGTGTAAAAATATTTTTTCAACGGTGGCGTACTTGAATCAACATAGTTTACATTTTATTTGGGCCGGGAGTTTTGCTCACCATCCAGCGCTAGCGGAAACATGTTGTCTCAAGGTTATTTTAACAGAAAATGCTAAAAGTGCTTATAGAAATTTAGATAAGTGCTTTCTCTCTTTATAAAAATAGATAGATAGAATGCGAGCAAGTGCATGAGTGACTTGGAAGGTTCGCTTGAGGAACGAAAAGTCTCCTGAAAGGCTCGCTCTCGTTCCGATCGCACCTTTCACAAGCGAAAACGTCGCTGAAAGGCTCGCTCTCGCTCTGATCGTACCTTTCACAAGCGAAAACGTCGCTGAAAGGCTCGCTCTCGCTCTGATCGCACCTTTCACGAGCAAAAACGTCGCTGAAAGGGTCGCTCTCGCTCTGATCGCACCTTTCACGAGCGAAAAGTCTCCTGAAAGGATCGCTCTCGCTCCGATCGTACCTTTCACAAGCGAAAACGTCGCTGAAAGGCTCGCTCTCGCTCCGATCGCACCTTTCATGAGCGAAAACGTCGCTGAAAGGCTCGCTCTCGCTCTGATCGTACCTCTCAAGATAATTATATCTCCTCAACTACAAGTTTTTCAGCTATCCTGCACTTCCTAATAAAAATCACCTTCCACCTGATTGATGCTCCCTCCCTCCGTTCTTTTTCGTCAAGCACCATGCTCCCATTTTCCCAATACCTATTTACCAAATAAAAACCCTCCACAATGTCAAATCAACACTGTGAAGGGTCTCAAAACTTGGTTATGCCTACAGAAATATCAGGCCACACTCCGTAATCTTACAAATCCGTTACCGCTCCTTTTGCCGCGGAGGAAACAAGTTTAGCGTATTTATTTAAGATACCTCTTTCATATTTGAGAGGTGGTGCGGTCCAGGACTGTCTGCGCTCCTCTAGCTCATCCTCAGATAAATGAACTTTTAGCTCCTGCGTTTCGCTATCAATGGTAATCGTGTCTCCAGTTTGTAGTAACCCGATAGGACCACCCACTTGCGCTTCTGGAGAAATATGTCCAACTACTAAACCGTGTGTTCCACCAGAGAAACGACCGTCCGTGATGAGCCCTACCTTCTCACCTAGTCCTTTACCAACGATAATCGCAGTAATGGAAAGCATCTCGGACATCCCTGGTCCACCTTTAGGCCCAGAGTAACGAATAACCACAATGTCTCCCGCTTCCACTTCGTTTTTCAAAACAGCTTCCGTAGCTTCTGTTTCGCTGTCGAAAACCTTAGCTGGTCCAGTCATTTTTCTCACCTTTAAACCAGACATTTTCGCAACTGCTCCCTCTGGTGCCAAGTTTCCTCTTAACACATACAACGGACCAGATTCGCGAATCGGATTGTCTAGCGAGCGGATGATCTGTTGACCTTCTTTTAAAGGCTCCACTTCGGCCAAGTTTTCCGCTACCGTTTTCCCCGTAACCGTTATACAATCGCCATGAAGAAGACCCGCTTCAAGTAACAGTTTCATTACTCCAGAAACTCCGCCTACTTGATATAAATGCTCCATAACGTACTTCCCGCTCGGCTTCAAGTCAGCAAGATGAGGTACTTTCTCACGGATACGCTCAAAGTCATCTAGCGATAGATCCACGTCAACAGAATGTGCAATCGCCAATAAATGTAGGAAAGCATTCGTGGAACCACCTAAGGCCATGACCACTGTGATCGCATTTTCAAACGCTTTTTTCGTCATAATGTCCTTCGGATAAATATCCTTGCGCAGCAAATCAACAACCGCTTCCCCTGCTCGTCGGCAGTCCGCAAGCTTGTCCGACGATTCGCCTGGATTCGATGCACTTCCTGGCAAACTCATCCCCATCGCTTCAATTGCAGATGCCATCGTGTTCGCTGTGTACATCCCACCACATGAACCGGCCCCTGGACATGCGTGACATTCTATATCCTTGAACGTATCATCATCCATATTCCCTGCATTACGCTTACCTACCGCTTCGAAAACAGAAACGATGTCCAAGTCATTTCCTTCCTTCGATTTACCTGGAGAGATCGTTCCTCCGTATGTAAATACTGCCGGTACATTCAGGCGCCCAATGGCGATCATACAGCCAGGCATGTTTTTATCACAGCCACCGATGGCGACCAGTCCATCTAAACGCTCCGCCCCCATTACCGTTTCGATGGAGTCCGCAATTACTTCTCGACTCGGAAGCGAGTAACGCATTCCCTCGTGCCCCATAGCAATCCCGTCAGACACCGTAATTGTATTGAAAATCATAGGAGCTCCTCCATTTTCTCGAGCCCCAGCTTTCGCTTCAATCGCTAACTGATCAATATGCATATTACAAGGAGTAACCTCGCTCCACGTACTAGCAATTCCAATCATCGGCTTCTTAAAGTCTTCATCTGTAAAACCAGTTGCACGCAGCATCGCACGGTTCGGGGCACGATTCTCCCCTTCACTTATGTCAATACTCCGAATTCTAAGATCCTTCTCTTTTCCAGTCATATTCTATCTCCATTCCCTTCTTAACTCAAAACTTATATTTACCTCTACTATACATGTATTCTCTAAAAATTCAAAAATCCTTCAACAAATTAGCGAAAGTATCTTCTTAGGTATTTTTTACATGTACGACAATTCACATACATTACAAGACACAACACCCGAGAACTTGTATAATAACAGTATACAAATTTCGTATGGGGAGCTATCACATTATGTATCGTACTTTAGATGAATGTATTACTGATTTAGAAAAAAACGGTCATTTGATTCGCATAAAAGAAGAGGTGGATCCTCACTTAGAAATGGCAGCCATTCACTTAAAAGTGTTTGAAGCAGGAGGCCCTGCACTATTATTTGAAAACGTAAAAGGCTCCAAGTACCGAGCTGTTTCCAATCTTTTTGGCACAGTGGAACGAAGCAAATTCATGTTTCGAAAAAACTGGGCGTCCACAGAAAGTGTCATTGCGTTAAGAAACGATCCTATAAAAGCATTAAAAAACCCATTCAAACATGTTGGCAACGGTTTTTCCGCAACAAAAGCACTTCCGAAGAAAACGAACGGCTTACCTGCTGACATGGAGGAAATCAAAATATCCGATGTTCCATTGATTCACCACTGGCCAGACGACGGTGGCGCATTCGTGACTCTTCCGCAAGTATATTCGGAGGATCCGGACAAACCAGGAATCATGAATTCCAACCTGGGGATGTACCGCGTTCAATTGAGCGGGAACGATTATGAACTAAATAAAGAAGTAGGGCTACATTATCAAATTCACCGTGGAATCGGCGTTCACCAACATAAAGCAGTGAAACGCGGAGAGCCATTGAAAGTAAGTATTTTTATCGGTGGACCACCCGCACACACATTGTCTGCGGTTATGCCGCTACCCGAAGGCTTATCGGAAATGACTTTCGCTGGAATGCTGTCAGGACGTCGCTTCCGCTACAGCTATGTGGACGGATATTGCATCAGCAACGATGCAGACTTCGTTATCACTGGTGAAATCCATCCTGAGGAAACAAAGCCAGAAGGTCCATTCGGTGATCACTTAGGTTACTATAGCTTGACGCATGAATTTCCATTAATGCGAGTGCATAAAGTCTACGCTAGGAAAAATGCTGTGTGGCCATTTACCGTCGTAGGTCGCCCTCCACAAGAGGACACTGCGTTTGGAGCACTCATTCACGAGCTGACAGGTGGAGCAATTAAGCAAGAAATTCCTGGGGTAAAAGAAGTTCACGCCGTGGACGCTGCAGGAGTTCATCCGCTGTTATTCGCAATCGGCAGCGAGCGCTACACACCGTACCAAAAGGTAAAGCAGCCACAAGAGCTTCTTACCATTGCAAATCGAATACTAGGAACAGGTCAATTAAGCTTAGCAAAGTACCTCTTCATTACTGCCGAAGAGGACAAGCCATTAACGACTCATAAAGAAGACGAGTTTTTACAATACATTTTGGAACGACTAGATTTGCACCGAGACATTCATTTCCAAACGAATACAACGATTGATACACTTGATTATTCCGGAACTGGATTAAATACAGGAAGTAAAGTGGTCATCGCAGCTATCGGAGACAAGAAGCGCGACCTGGACAAAGAGGTTCCTGAGGCGTTAAAAGGAATACAACAGTTTTCCAATCCAAAAATGGTCATGCCAGGAGTGGTGGCAATCCAAGGACCCGCATTTGTGGACCACGAGTCAACAGAAAAAGATATGGAGTCGTTCGCAAAAGCAATCACTCAAAACGGTGATATTCCAGGCTGTCCAATGATCGTCGTCTGTGATGATAGCGAATTCCTGAGCAAAACGGTGAACAACTTCCTATGGACGACGTTTACGCGCAGCAACCCATCTCATGACATGTATGGAACGAACAGCTCCTACACACACAAGCACTGGGGCTGCGACAACATTATTATCGACGCACGAACGAAGACGCATCACGCACCACCGTTAATTCCAGACCCTACTGTTGCGAAAAACATCGACCGGTTGTTCTCAAAAGGTGGAAGCCTCGAGAAGTTAAAGGTCTGATAGAGACACCTGCACATAGAGATGAGCTTGCAACTTCATCTATTGTTTTATGTTAAAACTGGCTGGGTTCAAATTGAACTCAGCTAGTTTTGTTTGGGATGGAGTCTTCTTATTCACAGATAGCTTACTCTATGCTCGGCTTTACCTTTTTTAACAGAATTATTATTTTTCCAATGATACAATTTTATAAAGTGGTATTTTTTGAAACCTTTTTTCTTCGTTTCCGTCTATACTGTACATTTTTTTAAAAGGGGGGAGTATGTTGCATGAGTCCGTTTATGATGAAGTCAAAATAAAAGAATGGTATGAATTATATAGCAATCAAATATTCCGTTATATTTTTGTAATGATTAGAGATAGACAGCAAGCAAGAGATTTGATGCAGGAAACGTTCCTGAATGCATTTAAGCACATAAATGATTTCAGAGGAGATTCCAATCCTCGAACCTGGCTTTATCAAATTGCTCGTAATGTGACTATTGACTATCAACGTAAAAAAAGGCCTATTACCTATTTTATAACTACTTTTTCACCAGTAAAGTCCAATGAACCTACTCCACAAGAGATTCTAGAATTAGGAGAAGATATGGATTTGCTTTTTCAAGCACTTTCAAAGATGAAACCAATTTATCGAGAGGTTATTATCTTGAGAAAACTGAAGGAGTTTTCCATAAAAGAAACCGCTGAAATATTAGGATGGAAGGAAAGTCGTGTAAAGACAATGCTTCACCGCGGCTTGAATGAGTTAAGACAAGAGATGTTGAAAGGAGGTTATTCGAGTGAAAGAATTTGATGAAAAAAAAGAGTTTGACCATCTGTTTCACAAGATCAATGATGTGAATTTAACAAAGCAAGAACACTCGGAATCACTTCAGCATATTTTTTCAGAAATGAAGCAAGAGAAAAAACGTACTATGTTTCGTTTCAACTTTACTCGTGCATTTGCAATTATTGGCACAACCATATTGCTCATTTCCTCTGTTTTGTTCTTAAATGAAGTACTAGAACAACAGACAAACTTCATTGGCAATAATGAGACAGAAGAGAATGACAGTACGAAAGAAGGTTTAATTAGCACACTAACCGACTACAAATTTAGAGAAATTGACTGGTTTAGTTCCGAGGAAGAGCTATTAAGTCATGAGAATCTTGCCAAGGAGGATGCGATTATTTCTGCTGATGGATTAACGATTCAAAATCCTGATACAGTTACCTTTTCTGAGGTAGATAGTACATTTGAAATCTTTTATGATTTCGATAGTGGAACGAATACATTCGTTGCAGGAAAATATATTGAAAGTTTTGAAGACGAAGAAGAATTTATCACTTCTGTTAGTAGGATTAAAAATGCGATGATTGCTAAGTTTGGTGAGCCAATTATGGGAAATCCAGAAGACCTTGAGTCAGTTCCTGCTCCACGCGCTGGTTTGAAAGGAATTGAATGGAGAAGTAACGAGGGAAGTTTGTTACGTTTACACATATCCAACAACGATGGATTTGTCGAAGGCGATCCTCCTTATTTAGTAATCATCCAATTAAGTGCACCTAGATCCTCCATTGATTCGTTGCTGCCAATTCGACCCGCTGATGAAAATATTTCCACGATTAGAACGGTGTTACAAGAGCAATTTACAGGCCCTGATAAAAATATAGTGGAGTTATTAACCGCCGAAGAGAATATAACATCGATTGGCAGAGATAATGAAGATGACACAGAAGAACAAGACTCATCACCATATCTAGATGCTTATTTGGCAGAAAAATATAAACCATTTTTTACAGAAAGCGCTTATGACACGTATATTGCTACGCATGGAGTTGACTATCACTGGCTAGCTGATGTTAATGATTATACACTTATCGCTAGTGGGTTTGATATAAGTGAAACAATAGAAAACACTTATGATTTCACCGTTGACGTTATCTACAAAAAGAAGGGGAATGAACATAAAAACGCCCTCGTTACTGGTCGTGCGAACATGAACGAGGATGGAAAAATATCTTTCATTCAATTTTTGGATGATGACGGTTTGTTAGAGGCACTACAAAAATAGTTCAAAAGAACACATGAGATCTATCTTTCACTTTGATTTCATGTGTTTTCTTTGTTATAAGGAGTATACATCTGAAAAAGCAGTTTAAAAAAAACTAATAGGGAAAACTATTTACGGTACTTTCCCATCCTTCATTTTTTTATAAACTCATAGACTTCTTTCGTAGACTCAGCTGACAATGAATAAACAGTATGGGTGTCTTTCCTATTCATTATTGTTCCAGACTCTTCCGCGATCCAAAGGAAAAAAGTGTCCGCCCCAATAGTGAAACGATATTGTGGATTATCCATATTCACAATTCCTGCTTCCCTTTTGGAAGTGTCTACTGCTTTGGTGAAAATCTCTAATTCTTCCTCACTTTCCAACGCTATAACCGTGACATTTTCTGAGTCGGAATTACTTTCAGAAGACTCATTACTTCTTTCGTTTAGGTCATTCTCGTTTGTGTCATCTGCACACCCTACAAATAATAGTGTAAATCCAAGTGTAATAAATACGTATTGTAGTTTCTTCATATAAACCACTCTTTCTTTTAGCGTTTTACTGAAAAAAATTTTTCCCCACTCATTTACTAGGTCATATATGAGACGAAATTCACCTATGAAAAGTTTCGATTTGTTTTTGTTAACTATAAAAAATGTAATATCCTTTCCTATATAAAAAAACCGCTTGTCATCCTTACAACAAACAATTTTTCCCTTCTATAATGATATCAAGTTCCTTTCAACTGAAAGTATCTTACTCTCCTGAAGGCTCGCAATATTTCTCACTCACCTTCGTGATCTCATTGGATAAAGTAACAATGTGCTTAAAGTTCGTTTCAAAATCCTCAAAGGGAGTTTCTTTGTTTTTCTCAATAAAACGGTCGATTTGTTCTTTCACTTCCAAAATATAATCATCGATTTCATCGGCTCTATCTTGTCGTAACAAGATCGATATACTAGTAGTTTGACTAGGTGTGTCTAGATCAAGATCAACCTCTCCCGTGAGTAATTCTTGGTTTCGCATAAGTGAAACTGCGGAATCACGAATCATAGCCAACTGTGCTTCCATTCGTAACAGCAACATCTCTTCTCCAGTTTCCAAGTAATCGGAGATATCCCCTTCTGTATTCATAATGATTGGCTGCAACATGAGCCAATATAAACTATCCTGAGCAGCAGTTACTTCCCTTTCTTTTTCACCCAGTAAAAAATACATTATCCCATTACTTACAAGTAATAAAAGAATTATCCCTATGATTGCAATACGTTTCGTTCTTTTATTCTGCATTATTTCCTCCCTACGCCTACTTTATAAATTCAATTTAAAAACATAACTCACTTTATCGTACTCCATTTTCTCTTCGTAAAAACGATGGGCGTCCATTCGTTGAAGTCCAGAAGATAAGGCTACGCTCTCGTAGTTATTATCCTTTGCCCAAGTGTGAACATATGTAAGAAGCTTTTCACCGTAACCTTTTGAACGGCTATTGATATCCGTAACTAAATCACATACCCAAACAAATCTACCGTAATAAAGTGTTGTCATTGGTTGAAAACCAGTTACAGCAACTATCTTCCCACTTTCCATTAAAGCAACCATTTTATATCTATTTTTTGCTTGTGATTCCAATACTAAATCGAGGTATGTCTTCTCATCAAGATGAGAACGCAATTGCCTCATCACAGGAAATGCTTCCATGATCTCCTGTTCCGATTGAAGTTCCTTTATTGTTACTTGATCCATTCGTAACCTCTCCTTTTGGAAAACTAATGTGTTCATACCATCAACCAACAGCATTTTTCAGAGAATACTACCGTTATAAGGCTGTAAATCCTTTCGTATCTTCTCCTATCTTTCTTCCAACTTATTCTATAATAAATATACTTTCATCTAAGGTGAAGTTTTGATATTGAGTTATTCCAAACTTCTGATAGGTGATTCTTATTGTACTGATATCATTTTCGGGATCTGTTCCATCAAATTCTATACGCAATACTAAGTTAAATTTGTCATCTACCTTATATCCGTTAACAGGCTCTAACTCTTCATCCAAACCTTCTGCAAGTATCGTTTCTTCTTTTAAACCGCCTATTTTTTCTGTTTCTGCAATAAAGGGATCAATACGAAATTCTTCATCGTCCTTTGCCAAAATCAAACCATCTCTTTTAATAAATTCTATTTTTTCTAATGTGGGACTACCTATCCCCTTCCAAGAAAAGTTATATCCTAAATAAATAGGGGTTTGATCTTGAAAAAGCTCTACATCTGCTCTAGCATAACCGCCTAGTGTAAACTCACCCTCTTGACTAAGAAAACGAAACGTCCACCATACACTTAAAACGAATAAAAAGACAATCAATATAGCGAATACTTTCTTCATTATTATTCTCCTTTTTACAGACCTCGAAAACAATAAAAAACTACTTACCATTCCATTTCTTTAACTCTTCTAAGATAGCTTGTTGATTTTCTATTATTCTCGTATTATCTTCGTTTCCCTTTTTTAGCAATTCCTGAAGTTCTCTGTTTTTCTCACCAAGCTTTACATACGCTAACAATCCAAGTCCTAAAACAAGTAACAGAGCAACAATAACGTTGGTTACCATTTTTCCCCTCCAATAAACACGATATAGATTTTTTTAGATAATATCATCTACACAATTTTAACATAATTACCCAGTGTTATATGCAATATTTTCCATACACACTACAGTAAATGAGTTCCTATACTATAATTGCTACTGTTGTGGTGCTTACAGGAGGAAAGTTGGAGAAGACTGAAACTTTTTACATTGTAATAATGTCTTATAGTAAAAAGGGTGAATTGAATTGAAAATTCAAATGGTTTTGTTATTATTTGTATTAATTTTTTTGGTAGGGTGCAGTGAAGAGGAGTTAGATGGCACTCCTCGTCTTACTGGTGAAATTGTAGAAATTGAAGCCAATGATAAGAAGATACTAGTTAAGTCCTCTTCCTCTGCAGACGAGTTATGGTTAACTGTTACAGAGGATACTGAAATTGACTCGGAATCAGAAGAAGAGTTAGGTTTTAATAATCTAGAAGAAGGTACTAGCGTAGATATTTGGTTTTACGATAGCATCATAGGAAATTATGGAGGAGAAATATCACATATCACAATTAGAAAAGAATAGAAATTCAAAAACTCAACTTAAAAGTTAAGTTGAGCGCAATACGTACTTATAAGAGAGTACCGAGAAAGAGAGGAGATAATTTTGATGAACAATAATGAGAAAGAGATTTTATTGTTGAATAGCGACAAAAATTTCAAAATACTACTTGAAATAATTGAATCAGTACCCAACAGAAAAAGAGGACTTTCTATTGAAACTCCAGAGAGAGATAAAAATTTTCGAGATGTTTTAATGCATCTTTATGAATGGCATGCAATGCTTGAGAGATGGTATAGAGAGGGTATGGATGGAGATATTCCTTTTATGCCAGCACCTGGTTATAAGTGGAGTAGTATTAAACTCCTTAATATGCGTATCTGGGAAAACTATCAAGATGTTACATTAAATCAAGCTATAAAAAAATTGAAGTTAAGTCATGAAAGAGTAATGGACTTAATTAGATTACATACCAATGAAGAAATCGTTACAAAGAAATATTATAAGTGGACAAAAACAAGTAACTTATCCAGTTATTTTACAGCTAACACATCTCATCATTACATTTGGGCTATAAAAAAATGTGAAGTTATTGCTAAGGTTATAAAAGAAGCAGAAAATGAAAAGCTTGTGAAAAAATCTATTTAATCAATTGGAAAAGTATAGCTTACAAGCAATTGTTGCCCCTTATCACGAAGGGGGAATTTGCTAAATAAGGACAAACTAATTTTTTTAAAATTGACGACCTAGTTTCTGGAGCAAAAAGGACATTGCAGGTTTACTTATAATGCCTGCTACAAGACATATATTTTTACACTTAAACAAATGTGATCGTATAAAGGAGAAACTCCATAAGAAGATGAAGAATATGAGTTAAGTATGAAGTTGCCTGTTTAGTTGGTATAACAAACGGTTCCTTTAGTCGAATAAGCCGTGCTGCTGTTGTGCTGATAATGACGGGAAGAGTTAAAAAAAATCTAGAAAATAACAGTTGTTAGTGATAGGTGAAGTTTACTTTGAGGAGAATATTATGGAAATATCATTAATTAGACATGGAAAATCACAGCTAACTGATAATGATAGAATAACCTGTTTGGAGTTTAGGGAATGGGTTGAAAAGTATAATTCCAATGGTGTCTTTAAAGAGTCAACATTTCCATCCGAGACTCTCGAAAGAATAACAACGGCAAAAATCGTAATTACCAGTGATTTAAAGAGGTCAGTTGAATCAGCGAAAATATTAAACCCAAAAGGAAAAACAATCCCTGACCCTTTGTTTCGAGAAATTGAGATACCTACTCGCTCAACGAAGTTATTCAATGTAAAGTTAAGACCGAGTATTTGGGGAGTTCTTTTAAGACTATTATGGTTTACTGGATATTCTAACGAATGCGAGTCTTTGAGTGACGCAAAATTGAGAGCCAATAAAGCATCACAACAATTAATTAATTTTGCTGATAAATATAAATCGGTAGTTTTGGTCGGACATGGATTTTTTAATATGCTTATTGCCAAGGAATTACAGAAAAAAGGTTGGAAAGGAAAAAGAAAAACAGGTACAAAACATTGGAATTGTACTACATATTCCTTGTCTCACTAACAGGAACTTTCCGTTAGTAGAAAGAGAAGATAAATATATTTAATACTAAAGAACCAACTACTCAGTAGTTGGTTCTTAACAATGTATCTTTTGTATTTGATTATTTATCTATCGTTAACTCTTCCAGCTGCTTCGTTACTTTTAACAATTGAGTAAAGTTCGAAGCCAATACTTCCATACGATTGTCTTGCTGTTCAACAGATGCTAACACCTGCTGAACGGATGCACTTGATTGCTCCGTAACATTGGCAATAGAAACTGACTCATTAACAATTACACTTGTGTCTTTTTGGAGAGATAATAATAATTCTGTTAATTGCATCGATTGCTGTTCCACTTTTTCCGCTTGATTTAAAATGTCAGAAAAAACATCATTAGCTTTTTCAGTGGACTTTAGGCTTTCTTGCATCTCTTTTTGACCTTCAGAAACTGAGATTGAAACTTGATTTGTTTTCTCTATCATCCCAGAAATCATTTGTTCCACTTCGCCTGCTGAATTACGAGTCATCTCAGCAAGCTTTCTTACTTCACTTGCGACTACTGCGAAGCCTTTTCCATGTTCTCCTGCACGCGCTGCCTCTATAGATGCATTCAAAGCCAATAAATTTGTTTGTTCCGAAATCCCACCTATTTGAAGAAGGATACTTTCAATATTTTTACTTTGTTCTTGTAAACCTATCATCAATTCCCCTACATGCTCGATTGTCTGACTCACTTGTTTTATTTTCGCATTAAGAAGGTTCATTTCATCATTACCTTCATTTGTAAGTACTGTCGTTTCCTTGGCGAATTCAATTGCTTGCTTTGAACTCTCATTCGCAGTATTCACTTTTATATCGATTTCCTGTATGGAACTGCTTATGTCACTGATACTACCTGCTTGCGTTGTGATTCCACTGGATACCTCATGGAAAACTTGGGTTATCTCATTTGATATTATACGAGAATCATTAATATTCGTTTCTAAAGAATCTCCCACGGTCGTTAAAGATCCTACGGAATCTTGAATTTCTGTTAACACGTTTCTTAAATTTTCTTGAATTTTAATTGCCTGTAAGCCTTTTTCTTCCGTTTCCAGTTGCAATCTTTCTCCTGACTTTGTCTGGAAAGCAAAAATAGTAATGATTAAAGCGAATAGGATAGTCAAGAATGTATAACCTGTTGTTCCCATTCCACTAAATACCTCAACCTGATAGTTGGTATAAAGGAAAAAGCTTAAACCCATGCCTATTATTCCACTAAAAATGATGGACTTATAATTATTATAAAGAGAAATAATTGCGATCGTGTAGAAAATTAACACAAATGAATTAAGATTAGGTGTCGTTGTGGCAAAAAAATAAACAAGAATACCTAAACCTATTGAAGCAATATACTGTATATATTTTGTTAATAATCTTTTAATTACTAAAAACGTAATAATAACAGAGATACTTCCTCCCACAACAGTAATAGTAACGGTTTCTGTTTGACTACCTGATAAAATAGATGCTGATGCACCAAGTATTACAGAAAACCAAAATAACTTTATGACCAATACATTTTTTTTATGGAGTAATTCTTCTTTTGACATCGATATCTCCACCTCTTCTTTTCCTATATTAGAATAATCATCCTATGAACCTAAAACTCCGTCAATACATTTCGTTTTATATAACAATTTAGAGATAATACTCACTGAGTTTCTCATATAAATTTGGGTATATTTGCTATCTTAAATCTTTCTTACTTGGTTTTCACTAGAAAGTATATTGGATAATATTTCACGAAAAAAAAAATATTAAATTGAATAGCGAAAATCACACAAAAATTTGAAAATGTCGAAGGTGATTATAATGACAAGTCCTATTGAAGCAATTAAAAATATGTTAAAAACGTTTGTAGATGATGAACCAAAGCCTGGTCTGCATCATTCTGACACGGAAAATATTCTTAGTTTTATGAAAAAAGAAGGTGTGCCCATTCCTGTGAGCAAAGGAGAAAAAACAAAGTCTGATCCTAGTGAAGTTCCAGAGGGAGTAAGATTAACAGATGAAGAAATTGCAAATTTAGTATCAGTGAAGGTTGCAAGTTCTATCACTTATTGTGCTCAATCAATGAGTCAAAGCATACGAAGTGATGTGGGATTATTATTTATTTATTCAAATGCAGATAAATTTATTGAACTATGCCTCTTCATTAAAAACTCTTATGAAATCACGGGGGTGGTTAAAAGAGCCACCAAGATACGCTCCACCGGGTTTACCGGATAATGAATGAAGCAACCTTTGTTATCCGAAAATAAAAAGAATGGCACGGAATGGAAAGATTTTTTTTGCTATCATCCCAGGTCTGTGCCATTCATTCCTCTACAACTCTTCTTGCATGTACCACATACCTCGCATCATCAAATTCATAGGAGCACGTAGACAAAGTGAGAATTTGATCCGTTTCCCCTATTTCAATATTTGTGGGAAATATGGATTTTTTCTTTAACTCCGCCGCAAAATCTACAAAATCTCGATTAGAACGAAAATGAGTGACGATATAATAAAAGTCTGTGCTCGTTACATACGCAGAAAATATCTCCCACTCCACTTCTTCATATAACGTTTGTAGAGTAATGATAGAATTATTGTGAAAGAAATCTTTTTCCTTATATTTCTCTAATTCTTTGAACATCGTTCCATCCTTCATATGATGACCGTAAATAATGGTATGTCTATCAGAAGCATCCCCTTCATTTCGATAATCCATAAAGATAGAACCAGCACTAGCTTGATTTCCATGAAAATCGTGCTCCAGATAATACTCATTATCCGACGTTTTTACAACAGGATACTGAATCCTTGTATTTGGAACTGATATCCAGCCAACTGTTTCTTCGTTTTCTACCAGTAGAGACTGAAACTGCTCCATGATAATTTGGGGTTCATCTTGTTGATCCGTAAGTTCGTCATTTTTGTGCACTGAACCTAGCAATCTCTCATTGACTATCCGTTCCTCCAAACGAGATTGCATGCTACTAATTTGAAAACTTTTATGAAGTTCTTCGTATGTTTGCTCTGTCGTATAACTTTCCACATAATATTCTACCATCTTATACCCTGAAAACAGTAATACAAGCAAAGAAACTAGGGAAACTAGTCTTGATAGGCTCATACAAATAAACACCCTATCATAAAATGAAGTAAAAGGGGCCAAAATAAGCCCCTCTCTTTTTTATGCATTCTTATATCTTACTAATCTAATAACGGATAGGAAGAAAAGTGCTCCCAATGCCAAAATTGCATAGATTGTTATTGAATTACTTCCTGTCTTTGGAATGTCAGGAGTTTCTTGTTCTCCAGCAGGAAGTAATACTGCATCGATCACATGGATCACACCATTCGCAGCTTCTATATCTGCATCAATGACATTGGAATCATTGACTTTCACTGAATCTGAAACAGTAAATATTACTTTTTCTCCATTTAACGTTTCCACTTCCATTCCGTCCTCTAAATCAGTTGATAGTACATTCCCAGCCACAACATGATATAAGAGTATACTTTCCAGATCATCACTTGCTAAAAGTTCATTTGCATCTATGCCAAGTTCTTGAAGTAAGGCAGAGAAAGCATCATCAGTAGGAGCAAATACAGTAAATGGACCTTCTCCCTTCAATGCTTCAACTAAGTTTGCAGCTTGAACCGCAGCAACTAATGTTTCGAAAACTCCCGCTTCCACTGCTGTATCCACGATATCTAGTTTGTCACTAACCGGAGTCTCTTCATCGTGCTGTTCCTCTTCCGTCGAATCTTCTCCTGCTGGTAACATAACCGCATCTATCACGTGAATAACTCCATTGCTCGCTTCTATATCTGCTGAAACTACATTAGAATCATTTATTTTTACTGGATCTAAAGAAATGGTTACTTTTTCACCATTCAATGTTTCTACTTCAGCACCGTCCACTAAGTCAGAGGACAATACTTTCCCAGAAACAACATGGTACAAAAGGATACTTGCTAAATCTTCACTTGCTAAAAGTTCGTCAGCTTCCAAATCAAGTTCATTAAGTAACGCAGCAAACGCTTCATCAGTAGGAGCAAACACAGTAAATGGTCCTTCCCCTTTCAGAGCATCTACTAAATCCGCAGCTTGGACAGCAGCAACTAATGTTTCAAAGCTACCTGCGGCAATAGCAGTATCAACGATATCTGCTTCACCTTCCTCGCCAAACACTGCCATGGACATAGAAAACAACATAACAACAGATAAAAACACAATAAGTATTCTTTTCTTCAACATCTTATACTTGCCTCCTTTTACTTTCTGAAAATTTAGAATGTGTTGTTGCAAACAAATTGTATAACATTTGTATAAGATATGTAAAGAATAAAGTATTTAAATGGGAAAAAATTATAGAAAAGTTATACAAAAAGATATTACTGTTCAAGCAAAGGTTACACATGCCTTACTAGTTCATAATCCTCTTGATGGATAAACATAGACTTATACATTATTATGGTGAGTGTTGGATTGAATTTATTAAGTAAGTAATACAAAAGGATAAATATGTAAATATGTTAGTGTATAAAAAAGCTGTTTACTTTGAACTTTGAAGATGGGGGCAATTTTTATGTGTGAGATAAAACAACTTATCTTGAAGCAAGAGAAAACTAGAATTACAGACTCTATCCTAAGGCAATTACCAGAATGGTTTGGTATCGAAGAAGCACTTGTGAATTATGTAGAGGGAGTCGTACATACTGATGTTTATGCCCTATATGTAGCTGAGAAGCCAGTAGGATTGATAAGCATTAAATCCAACAACCAATACACATCAGAGATTTACGTAATGGGGATTTTGAAAGAACATCAAAACTCTGGTTTTGGAAAAAAATTATTAGAAGTAGCTCAAGATAGATTAAGAATGAATAAAGTGAACTTTTTGATGGTCAAGACGTTGAGCGATTCCCACCCAGATATTCATTATAAGAAAACAAGGGAATTTTATCATAAAACTGGTTTTTATCCATTAGAAGAAATCAAAGAAATATGGGGGAAAGAAAACCCATGCCTAGTTATGGTAAAAAGTTTATAACGTAGTCTGTTTTTGTGAACTCTGAAGTTTTATGAAAGCTATGAAAAAGTGGAGGAGAATGTCTATGAACAAAAAGCTAGCTTTGTTTTCTTTGTTTATTTTTCTCTTAATAGTAGCAGTTCCCATAGTGACTACGGGGGAGACCCTTGTTATCGATGAAGGAAAGGCTTGGGGTTACCATTATTCTGTAACGAAGGATCAAGACACATTTACTTGGGAAATCGGTCATCAAGACGTCCAAACTAATATCATAGAAAATAAAGATAATAGTGAAGATCTGTTGCATTTTAGAACCGCAATAAATGATATTCAAACGAATACATTCAGTCTAATTATCTCTTCCTCCTATTTATTTTTGGTATTAATGTTACCGTTATTTTTACTCAAGATAAACAAAAAAACAGATATGATTAGTGTTGGAATTATTACTGTATTTGCACTGGGTGGACTTTTCTTTATAGTCACGAATTCTTTCGCCCTTAACTCTTCCATTCAAGATGCAAACTTTTATTATTCGATATTAATGGATAGGATTTAAATGATCAAAGATTTCTCTACCTTCTCTTGGGAAAAAAATCGGAGGGTCTATAACTACAAGCAGAGGAATTTAGACCCCAAATGTAAGAAGAAGAAAACTTCCTATCCATAGGAAAATTGCAATCTGTGTAATCAGATACATTGTATATTCAAAGGTTGTTAGTTTTCTTTTTCGCTTCGTTTTTCTCAGCTGACGAACAAAAATGAAGGAACAAAGGAGAAGTACTGCAATAGAGATTTCATAAATGTTTTCCAGAAGATTAATCAAAAGGTTTCCCTCCTTCCTCTCTATGATTTATATAATCCATCCATTCATGTCCTTCAGGAAATTGGTCGTTTAATGAATCTCTTAGCCATCTCCACTTCGAGATACATAGTTTTGGAAGGACACTATGTAAATCATAATGATCTTTTTCTCTAATTAATGAACTGCCACCTTTATAAAGTAATTGAATCTCCGGTCTCAAATATGGAACAGAAGTCGTAGTTTGTAATCCAATCTCTTCTAAAGGAAGTTTAATTGTTTTTTTCCGCTTATAAACCCACTTGTTTTCATCTGTATCAAAAATCATTACTTGGAAAGCCCAAGTAGAACTTCCTTTCTTTTTTACCCAGATATTATCATATGAAGAAAGTAATGTTTCATTCTTTTTCCAGGTAATTAATTCTCCTTTAACAGCTTTATATAAGTCCCACTCTTCTTCTAGGTGCTTTTGAATTGTTAAATGATCCTTTCTTAAGATAACAACATCAATATCCTCGTGCTCTCTTGTTATTTCTCCTAAAAAAAGATCTATCGCCCAACCGCCAGCAATCCACCATTCCACTGGGATTCCCTTAAATATATTCTGGATTTCTCTAACTGATAGCGGCTTCCATATTTCCACCAAGACCTTCGCCTCACCTTTGTACTAAATTATTTATTCCATTACAGTTCTTCGAAAATTATTTTCTTCCATTCCCTCATTCTAGCTCAACGAAGTGATCTCCTCCTGATCGATCAGGAGACTCTAAATAAAAAAACAACCTAAGATCTTTATTAAAAAGTTCTTAGGTCACTTCACACATAATGCTCTTATCCCAACTCTTTCTCTAAAAATGCGTAAAAGTCTACCCACTCGTCGATGAGCTTCGAGGTTGGTTTTCCTAATCCATGACCAGCTTTTGCTTCTAATCGAAGTACAACGGTAGAATCTGGAGATGCTTTTTCTAGTAACGTCGCTGCAAACTTTTTCGCATGCGCCGGCACAACTCGGTCGTCACTTTCCGCTGTCGCAATAAGTATTGATGGATACTTCTCCCCTTCCTTAATGTTATGAAGTGGAGAGTATTTATAAAGGAATGGGAAGTGTTCCGCAATTTCTGCGTTTCCGTATTCTGGAATCCAATACTTACCGATCGTGAATTTATGATACCGCAGCATATCAATCACCGGCACTCGACAAACAACCGCGCCAAACAAATCTGGACGTTGTACCATACATGCCGCAACTAATAGACCACCATTGGAACCACCCATGATGGATAACTTCCCTTTACTCGTATACTTCTTTTCTACCAAATATTCACCTGCAGAAATGAAGTCATCAAACACATTTTGCTTGTTTTCTAACATCCCAGCCTTATGCCATTCTTCGCCATATTCAGAACCACCACGTAAATTGGCAACAGCGTAGATACCGCCTTTTTCCAACCATCGCAAAACTGCGGGATTAAAAGCAGGAGTTAAGCTGATATTAAAGCCACCATACCCAAACAAAATAACAGGGTTTTCCCCATCCATCGGAAGATCCTTTTTCTTCGTAAGAAACATAGGTACCTTCGTTCCGTCTTTGGAATGGTAAAAAACTTGTTCCGTTTCAAAATTTGATATGTCTACTTTCAGCTCTGATTGAGAGAAGACATGAAGCTTCCCTCCTTCAAAGTCATATCGATACACGACCGTCGGACTTAAATAAGAAGTCAAACCGAAGAACATCTCTGTCGAATCATGTTTTCCGGAAATATCCGTAATAGACCCGATCATTGGGATTTCGATCTGTTTATGATAGCTTCCATCTTTGTTGTACAGATGAATCTGAAAATGAGCGTCGTGTAAAAAGGCAATTACAAATTTACCTGAAATAAACTTCACCGCTCCCATAACATCGTCTTGCTGAGGCAACACTTCCTGCCAATTCTCGCGTGTTGGTTTTTCCATATCGATTGCAATGATGCGTCCACGAGGTGCATCTAAGTCTGTTTTGAAGTAAAACAGAGAACCCTCGTTATGAATATAGGAGTATTGTGCATCCTGATCATCTAATAGGCGTGTAAAATCCTCCGTTGCTCCCAGCTTTTTTACGTAAAACCGATTTTGTGCCGCTGTTCCATGGAATACGTTCAAGCACACATACCCATCATCATGGGTAACGAATGGAGCAAACATAAGCTCTTTGTTATCAAGCTGCTCATGAACAAGAATATCTTCCGCTTGCTTCGTTCCTAATTTGTGGAAATATACTTTATTATAATTTCCTTCTTCCTCTTCCTCAACCGTACCTGGTTCAGGAAATCGACTATAGAAAAATCCAGTGCTATCCGGTGCCCATGCAATGCTTGTGAATTTAACAAACTGAATATGATCACTCAAATCTTGTTTACTTTCAATCTCTTTCACAAAAATCTCTTGCCAGTCACTTCCATGAGTTGAAGTAGCATAGGCAAGATAACGGCCGTCACTACTAAAGGCAAAGTTCGTCATCGCAACCGTACCATCGTCACTAAGTTTATTAGGATCTAGTAGAATGGAATCCGTTTCTCCCTCACGTTTATACAATACAGCTTGGTTTTGAAGCCCATCATTTTTTTGGAAAAATAAAGTGTTCTTTACTCGCTTTGGTACGAAGTGCTTCGGATAATTCCATAACTCTGTGAGTCTCTCCTTATCTTCTTCTCTCGTGGTTGTTTCCGCGAAGTAGGCATCACATTGTTCCCCTAGCCCCTTTGCCCATTCGATATTGTCGAGACTTTTCGGGTCCTCCAACCAACGATAAGGATCCGCCACCTTCGTGCCGTGAAAATCTTCTACTATGTCACTTTTCTTTATAACTGTCATTATGTACCCCTCCCTCTTATCTTTTATTTCGACAAACGAAATGAAATCCCTTCTGCTCGAAAACGAAACTAATAGAAAGATCAACTCGTATAGAAAGTAAAGATAATATCAAGTTATATTTCAAAAATATGAACATCTTAAGACAACTTTACAAAATGATATTCTTTTAGAAGATAGTATGCTATATTATAAAAAATGATAGAAACATATATTCAAAGGGGAGTAGCGTTGGAATGAGGTACCTTATCATTCCAAAATAAAGTCGTCATGACATGATCTGAAAAGACATCGGCTTTATTGACCTTACGAGTTTAGCGAGACCTTTGGCTGTCCAATGCGGGCAGGCAAAGGTCTCGTTTTTTTTCGTTTTATTGGATCTCAAGACACACACGCGATTATAAGGGGGTGCTGAAGAAAAGCAAATTTACTTAAGAAGCAATCTACTCTTGTTTTTACAAATATAGAAAGAGACATAGGAGAGGAAAATGTAGGATGATAACATATCAGAAGTCGCCGGAAGAAGTGCTTACAGATGTGGATTCTTCTATTCAGGGGATATCCAATGAGGAAGCTTCAAAACGATTGGAAAAAGAGGGTTTTAATGAAATTGCCGAGGGAGAAAAGGCGTCTGTTTGGAAGTTGTTTCTAGAGAGCTTCAAGGATGCGATGGTGGTGGTTCTCCTTATCGCTGCTGGGGTTCAGCTTGTTTTGGGAGAATACGTTGAATCTATCATTATTTTTATCGTATTAATCATGAATTCGGTTATTAGTGTGGTTCAGACGAAGAAGGCGGAGAGTTCTTTGGACGCGCTTCGGCAAATGTCTGCTCCTACAGCGAAAGTACTTAGAAATGGCGAGAAAGAAACGATTCCTGCGCGCGAATTAGTGCCTGGTGATATTATTTTTCTAGAAGCAGGGGATTATGTTCCTGCGGATGGGCGAATTATTGAGAACTCTTCGTTGAAGGTAAACGAAGGAATGTTAACGGGAGAATCCGAGTCCGTTAATAAGCAAATCGATGTTATCTCGGAAGAAGTGACCATCGGTGACCGTTTGAACATGGTATTCAGTTCTTCGCTTGCTGTTTATGGACGAGCGACAGTCGTTGTTAGTGAGACAGGGTTGAATACGGAAATTGGAAAGATTGCTAGCATGCTTCAAAATGCGGAAGCGAAACAAACTCCGTTACAGCGAAAACTTGATGTGTTTAGTAAGAAGCTAGGAATCGCTATTTTACTTTTAAGTGTTTTTATTTTCCTAGTAGAAGTGGGGAGAATCTGGCTTGGTCCTGCAACAGCGGATACAACAGCTGCCATATTATCTGCGCTAATGTTCGCCGTTGCGGTTGCGGTTGCGGCAATTCCGGAAGCACTTCAATCCATTGTTACGATTGTATTATCTGTTGGAACACATAAAATGGCGAAACGTCATGCGATTATCAGAAAGCTTCCGGCAGTAGAAACATTAGGATCCACCAGCGTTATTTGTACGGATAAAACGGGTACGTTGACGCAAAACAAAATGACGGTGATGGAGCACTTCCACCTCGGAATTCATCGAGCGAGTTTACCAGAAGACCCTTCGTTGTGGTCGGAAAACGAAATGGAGCTCATGAACACTGCTATTCTGTGTAATGACTCTTCGATTTTGCAGGATGGAAATGAAATTGGAGATCCTACGGAAGTGGCGCTCATCCGTTTCGGTCTCAAAAAAGGCTATGATGTGGAAGAAGTTCGTAAAAGTTTTCAACGAGTTGGAGAGAATCCGTTTGATTCCGACCGCAAAAGGATGTCTACTCTTAATAAAGTGGGCGGCAAGAAAAGGCTCTATCTGAAGGGTGGACCGGACGTTGTCCTCTCCCTCGTAAATCGTGTGTATGTGAACGGGGAAGAAAGGGCGATTACTAGGGAGGATTTAAATGCTTTTCGGAAAACAAATGAAGATTTTTCTGAACAAGCATTACGAGTTCTTGCGTTTGCGTATAAAGACGTGTCGGATGATCGAGTTGATATTGAGATAGAGGATGAAAAGGATCTTGTTCTCGTTGGATTAATCGCGATGATTGATCCTCCACGCGAGGAAGTGTACGATTCTATTGCTCAAGCGAAAGAAGCTGGTATTCGAACTGTCATGATCACGGGCGATCACAAGACAACTGCTCAAGCAATTGCTCGGGAGATTGGGTTAATGGAAGAAGGAGATGTGGCTGTTACTGGTGTGGAACTGGATCTTATGTCTGATGAAGAATTAGATCAGCAACTCGAACGAATTTCTGTGTATGCTCGTGTTTCTCCAGAAAACAAGATTCGAATTGTCCGTGCTTGGCAAAAGAAAGAACAAGTTACTGCTATGACGGGAGACGGGGTTAACGATGCTCCGGCTCTGAAGCAAGCGGACATTGGAATTGGGATGGGAAGCGGTACGGATGTAGCGAAAGATGCTTCTGCAATGATTTTGACAGATGACAATTTCGTTTCTATTGTGAATGCGGTTGGTGTTGGCCGTACTGTTTTTGACAATATTAAAAAAGCGATTGGCTACCTTTTTGCAGGAAACCTTGGGGCAATCATCGCAATTATTTTTGCGGTAATCATGGGTTGGGCAAATCCATTTACCGCGTTACAGTTGCTATTTATTAATCTAGTTAACGACTCGCTTCCTGCGATTGCGCTGGGTATGGAGAAAGCTGAGCCTGATGTGATGAAGCGAAAACCTCGAAAAATGAACGAGGGAATCTTCTCTGGAGATACGCTTCGTGCTGTGGTGAACCGAGGTATCTTAATTGGTGTGGCTGTTATTATTTCCCACTACATCGGACTACAGCATTCCGATGAGATGGGAATTGCGATGGCGTTTACGACGTTAATTTTAGCTAGAACGTTACAAACTTTAGTGGCGCGTTCGAACACGCAAACGATGTTCGGTGTTGGGTTCTTCACAAACAAATATGTTCTTGGAGCACTTTTATTCTGCTTTACATTATACAGCATTACAATTATGCCGTTTGCGCGTGACGTGTTTGCTATTCCAACTACGTTTGGATTTAATGAGTGGCTGGTTGCAGTTGGACTAGCGATTGGTGCTGTTGTGATGATGGATGTTGTGAAGGTTGTACAGGTGAAGTTTGGGAAGAAGGCTTAAAAAGATGAAGGGCGGCATTATTCAAGGTTTTGAATAGAGAAAACTTGTTTTCAAAAGCGCAATGTCTAATGAAAGACACATAACAACTTTTACGTTGTTATGTGTCTTTCGTCTTTTTATAGATTATTAGATTTAGTAATGCTGTGAACTTAGTTTGAGCTTATGTTGCGACTTTCTACCCGCAGTTGGTAATTTAAGTTTATTTTGGTTTCCCGGCGCTGTCTTTTTGTAGCTCTTTCGGGAATTGAAAACGCTCTTCGATTCCCGGTCCAGCCCTTCTAACCACTCCTTCGGGAATCCAAAACGCTCTTCGATTCCCGGTCCGACCTTCTAACCACTCCTTCGGGAATCCAAACGGCTCTTCGATTCCCGGTCCAGCCCTTCTAACCACTCCTTCGGGAATCCAAACGGCTCTTCGATTCCCGGTCCGACCTTCCAACCACTCCTTCGGGAATCCAAAACGCTCTTCGATTCCCGGTCCGACCTTCCAAACACTCTTTCGGGAATTGAAAACGCTCTTCGATTCCCGGTCCAGCCCTTCAAACACTCTTTCGGGAATTGAAAACGCTCTTCGATTCCCGGTCCGACCTTCCAAACACTCTTTCGGGAATTGAAAACGCTCTTCGATTCCCGTTCCGACCTTCCAAACACTCTTTCGGGAATTGAAAACGCTCTTCGATTCCCGACGCGGCCTTCCAAACACTCTTTCGGGAATTGAAAACGCTCTTCGATTCCCGACGCGGCCTTCCTAACGCTCTTTCGGGAATCCAATTTTCACCTTTCGCAAACCACAAACTACCTACTACCAGTGAAAAATCACCACACGCCCCACGTGTGGTGATTCGAGACAAGCTAACTTATTCTAATCTTTTAATGATACTGCTTCAATATCGACTCCAACTTCAACGCTTTCGGTATTTCTCCTTTTACCTTTAGTTTCCCTGTCATGAAGGCGGCAGTTCCACTTAGTTTTCCATCTAAAAATTTCTGAAAGCTATCGAAGGACATAATGAGTGTGCAATCTGGTGGAGAAGTAGCTTCCTCCGTTACTTTCGCCTGACCATCCTGTAAATGTAACTGAAACGTTCCAGCTTCATCTCCTGTAATTTGAAACTCGTAAATTAGCTGAACATCTGATATGGGCTCCGGATTTTCATTTAGCATTTTTTCAATTTCATGAACAGTCTCTAGTAACGTCGCTTGTTTTTCGCTCACAATAAATCCCCCCTAGTTTTCAAAAAAATATGTTCTTAATCGCCTATTTTGGCTTCGTCTTGTGTAGATATTTTCCGCATCTCCTCATCACGCAAAGCTCGTCGTAATACTTTCCCTACGAGAGTTTTAGGAAGATCTTCTCTAAACTCATACAACTTCGGCACCTTATACGCAGCCAATTTTTCACGACAATACGCATCAAGTTCTTTTTCGGAAACTTCCATTCCATCCTTGAAAACAATATACGCTTTTACTGTTTCCCCTCGGTATGGATCTGGAATGCCAAGAATGACACATTCAAGCACCGCAGGATGTTCGAATAAAACCTCCTCTACTTCGCGAGGATAAATATTATATCCACCGGCAATGATCATATCTTTTTTCCGATCAGCAATGTAGAAATGTCCTTTTTCATCCATATAACCCATATCACCAGTGAACAGCCAGCCATCTCTCAGGGTCTCTTCCGTATCTTCAGGTCGATTCCAATAGCCCTTCATCACCTGAGGACCTTTAATGGCAATTTCTCCAATTGCACCGACGCCCACTTCTTCGCTAGTTTCTAATGACACAATTTTTACATCCGTATCAGGCCACGGCAAACCAATACTTCCGCTCACTCTTTCTCCGCCCCAAACTAAGTTGCAGTGAGTTACCGGGGAAGATTCTGTTAATCCGTAGCCTTCAACTAAAATTCCATTTGTCACCTTTTCAAATTGCTGTTGAACCTCTACCGGCAAAGGCGCGGAGCCACTGATACACGCCTTAATGGAGGACAGATCATATTTTCCGATGTCAGGGTGATTTAGTAGGCCTATGTACATCGTTGGTGCGCCTGGAAAAATCGTTGGTTTTTCTTTATCAATCGCTTTTAGGGCATCCTTCACATCAAACTTCGGCAATAAAACCATCGTGGAGGCGAGAGATATACATGCATTCATTACAACGGTCATTCCATAAACATGGAAGAACGGAACCATTCCCAGGAATTTTTCCTCCCCATACTCCACTTTGAAAATCCAATGTGTGCACTGAAGGACATTGGCTACAAGATTCTTATGAGTGAGCATTACTCCCTTTGCCACTCCCGTTGTTCCTCCAGTGTATTGCAGGATTGCCACATCGTCCGGATCTGTTGCCATCTCGATTGGTTCGTTTGGAGCTTCGTTCATCACCTTCATCCATGACAGAACTTCGTCCGAGTATGGTACCTTCGTGTTCATACCTCTTTTCTTTGATACAAGTGGGAAAAATAGATTTTTTGGAAAAGGCAAATAGTCTTTCAAACTTGTAACTAGTATCTTTTTTAGATTCGTAGCATGTCTTACTTTTTCCACTCTCGGAAAAACCCAGTCCAATGCGATGATAAACGTTGCTCCCGAGTCATTTAACTGGTGCTCCAACTCTCGCTCCACGTATAACGGATTTGTTTGCACAACAATACCACCAGCCATCAATACCGCATAATAGCTAATCACCGCTTGCGGGCAATTTGGGAGCATAATGGACACTCGTTCCCCAGATTTCATCCCTAGTTGTCTTAAGCCATTGGCCAGTTTCACAGTACTTTCATACAGCTCTCGATAAGTTAAACGTTGCCCCATAAAAACTATTGCGTGATTATCTGGTCTTTTCTTATACGCATCCTCTAAGAAGGAAACAAGGCTCTTATCTGGATACGTAATCGATGTAGGAATTTCTGAAGGGTACTGAGCTAACCACGTTTTCTCTTTTAATACCAATAGAATACCTCCTAACAATAAAATGAATGAATAACCATTCATTTTTCACTACTTATATTATAGTGTAAGCGCAAACATTTTGAAAGGGTGTTTTTTTATTTTTAAGAATTTTTTAAAAATAGTTTTAGTGGATTGTTTCGGGTGGGGAAATTGTACGTTAAGTTAGGTTGGTAATTTTGAGAAAAAGGCCAGGTTCCTATTTGTATGAACCTGGCCTTTTTAATATATTTTTTCTATTTTTTCCTAAATCAACAACCCGTTTGTTAAGTATCACAAATTATAATATTGAAATAACAGACCAGAAAAATTTTTTCCAAATATCGTCTACTTTTCTCCCAACTTCATCTAAAGATAAATGGAATGTTATATATTTGTAATTATCAAGATGATACCTAGAAGGATAAGAATGACACTTTGATTCGATTCGTCAGTAAAGAGAACTAATATAACAGAAAAAATAAGAGCAGGAATAACTTCTGCATCAAGTAAGAGTGATATGATTATAGTTAGTATAATCAACGTGCTAGTAGTTACCAACTGTTTCATTTGTTTATTTTCTTCATTTTTAATTTTCTCCCCCCCCTTTTTCTTTACTTTATGATTGCAAGAAAAAGAGGGTACCAAATTTTTATTAATTTAAGAATGCTGCCGCTATACAACTATTGAGTCGTAAAAAAAGGAGAGCCATTCCCTGTTCTTCCTTCTGGCAAATCGTCTCAACAAGGAAGCAGTAGAACCGTCCCTACTGCTTCCTAGTTCCGCCAAATACATCCAACGAGTCTAGTTTGTTTCCTTTGAAGTCAAACAATGTTAGGTTCGCCCAGTTGTTATCATGCTCCACAGACCAATGTTTTTTGGACGGAATCCAACAAGGTTCCCAGTAATATAAGCCTGCCCCATTTTGGTTGGTTGTGTTTTGAATAATCGAGATTACGTCTTCGAAATACTTGGCTTGTCCTGAAACGGTTGCAGGGTAGCCTTCTAGTATCTGATCTTCTGAGTTAACGATAAACGATAAATCCGTATCATCCGATGATATGGTCCACGGATATGCTACTTCCACCACAATGATATCCTTATCATAACGAACAGATAGATCACTCAAGTTATGTTCCAAGTCGCTTAGTTTTCCATGCCACCAAGGGTAAAAGGAAAGACCGATCACATCATATTCCACACCTAACTCGTGGATCTTATCGTAAAACTTTCTACTTTTCTCATTGTCTCCACCACGATCAATATGTACCATCGTCTCCACGTGATCTTCTTCCGTTATCGCTGCTTGCAATCCAGTCAATCCTGCTTTTATTAGTTGCGCTAGGTTTTCCCATTGCTTGCCATCATCAAATCCTTCTTCCAATACGCGCCCTTCGTCCCACAGCATGCCATGGATAATTTCATTCCCTATTTGCACCATGTTCGGGAGTACCCCTTCATTTTTCAGAGATTGGATGGTGTCTCTTGTAAAATCATGCACTGCATCCACAAGCTCATCAAAAGAGTAGTTTTCCCATTCCTTTGGTTTCGTTTGTTTCCCAGGGTCTGCCCAATAATCCGAGTAATGAAAGTCTAATAAAAAGTGCAGTCCATGCTCTTTGATTCGCTTGGCAACTTGGATCGTTCTCTCGAGGTTACAATATCCCCCTTTCGGATCGTTCCATAACCTCAGACGTATGGAATTCACACCAGACTTCTTCAATATTTCAATCACATCAACTTCCACATTATTGTTGTAGAATTTCCCACCTTCTGTTTCAATTTCATCAACAAAAGATATATCTACGCCTCTTATGAACTGTCTATTCATTATCTAAGCCTCCATAAACATTCTTTTTTTGAAAACTATCGTTCATTTCATTACAAATAGTTTATTGATTCTTTATTTTTTTCAGATAGGTATAAAAACAGTTGTTTTCATGATAACGGTTTTATAAGGGGAGTGCAAAATGGATCACACAAGGGAATCCTTGAGTTACACACTAAAATAAATATTAGAATGTAATGCAAAACGGCCCGAACAGTTCTTCGTGCCGTTAATTTATCATAATATTCTTTTTTAAATCTTTTTTTATGACCAATGCTTAGCAATCCATGAGGTTCCCTTAGTTGTGCAAGTTTAAAACAGTAAGTATGAAGGTTCTCCTATTGTAATTACTTGAAAACTTGTTTGTTTTTCACAAACTGAATAAACCAATATAAGGCGATCCAAGGTAAAATAAATTTGGTTCCCCATTCAATGAGCGGAACCAAAATCCCGAAAGCATTATAACCTATGTAATCAAAACTTATAAAAATTACAAACAACACTACTAGTCCAACACCAAAATATAATGAGTACTTCATCCTTTTATCCCCTCTTTCTGTATGTAAATTGCTGTCTCCATCTTTGATATCAATTTCTCTATAAAACCCTTTACTATTTTACAAATCTGGTTCCTTTAATGACTTATGAACTATTATGAGAACCATCTTGAAAACGGTAGATTTTATAATCTCCATTATCTGAGGAAAACCTTAATATATTCCCGTCTTTTGGTACGCCTTTAAAGTAAGCTCCTATACACCCAGTGGTACATCGATGTCCTGATAGCAATATATTTACTTCTTTTCCAAGGTTTTCACTTTCAAGATCCCCCATAAATTGAAAAACTCTTTCTACAAATGAACCTGTTTCTTCCACTCCTTTGTAAATGGTAGAATCAGGAATAATCCCAGCCATTTTCACCTCACTCACTTTTCGTCGATCAGCTTCTCCCAAATCAAATACATCTAGTCTCGCATCAATTATTGCTTCTTTTCCAGTTGCTATCTCTGCTGTTTGAATAGCCCTATCTTGCGGAGAAGAAAAGACATAATCAAAGGTTATGTTCACGAGTTTATCTCGTAATTGCTCTGCTTGTGCCACACCATATTCATTTAGAGGCAAACCACATCGCCCTTGCATTCTACGTTCTTTATTTAATTCGGTTTGGCCATGCCTAACAACATAAATCATGTAATCACCTCTCCTCCTCATGTTGGTTAACAGTAGGTTATTTAACTATAGAGAGTACTATTACTGTCCAAGAATGATTTTCCTACGATCTTTTTCTTCTTTCTTATTTACATATACAAAGAACCCAAGACGATTCCCCCAAGGGTCAGAGAATGTTCCCCATTTTACAGGAACCTCTTCTCTTGAATAGATATCAAACTCTTCAATAGATAACTCTGCAACCAGACGCTCTCTTTCAGTTTCTATGTCAGATACTCCAAACCGTAAAGGACCACTTGCATCTGCTGGAGTACCCTCAGCAACTTGCAACCAACACCCAGGGATTATTTCCCATTCTGCAAAACCCTCGTGTGGGATAAAATCAGGTTGTCTATTAAGTAAAGTTTGATACCACTTTTGCCCTTCACCAATATCTTTAACGCGAATTTGATTAGTCATTTCAAATATTACATAAGTCACCTCAAGTAGGTATCCATATTTACATCAAAACAATGTTTCCATGGTAAGAATTTATAAGTGAATACTTCTGAATAATCCGTCATTTACTAATAATAATTGTACCACATTTTTCCACAGATCATTATGGAGATCTAAATCGTCCCTCACTTAACCAACTGTTAACCTGCAGGTAACAAGGGAAATATCTATAGTGTCCTTTTCACTACACAAATAAGCCCCTCATACAAAACAAGAGACTGGAACACGCGTGTTTTTAACATGAGAAATGAGAAGAACTGATACTTTATTCGCTACTAGATAAACTTGGCTTATCGCAAAGTTCTTAATGGCGAAAGCCTCAGGTTATTTTATACTTTAATCCTTTAGCGAAGTTAAACTTTCTTAAAGTATGAAAATATACTTCGCTTTCCACGGGCGGCTGGTGAGCCGCCGAGCGTATAAGCACTCATGGGATCTCACCCTTGCCTTTTTATCCCGCCGAAGTCTTCGTTTCTTTCCCTCCGCACACACTCTATATGATTGGAAGGAACAGAAGATCCATGGTTAAAGCTTTCCTATATAATTCAAGCTTTCAACATCCATTGAATCTATTTCACCGTCCAAGATTTTTCTTAAATCCTCCAGAGTTTCTTTCAGAGAAACGACTTCCCCTTTTTTACCGGTTAATTCCTCTGCAACATAAAATGGCTGAGTTAAATATGCTTCGAGCTTTTCCCCTCGACGATACGTATCCCGTTCTGTAGCAGGCAGTTTCTCCATTCCACTGAAAGTTACTAAAGAACGCAACTCCCGATATCTACGTAGAAGTTTCTGTACCCTCTGTTGAACATTCAAATGATTTTGCTCTAAATGTCCACCTTCTAAGATGGATGAGGTAGAGTAAAGAGGGTTAATTGCTGGGAACTTCCGTCTTGCGGCTAAGTCTGCATCAAATTGCCAAAGTGTCTCCAAAGGACCATAAGGAAGATCCTCATCCACAGCCTCCCCCTTTAAATCAACCAAGAACGTTGTCAAGGTAACACCAACATTACTTAACCGTTCTTGAAGCTGGTGAATGTCACCTGTCAGTACATTTGATCGATCAGCAGCAAAGGCAATATCGCTGTCTTTTCCTAAAACAACCAGTTTTTCGTATGCTTCATCAACCGAATTTACTTGTACATCCACTTCTCCATAGACATCCTTTATCTCTGGATGATCTCCGGTAGGTACCAACAAGACCGTAGTAAATCCTTTCTGCTTTAAGCGGTTAAACAGTTCGGCTAGTACAACCAATTGCCCCATCCCAAACCTCGCAACTAACCCGACAGTACCACCCTTTGTTAAAGGTGCGAAGGCATCAAGAGTTTTTATCCCGGTTTCAATCATTTCCATCTTCTCCCCTCTGATAATTAAATCGTCCAAGCTACAATCTGCTAATGAGGCAAGTGCAACTAATGTTCTTACTTCTGCACGTGCAATTGGAATTTTCCCTGTACACAAATTGGATACAGTTGCAGGACGCAAGCCAACTGAACGGGCTGCAGCTGTTAAATTGGGAACTTTTCGTCTTAATAAAGGTACATTCAACTGAATATTTTCCAATCTTTCCATTATACCCCTCCTTCCCTTACTTTATATAGTAATACTAATTACGTTTAAAAGCAATAGACAATTACCTTATAAGGTAATAAATTTTAATTAGAGAGTAATTTTGTGTTTTAGCATAGCAATATCTACTACCCTTGAACTCTTCTATCACCAAGTTCCGGTTATTGTTAAAACAATAACGAGAAATTCAGAAAAATGTTAATTGCACGATTTTAACTTTTTATGATTAAAATATCAGCCTGCGAACCATAATATCATTTGTAGCAAGGTTACTTCGTTCCACAGTAGCTCAGTTGGTAGAGCAATCGGCTGTTAACCGATCGGTCGTAGGTTCGAGTCCTACCTGTGGAGCCATCTTTTTGACTGATAATTCCCTTTTTAATATGATTAGATAAACTTGGCTTATCGCCAAGTCCTTAATGGCGAAAGCCTTAGTTTATCCTATACTTTAATCCTTTAGCTAAACTTTCTTAAAGTATAAGAAAAGCACCTACTCTTCCCATAAAGGGTTTACTTCAGAGGTGCAAACAAACCATTCGTAAAAAAACCGCAAGGCGCCCCAATTCCGCCTAAAAGCAGCCCACGTCCTGTGGACACGGCATCATATCGACATCCTGTCTCCCAACGAAATGCAAATGTTCTGGACGAACGAAAAGCGGAATCCGCTTGCATATCTGCGAAGAAAAATGTTCTTTCAGTTGAAAAGTGCTTTTTACTTTTCTAACTGGAA
>NZ_JBGUAU010000010.1:0-193457 GCF_041820985.1 Evansella sp. AB-rgal1
GGTTATTTTTCACAGCAGATAGCGGATGAAGCTAGACAAAAAAAGTGCTTTTTACTTTTAATCGGTCAGGTTATTTGACACGAGGTCCTGGCGCCTGGAGCTAGACACCTTTCTAAGTTCAAAAAATTTTATAAATTCTTATCTTTCAAGCAAAATCACATGTGACTTTTTTCTGTTAAATCAGTGTTTTATAGATAAATAGATGTGAAATCACAAAGTAAACCACAGCCCTATTCACATAGGTGCAAATAAATATATCCTTCATGTGATTTCGATGTGAATTGCCCTGCCAATTTTAATGTGAAAGGGAAGTACTTGGATATTTATATTTAAGTATATGAAAAGATATATAGAATTTTTCAAGCAATGTAATGAAAGAAACGAGGAGAAATGTTCAATGTTATAAATAAACGGAGAATTTTCCCTTATTTAATAAATAGCACGGAAAACAGTCAGAATAAACGGAGAAATTCCGCTTATTGACTTGATCTATTTAAAAAGGGGGGATTTTCCTTAGTATAGGCGGAAAAACTCCCCTTATTTGCTAAGAAATTAGGTGAATTTTGATTTTAAACGGAATTTCTCCGCTTATTTTATTTCACTGGTCAGTATAGGAATACATAGACTTGGCGATAAGTTACGTTTATCTAATAAACTTCCAAGAAAACCTCATTTACTTCAAGAAACGGTTAATGAAATAAGCAAATATAAAAACAATGGCACGAAGAACCTTCGTGCCATTGTAATATGCGAAATATACTATGGATCTAGTTACGAAAGATGTGTGATTTATCGTGTGAATTCGTCTGTGATTTGACGTTTTGCTCCTCTGAAGTAAACCCGTAACTATTTTCAGTAGGTGCTTTTTTTTGGGCTTCATTCAAGGAATCACGCGAACCGTCCCCACTGCTTCCTCGAAGGGTCTGCAAAACCCGCCATAATACTTCCACTTTATCGGTGGTTTCCCATGGGAATGGGGTGCTGTTTTGTTTAAAATGACCATACACGGCGGTGTTTCGATAGATTGGTTGCTTTAGTTGTAAAGTGTTGATGATTCCCGTTGGGGTAAAATCAAATATTTTCTCTACCAAAACTTGTAGAATCTCCATTGGAATTGTTTCTGTGCCAAAGGTCTCCAGATGAATGGAGATGGGATTTGCTACACCGATGGCATAGGAAACAGAGGTTTGACAGCGTTCCGCCAAGCCTGCCGCTACTATATTTTTCGCTACATATCTAGCCATATATGCCGCAGATCTATCTACTTTCGTTGGATCTTTTCCAGAAAAAGCACCGCCACCGTGAGGAATGATTCCTCCGTACGTATCAACAATGATTTTCCTTCCTGTGAGACCTGTATCTCCTGCAGGACCTCCGATCACAAAACGACCTGATGGATTAATTAATATCTTTGTCTTTTCATCACGTAACTCAGGTGGAATAATAAAATCGATCACTTCTCGTAACACATCTTGCTGAAGCTGTTGCTGGGAGGTTCCTTCATGATGCTGTGCAGAGAGAACGATGCTTGCAATTCGTAATGGAGTGTGATTGTCTCCATATTCCACTGTTACTTGTGTCTTCCCATCTGGATATAAATAATCAATCACTCTATTTTTACGGACAAAAGCTAATCGCTCTGCCAATTTGTTTGCGTAATAAATGGGCGTGGGCATGAAATCCTTTGTCTCAGAACAAGCATAACCATACATAATTCCTTGATCTCCTGCACCAATCTGTTCCTTTGCTGGTGGCACCTTTTGAACTCGATATTCATAAGCAGTATCCACTCCAGCTGCAATATCCTCTGACTGTTGAATTACATTTTTTATAATAAGACACGAATTCCCGTCAAATCCTGTTACCAGCGAATCATATCCGATGGAGCATAGCGTTTTTCTAGCAATATGGTCTATGTCCACTTGTACCTTCGACTTCACTTCCCCAGCGATGACTAATAGATTATTGGAAATCATGCACTCTATCGCCACTCTTGCATCTCGATCCACTGCTACATACGCATCTAAGATGGCATCTGATAGTTGATCACATACTTTATCAGGATGTCCTTCGGTTACTGATTCCGATGTTATGAATGTTGTTTTCCCCATCATAGATCATCTCCAGTCAAACATTAACTCTGTTTGATCATCTCTTTTTTCAATTGATTCGGCGTAATCTTTTCAATCTTTTTGAAAACTTTACAGAAATAACTTGGTTCGCTATATGATAGTTGAAAGGAAATATCAATAATCTTGCTATCATTATAGAAAAAACCTTGCTTTGCTAATTGCATTTTTTTCATTTGAATATACGTGTTAAACCCTTGATTATAGTTTTCCTTAAAGATTCTACTCAAATATCCCTGACTAATATGACAGTTTTCTGCCGTATCATTCAACGAAAGGTCATCATAGATATGTTTGTCTACGAAGCTAAATAATGTAGACAATTGAGGTTTCTTTTGAATGGTGCGTTGTTTGTAAATTTCATCAAACATCGTAAAGAGAAAAAACTGCGTTGGAAATTTATCTTGAAAGGAAATTTCGTCAAATTTGAGCTTCTTATATAGATAATCTTGATTCTCTTTTTCTGTACAATTGATCAACCGAAATATTTCCTTCGACATACTTTCAACGAGGCTTTGCTTATCATTTGTTTGCCCAACTTCTTTTTCCAGCAATTGTTGTAAACTTTCTAACGAATAATACACTTCACCAAAGTTCTTATTCATAACAAGATTACGAATTACTTCCATAACTTTTACCGAAGTATCGAAGCTAGTTTGCCTCTCCTCTAAAACCTCATTTACTTTTGCTATAGTAATCGGTTTGACTAAGTAATCTTGAACGCCGTATTTTAATGTTTTTCTCATATATTCATAGTCATTATAGGAAGATACTATGACTACAGAGGTGCTCTTATGTTCTTGTTGTAAGATTTGAAGCAACTCAAAGTCGGGAACATCAGTGTAGGTAACATCTACAAATAACAGATCTATTTTGTTTTTATAAAGGATAGAAAACAACTGATGGACCGTTTTTGTAACAGCGACAAGCTGATAGTTTTTATTTTTCCCCACGATAGATTCCATGGCTTTTCCCGCTAAATAATCCCGATCAAATATAACAACATTCTGCAAGGATTACTCCTCCTTCGTTTCTTTCGGCAAAATGATTGTCACAGTAGTGCCCTTTAACGGTGCCGAACGAATCGTAATATCATATTTTTCACCAAACATCGTAATCATTCTTTTGCGAGTATTGTTTATATTTAACCCAATGAGCTCTTTATTGGAGCTATTTTTCTCTAACCGTTTCCCGTATATTTTGTCGAGAATTTCTTCCTTCATTCCGCGACCATTGTCTTTTATATGAATGATAATATCATCCTGTTTTTCCTCAATGGAAAGCTCTATTCTCCCTTCCCCATCTCTAGCCTGAATACCGTGAACAACTGCGTTTTCTATGAATGGGAAAAGTACTAGCGGCGGAATCTTTATGTTACTTATTTCACAATCAATTGTAACCGAAAGCTCCAAAGTTTCTCCAAGCTGCATTTTCTTGATGAGCATGTAGTTTTTCACATTTTCTATTTCCTTTGCCAAAGAAACCATCGCTAAATTAGAGCTTTGGTTATATTTCAGCATTTGAGCAAATAAATTCACCATTTCATTCGTTTTGTTTGCTGACTCTATGATGGATAGATTATTAATAGATTCCATGACACTCATGAGAAAATGAGGTGCTAGCTCAATACCTGTTTTCTTGATTTCCATTTTCTTATATTCATTTATCCTGTTATCTTTAATTAGATTTTCCGAGAGGAGGCGATTATTTTCCTTTTTTAACTCCTTTTCCACTCGAAGTGCTAACTGCTTTTCTATCATTTCATTTACTAGAAAATGAGCGAGACTTGCTACTGTCTGCAGACGCTCAATCTCAATAAGAGGTGTTTCCATATATTTTTCAAATAAAGTTGGATGGTCCTCCATCTTCATTTCTTCTTTGATAAAACTGCCAAGCTGTTCTAAATTACCAACATCGTTTACTCGAACTTGGCCCATCAAAACTGCACCAAGATGTTGACCCTGAATAACAATAGGCACTGCGCAATCTACTAATCCAGCAGGGCAACAATAAATGTACGGTTCGTTTTTCATTGCAGCCTTTAACCCTCCATAAGCATCAGAAAAAAAGCAGCTTTGTTTACACGAAGTAACTTCTCTACGAAACTTGCAAAAATCAGAGAAGGAAGTTTCTTTTGTAATAGGCTTTCCTTTATAATCCACTGTAACCATAGAAATGCCCGTAAGCTCTGCTAGTTTATTTTGAATTTGCTGTAGGGTATCTGTATTGATAATCGTCCTCAGTGATAAATCACTAAGAATTTTATTTTCCATGCCCTCATCATCTTCAAATAAATCAAATAAATAATTATTCGTAGATATGCTCAAGTAACCCACCTCCTAAAATAAAGCGCAAAAAAGAAAATGCTTACATTTCATTATACTTTATTTTAGGGCATGTTAATTTAAATTGTTTACGAGTTCACATATTATTAGAATTTATTACCATGAGAGAAGCAGTGGTTAGTCGTATCCAAGAAATTATGGAACTATTCTTCGCTCTTGGCATAGAGCATCGAGCACGTTCACACCCCATACTTCTGGAAAAATAATGCGCGGTACTGACACCATCATTTGTTCTTTTTATATGATAGATAAATATATTCTCGCTAGCTCTTCATTCGACAGATCCACTGGATTTCCAGCATAGGTAAAATCTTTTTTGGTGTTTTCGATCATGACTGGTAATGCGGAAATATACTGATGTTGATCGAATTTTAACGATTGCAAACTTTGCTCACACTGTAAGATTGTAGACAAAGCTTCTACTTTTCTTACAAAAGCTTCTACACACTCTGTATTGGAAGCATGTGCTGGAGAGAACTGTAGTTTCTTCGCTAGATCAGCATACTTTCTTTCCACTGATTTCTCCTTGCTATTATGCTTTACAACTTTTGGCAGGAGAATCGAATTAATGAGTCCATGAGGATAATGAAAATGTCCACCAATTTGGTGTGAAATGGCATGACAAATCCCTAATCCTGCACTTTCAAATGCTAAGCCAGCTAAACAAGAGGCTTCATGCATTTTTTCTCTCGCAACTAAATCTTCTCCATGTTCATAGCATGTTGGTAAGTAGTCAAACACATAAGAAATAGCTTTCTCCGCAAAAGAATCACTGAAAACATTCGCATTTTTTGCCACTAACGCTTCACATGCATGAGTTAGAACATCCATGCCACTGTATGCTGTTACGGTTTTCGGACAGCTTACTACAAGCTCTGGAAGTAATAACGCCACGTCAGGTACTAACCGTTTATCTACGATGGGATGCTTTATCTTCTCGTCGGTATCCGTCACAACAGAAACACTTGTCACTTCTGTGCCAGTTCCACTCGTGGTTGGCATAGCCAGAAAGCTTTTTATCTTCATGTCATGCGGTCCTTCCACAAAATATCGCACCGCTTTTGCCGTATCGATGGCAGAACCACCACCAATAGCAAGAATAACGGACGGGCGAAATGTAACCACCTCGCTTATCCCCTCCACAACATTTTCAAGAGGTGGGTCAGGTACGATATTACTAAAAAGCTGAACAGTATTTTTCTCCGTCAAAAGCTTCGTTAGTTTAGTTAACATTGGTGAACCTACTAAGAAGGCATCACAAACGAGCCAAATTCGCTCCTTCTTAATGTTTGCTAGCTTTGTCTCTACGGATGATGATCCATAAATAATTTCTGTTTTCATGGTAAAAACATTCATTCTGTCACTTCCTCTACTTAATAGAGAATCCATCTGTTAATACGCATCTTCTCGTTCTTGCAAAATGCCTTGCTGTTGTCGTTCCTTCTCCAGTAGGAGTGGCAATGGTAAAGGTAGTTGGTCCTTCTCCTCGAAATCCAATGCCAGCAAAGGATGGTCCATTTTTTACAAAAATAGAAGTTTGTAATTCTCGTGCTGCTTTATTTAAACGAGTAACGTTTTGTGAATGCATTGTTGCCGTATGCTGTAAGCCTTGTTCTACCTCTAACGCCAGCTCCAACGCTGTCTCAAAATCAGGAGTTCGCATAATAGGTACCACCGGCATTAACATCTCTTCTACGGTGAACGTCATTTTCGGATTACCTTCCACCACGACTAATCTCGGCTCTCCTTGGAAGTGAATTCCTGCGTCTCGTAAAATCATTGATGCTGGTTTTCCAACATATGCTTTATTTGGTTTCCCATCGATCACTAGTAATTGCTCTAGTTTGCGAATTTGTGATAACTCTTTAATATAGACTGCTCCTGCTTTTTCCATTTGAAAAATCAAGAAATCTGCGATACTTTCCACAGCGATGATATTTTTCTCCGCAATACACGGAATGTTATTGTCAAACGAAGCTCCATCTACAATGTCTGCTCCTGCTTTTTCAATATTCGCCGTTTCATCTACAATCGTTGGAGGGTTTCCAGCTCCCGCACCTAGCACCTTTTTCCCTGTCATCATTGCTTGACGAACTACGCCAGGTCCTCCTGTTACCACTAATAGATTAATATCTTTATGCTCCATCATTTGTTGTGCCGCTTGGATGGACGGTTTGTTAATCGTTACAACGAGATGGTCGATCCCACTTGCTTCTTTCACTATTTTGTTCATAAGCTCAATCAACCAAATGGACGTTTCTTTCGCCCCAGGGTGTGGACTGAAATACACAGCGTTTCCTGCTGCAAGCATTCCAATGGCATTACTAATCAACGTTTCCGTAGGGTTCGTACTCGGAGCAATGGCTCCAATGACGCCATAAGGAGAAAGTTCATATAGAGTCATTCCACAATCCCCAGTGATCACTTGAGTGACAACATTCAAATCTTCTACCCCAGGTGTTTGGGTAATAGCAATCGTATTTTTTTGAATTTTGTCTTTCACACTACCCATTTGCGTTTCTTCGTAGGCGCGAGTAGCTATCTCCTCTACGATCGGTAATAACTTATTTCGTAAGTCTTCAATGACTTTTTTCCGACGAGATAAGGAGCTATGAAAATACTTTTTCTGTGCTATCTTTGCAGCTTGAACTGCTTCATCTACCGTGTCAAAAATACAAATAGCATCTGTAACCACTGGTTGATGAAACGTTTGTTTCTTAGAAGGAACCTCTTCTTTTTTTATAGAAGTAGTTACTTCTGTTCCACGAATTATTTGGTTCACTAACTCTTCTATATTGATGTTTTCCATAAACGTATCTCCTTCTTTATTATCACTGTTGATCTTTTAAATCCCTTCATAGCTATCGATAATCCCAACGATAGCTGCATCCACTGGAGATTTAGGATTTGCTAAGCTGGCTCTTGCTGAACTTCCAAAGGAAATTAGTACATGTTCTCCTCTTCCCGCACCAACTAAATCCACTGCGACGATGGTCTTTCCAGCATCTAGATCCTTCGATTGAACTAGATTCACAATCATCAACTTCTGACCTGTGAGAGATTCTTCTTTTTTTGTCGCCACAATATTTCCAATAATCTTCCCTATATACATCTTCTTTCAGCTCCTAATTCCTCTTGTTTACTAATCATTGCGATGCCTAGCGGGGTAACAAACTGCGGGAAATCAGGCTGAATCACAGGTCTTCCTAGTATTTTTGAAAATGTAGATGCAAATTGTGGAAAGTCCGTTGCACCACCTACTAAATAGATATGTTGAACCGGCTTTCCATACGCAGTCAAAAAGGAAGTAACAATGGACGCCATTTTTTCAACAACAGGAATGAGAATAGGAAATGTTTCCTCTTGCTTGCTTTTATCCCTCTTGATTTGCTCCCCTTCTTCCGTGGGAACTCCTAAATATCCAGATAACACGAGGGTCATTTGGGTACCACCGGTTGCTTCATCTGCGGAAAACACAACCTCTCCATCTTTGAATATACTGATTCCCGTTGTTCCTCCACCAATATCAATAACGGCACCTTCCTGTATATTCAGTACCGTTGCCGCGGCTGTGGGTTCATCCACAATAGAAACGAGCTCCATACCACTTCCTTCGATGATGTTGCCGACTACTTTTTTGTTATTTCCGATCGTTCCAGGAGGGATCGCCCCCGACGCACATGTTAAGGGAATCCCTAACGTTGACTCTGCAAGTTTTTTTAATTTGGTAGTTTTCTGAAGGGCTTCGATATAATTCACCACTAAACCGTCTCGAACAACATTAGCATTCTCGAATGCTGCAAAAAGTGGTTGATCATCTTCGTCCACAACCACAAGAACAATGGAGGAAGTGCCCAAATCGACCCCCACTTTTGTAATGGATGTTTGTTTGAGTGATTGCTCATTTCCGTTCGCTAACGCATTCACTCTTGCTAAAGTTTGGTTTGCGGTTATTATATTCTCCATAAAGATACGCTCCTTCTTGTTTTTTAAAACTATACATGTTGTCCTATATAGAGTGGATAATCGCTACGACCTTTTGTTACTCTACAAATCTAGCAACACTCTGTGGAGTGATATTTCCTGCGTTTGCTTCGTCTGTATCGATATGCATTTCTAATTTAAATTTTTCACCAATTCGGATAGCACAGTCCTCGAAGATAATACTTCGGCCTTCGCTGTTTACTCGAACGTTCACACATTCTCCTTGGGTTACTTGCAATAGCTTGGCATCTGCTGGTGACATGTGAATATGTCTCTTCGCTACAATGACACCTTTCTCAAGAGTACATTCTCCAAATTCACTTTTTAACGTAATGCCTGGTGTGTGTTCAATTTCTCCAGATAAGCGAATAGGAAGTTTCAAGCCTAACTGTCTTGCATCCGTCATAGAGAACTCAACTTGGGACTCTTTTCGGAACGGACCTAGTATTCTAATATTTCGGAGTTCTCCCTTAGGACCAATGGCAGTTACCGTTTGCTCTGATGCAAATTCTCCTGGCTGGTTCAGTTCCTTCAACACCGTCATTTGCTTGTTCGGAAATAACTTTTGAAAATCAGCTTGTGACAAATGGATGTGTTTGTTGGAAATACCAATAGGAATTGAGATGGCAGATTTTAAATTAGAAACAATTCCTCCGATGATGTCTAAAAGTGCCTGGTCATTCATTCCTTATCCCTCTTTGTTTGTTAAGAATTTCTCCACATCTGCATGGGGTCTAGGTATAACGTGAGTGGAAACAACCTCCCCAACTTTTCCAGCCGCAGCTGCTCCTGCATCTGTTGCTGCTTTCACCGCTCCCACATCTCCTCGAACTAACACCGTTACTAACCCTGATCCAATCTGCTCATAACCAACTAATGTAACGTTTGCTGCTTTCACCATGGCATCTGCTGCTTCCACAGCTCCAACAAATCCTCTTGTTTCAATCATCCCTAATGCATTATTCATGTCTATTCCTCCTATTTTTGATTTTCTGATAAAATATTGAGTGATTTTTCTTTCTCATTGGCCTATTATTTTTCATCCGTTTTTTCTACTGAATCCTCTTTCGGTTCGGATTCTTCTGTTGCTGTTGATTTGGTCACTGGCGCTTTTTCAATAGTATTCGTTGACACGGACTCTTCCTTTGGAGACTCTGTTTGACTTACTTTCTTTGTTTGTTTCTTTGGTGTTGTTTTTCGTCTCGTGCTTTTCGGCTTCGTTTCTTTTTTCGCCGGAGTCTTCTCTTCTGGCTCCTCTTTTGATACATGGTCAACTGTAACGATGAGGGTTTCCTTCAAATCAGCCGCTGGTCTTGGAATCACCTTCGAAGACACATACTGATTTTTTTCCCTGCTATACTGTTCGCCCGTTGCGATTGCTGCCTGAACTGATGCCACATCTCCTTCGATAAAAATGGTCATCCAACCATTCCCACGCGTTTTTTTCATTTCTACAATGGAAATGTTCGCTACTTTTGCCATCGTATCCGCTGTATCAATAGCAGCAACTAGTCCCGCTACTTCAATCATTCCTAACGCTTGTGTCATTTTGCACCTCCTGTTTTGTTATTCACAAATCAGTTGTATGTTTCGTTCTTGTATCAACTCTTTCGCTAATTTCGTAATTATCGTATCTCTTGAAATGAGATAAGTAGAATGTGGTTCTATCATGCGCACATCCTCTGCAGTAAGACATCGTGGTTGTTCCACCTCTTTTATTACCCGACGATAAAATGCCTCTTTTTCCATAATCGATATTCCAAATTCCTGAATAGTTCGTTCATACGCAACAAACATTTTGGAATATTCCGGTGATGTCTGGAATGTGCAGGAAGAAAGTCCTTCCCTCCACACAACAACCTCCATTGAATTCTCTAGCCATTGTTGGACCACTTCTGTCTCGTAATTATCCGCGATACCCAAGGCAATTTTTGCTAGATTACTTTTTGATAAAATTGGAATCAATAAGCAATTTCGTTGATTGTTTCTCCAATTACCTAGTTTCATTGATTGCTTTTCTGTTTCAGAAAGATACACAATCTCATACTGCTTTTTAACACTCTCTATATGTTCAAGAGAAACGTCTCTATTTTTCCCAAGTACATATAAGGAAGGTTTCGTGCTCGATCTTTGCGATTCTTTCTGTTGCTCCTGAGCAACTATCTCAGCAACTACCTTTTTCACAATTTCCTCTATTTGTTCATGAGTCAACGGACTTCCCCCTTCCCATAACAACATCCTCACTTTGCAAATTTCTAAATGTAGGGAGTTGTCACAGATACAGGCGTTTCTCCAAGCGTACCTAATAAGGAAATACCAATATCTCTTGCGGCCATCACTGCTTGTCGAACAGCTCCAGAATCACCACTAACTGTGAGAATCACTTCATTGGAAAAACTCGTGCCATTTGCTGGCGAAGAATAGCTAACTACTTGCACGTTTGCAGCTTTTACTGCTGCATCTGCTAACACAACGCCAATCGCTGCTGGCCCCGCACAAATGAGGCCAAACGATTTCCCAAGAGGCGCTCCGAATGCTTTTTCAATGGCGTAGCTTGCACGAGCAGTATATTGGAACTCTAAGTGACCTGCGTCATTGCTATACACGTCGCCCATCGTTGTTTCAATGGTTTGCAGTGCAACCTCTATGGCACGGCGAGCATCCGATACGTCTTCACTTCCAAGGATAATCAAGCTTCCGTGTCCTGCTCCACCCTTTGTATCTCGTGGTAATTCAATAGAAAGAACTTCTGTATTTGTCGCTTTTACAGCTTCGTCCACCGCCATAATATGTGGTCCTGCACCAGTGCGGGCACCGAGAATTCCGATGGATCGATATTTTTTATCAATATTCATTTTTTCATGAAGTAGTTGATCCACATTCGCGATAACTAAGCCAATGGTATCTCCTATCGCAGTACCAACAAACTCTGTCAAAGAACTTTGCTTTTCACTTCGCTTCAAGGTATTTTTACTAGACTGTAATTGCTTTTCTACTTCTTCCATTACTTTTTTCCGAATTTGTTCGTCCATATCACTACCTCTTTCTCGTGGTATCGTTTACATAGGTACGAAGTTTTAAAATGAGAATCGTCCACTATCCTCATTTCCATTCAGTTCATGCGCTCTCTTTATACACTTCATTTTAAAGAAGTTTAATTTCAAGCATTAATAAAATCACGCTCAATTTATGGTGAAATTCAAACCAGTTGGGGGAAATTGAATGATTTGTCGGTGGGGGAGGCGATCTCTCATGGGTTTTTATTTGGCAGTTATTCTATGAAAAACCTCATTACTGGTACAAGAGCTGCGGCAGATTATCTCACTAAAGGTAACCCGGTAGAAAAATAAAAAGAAGGGCGTTTTTTGCCCCCCTTTAGTTAAATGATTTTTTTTGATTGTACTCTTCTACATATTCTTCATAGTCTAAAACTTCAATTGCATTCGACCAGTGTAATACAGTTCCAACGAAATCTTTTATATCAAGACCTTTCATTTCATATGTATCTTCTGTATTAACTGTTCCTGTTGCATCTTCTATAAAAGTAACCTTGAACCCTCTGTCAAAAGCTGAAATAGCTGTAAACATACAACAGAATTCAGTGTTAAATCCAGTGATAAACAAGTGTTTCACACCCAGTTCCTCTAATTTTTCAGACAAGTTTGTATTAAAAAAAGAACTTGGAGTTTGTTTCTCAATTACATAATCAGCGTAACCTTTTAAGGATTTATGTAATTCAGAACCAACGGAATCCTTATAAAGAGGACTTTCCTCATTCTCATCAAAATGTCTCATAAAAATAACCGGCATCTCATTTCCCTTGAAATCCTTTATTACATTTTCCATAGTGGATAACTCTTGTTTAAAGTTTCCAAAGTTCACAATTCCATTTTGAACATCAATTACTAATAAAGCCTTCATTGTAATATATTCACCATCCTTGTTAGTATTGAATAAACACTTCAAAGAAAACTACGTATTTACTATTTGTACATTAAAATTACAAACATATAATTGTATTGAAATTGCGAGTACCTTTACTCAATATCAACCCAATTGAGTTCATTTCCTTCTACTAGCGAGTGAATCATTTTTAAATGATCCTATCGTTAAGTATTTCATATTGATACACATAACGATCATTTCCATAGAAGGAAAAACGATTATGTGATGTAAGTTCTATACGATACTCCATCTCATACTCTCGTCGCATATCGTCATCCAATTTAAGTTCCATACCAGAAAAGTTTTACACTCCCCATTTGTTTTAGCAGTTTTTCTATCCATTGTTCCATTCGATCTCATTCTTAGAGAATCTCAAAACCATTTTACTCAAAATTCGAAGTAAAAAATAAATTAGGAAAAAATTAAATAAAAAGCCTAATAAATGCAGTGAAACATAGCCACTCGGAAGATAATAACTAAGCCATTGCGCAGGAAATCCATAAAAACGATTTCCATTTTCAATAAACACCCCAATAACAGGTACAAAAGCAATCCCTATCGTAATAACATAACTTAGGAAGTACAAATTTTTATATAACCGCATATCTTTTCCGAATAAATATATACCAATTACTCCAATAGCCAATGCAATAATAATACTCGGTACGTAAAAACTAGGATCTCCTACGTTATACGACCTTGTACTAAAAAACGCAAGAAATAGAAAAACAATAACAATATAAAGAATCTGAAGTTTATTCTTCATCATTTTCCCTCCCCTTTTATCCTAATTCCCCTTAATTCATGAAGTGGATCTTTTGTTTACTCAGGTTAATTCTACCATATATACCCAGTGTAAAATCCTTTTTTTACATGTTTCCTCATAAAAAAAGCAATTGTAAGCTTGACTAACGCGTTTACTTCAGAGGTGCAAACAAGCTAATCACAAGCAAAAACACATGCGATTTCATAGCTTAAATCACATGTGTTTTTTTGTTGATATATAAGTGTTTTATAGTTAAATAGACACAAAATCGCACGTTAATTCACATGCCTATTCACATAGGTGGAAGTAAATATTTCCATCTTGTGATTTTGATGTGATTTGCTATGTGAATTCTAATTCGAAAGAGAAGGATTTGGATATTTATGTTAAAATGAAAGTAAGAAAAACATAGATTTTGTGAATGATTTCACTTAAACTATCGGGGAGATTCCTTTAGGAAAGGATGCCCTTTTTCAATGCCGATAAGGAAATGAATGTTAAACTAAAGGAGCATTAAATTTATTTAGAAAGGCGGGAGGAAATGTTTGCACAGATATTTTTAGGACTTGCATTGATTATTGTAGGGGTATGTCATTTACTAAATAAAAGGTTGTTTCTACACAAAAATATTGAAAGTTATGTAAGTGATGTTCGCTCATTTCAAAAAGGAGCAGCGTTGCCCTATTTTTTATTAGGAATACTTTTTATGGTTATGGGGATTGTTGAAAAAAAGGCAATTCTCGAAACATTAACTTTTGTAATGGTATATATTATTTTAGCTATAGTTCCTCTCACTATCGCGTTAGTAAATAATAAAAAGCATGGAGGAAAGTATTGGTTTCGGTGAATCTAATTTTGTCTTTAATTATTGTGAATAAATGTACTTAAACTATCGCTCTTTAATTTAATAAGCCGCAAGCTCTGTCTTGTTCAAAGGCGGAGTTATATTTGCTTAGATAAGATATAGCTTTCATTAAAAGTAGAGGAGTTTTTTTATGAAAGTAATTTATTCTTTTGAAGAAGGAAATTATGTGATGGAAAGCCCCGAAAAAGTAGAAGTAGCTTTTGGGAGGTTTTTAGCTCTATTACATAGTTCGTATGAAGAAAATGAATTTATAACAATACTGGACGAAACATCAGGAAAGTACATCCAAAAAGGCATACAAGATGTAAAATCAATAAATATTATTTTTGATAACGAACACCCTTCTTTCTGAGTCTGAATTCTTTTTAAAATATGAAAGGAATTTGTGGAAGTTTTAACTAACGGGGTGCGTTTAGTGCGATAAGCAAATATGAAAACAAAGGCATGAAGAACTGATTCTTCATGCCTTTTTAATATGCGAATGATACTGTGATTTCGGTTGTGAAAATTGTTAGCCTGTGAATTTGTCTGTGATTTTCCGTTTTGCACCTCTCATGTAAACCCGTTAAAGCTTGACTAAGTGGTTAAAAATCCTACTATAACAACATAGAAAGACTAACAAACAACCTTTAAGTTTGTTAGTCAAATGAAACTTATTTTTTTAATGTTATAAATCACGGACGGATCCTAAACTAAAAGGAGTTATCCCTCCAGTTCCAATACCTTCCGATAAGCAACCAAACGCGAATACCTTCTCTTTGCATCCTCCTCGTTCTTCAATAGCAGCACCGCCGCAGCCTCACGATTTTTGTTCCATAGACCTGAAAACCGCTTTTCTCCCATTAAAAATTCAAGATAGTTATCCCACTTCGGTTCCTTCGAATCAAGCATCAACCTCGGTTTCCCTGTTTCAGAATCCATCGACGTATAACGAAACAACGGCCAATAACCGACTTCCACCGCCTTTTTTTCCTGCACCAATAAAGACGAATTCTCATAACCATGCAACACACACCGACTGTACGCAATGACAATCGAAGGACCATCATGATTTACCGCCTCCTGAAACGCTTGAAACGTCTGCTGCGGCTGCGCACCAAGAGAAATCTGCGCAACATACACGTTATCATAATTCATCGCCATCATCGCCAAGTTCTTCTTCGCTGTTTTCTTACCACCAGTAGAAAACTTCATCCTCGACCCCACCGGACTCCCCTTCGTCGCTTGACCCCCAGTATTGGAATAGCCCTCATTATCGAGAATCAAAATATTTACGTTTTCACCCTTGGAAAGAATATGATCGATCCCGCTGAACCCAATATCGTAAGCCCAACCATCACCACCAATGATCCACTGACAACGCTCGGAAAAATAATGACGATACGCAAATAACCGCTCCAACTCCTGACTGCTATGCATTTCATTAAGCAACGCCATAGTGAGATTCGTACCAACTTTTTCGGAAAACTCCTGACGTTCGAATGCTTCGCACCAAGACGACATTGCTTGTATTAACACACTACTATATTGAGTTCCCCTCATAATCCCACGCATCATTCCATACAGCTTCCGCTGGATCACTTTTGCTCCCATATGCATTCCAAAACCATACTCCGCATTGTTTTCAAGTAAAGAATTGCCCCAAACAGGTCCACGACCATTTTCATCCGTAGTATAAGGAACAGATGGTGCAGTGCAACCCCAGATGGAAGAACAGCCTGTGGCATTGGCGATGATCATCTTATCTCCAAACATTTGCGTTAATAACTTCACATACGCTGTTTCACCACACCCTGCACAAGCACTGGAAAACTCTAGTAAAGGCTTGGAAAACTGCGAATCTCTAACACTCTTGTTTTTCGAAAAACGAACAAGACTTTTGTTTTTATTCGCAAACGCCCAGTGGTCCGCTTCCTTTTGATGTTCCGTAATCGGCTTCATCATTAACGCCTTCTCTCTAACTGGGCAGACATCATGACAAATCGAGCAACCAGTACAATCGAATGGAGATACTTGTATTCGATATTTTGTTTCCGAAAATCCTTTTGCATCAATCGTTTCCACATTCATAGTTTCCTTATCTAAAAGAAATGGTCGAATCGCTCCATGTGGGCAAAGCAAAGAACATAGATTACACTGACTGCATTCATCCTTATTCCATATGGGAATTTCCGCGGCAATCTCTCGTTTTTCCACTGCTGTTGTGCCTAAAGGCAACGATCCATCGTTCATCCCGTGCTTCTTCAATGTTCCAACGGAGATGTCATTCCCTGTTTGCAGAAGCATCTTCCTTTGTATATCTTCATAAAATGAATGTGATTTTCCCACAAAATGTTCTTCTTTCATACAAGCTAGCCACTCCTCCGGTACAGAGACACGAAGCAAATGTTCAATGGCCATATCCATCGCCTGACAATTTCGATCCACAAGGTTGAGATCTATATCTCCATATCTCAAACGATACTGCTTTTTTAGCTGATCCTTTGCCGCTTCAAAATCCATTAGATTCGTAAGATAAAAGAAACAGATTTGCATAATCACGTTTATATGAGGATACAAACCAACCTTTCGAGCGATTCGGTCTGCTGGGATCGTAAATAGCTGAATGTCATGCTGAGCCAGATAATTCTTCATGAAAGCAGGAAGAATGTTTCCTACCTTCTCTCCCGCTTCAGAATTAAGTAGGAAAATGCCGTTCTCCTTTAAGCCTTCCAGAAGATCATATTTCGTTACATATTGCTCCCGATAACAAGAAACAAAGTCCGTTTTGTTCACAGAATACCTCGAAATTATAGGTTTTCCGGAAAAACGAAGCTGAGATATTGTAACGTTTCCTGACTTTCTTGGATCGAACCAAAACTTCCCTTGCACATAGTTGCTAGTGTTTTCCCCTATAATTTTCACCGTTTCCTTACTACAGCTAACTGCGCCATCGGAACCAAATCCCCAGTTTTTCACCTGGAAAGCGGTGGTGTCTGTCAGATCCTTTCCACCAACTGGATCAAGAGATAAACAAGTCACATCATCGTTAATCCCGATTGTAAATCGCTTCTTCGGTTGAGACTTTTCTGCTTCAAAGAACACTCCACGAATATGGTCCGGAGTCACCTCTTTAGAACCCAATCCATACCTTCCTCCGATGATGACTGGACGGTGTTGCAAATCATAGCACACACTTTGCACATCGAGTAATAACGGTTCCGCTACAGAACCTGACTCTTTTGTTCTATCTAATACTACGATTTTTTTAACCGAAGCAGGGATCGTTTCTCGAAAAGTTTCCACTGGAAACGGTCGGTACAAATGAATTGTTATTACACCATATTTTTCCCCAAAAAAAGCTTGTTCGTCGATGACTTGCTTAACCGTCTCTGACACAGAACCCATTAGGACAATGATAATTTCAGCATCGTCCGCACCATAAAAGTCGACTAGGTCGCAAGCAATCGGAAAAAGTAATGCTAGTTTTTTCAAATTATCTTGTACGATCATCGGTACCTTTGCATATAAATCATTGTTTATTTCTAGCTGTTGAAAAAATATGTCGGGTGTTTGGGAGCTACCATATGCTCGTGGTTGATCATTTCGAATAGATTGCTCTTTGAAAGCTGCATATACATCCTCATTCACACAGATTCGTAGCTCCTCATATGTAGGTAGCTGGATCGACTGCATTTCATGACTCGTATCAAACCCTTCAAAAAAGTGAATGACGGGTAACCTCGTTTCCATCGCAAGGAGGTGAGCAACCGTCGCAAAGTATGCTGCTTGCTGAACAGATGCGGACGACAACAGGATTGCCCCGGTCTGACGAACGGCCATTACGTCGGTGTGATCCCCATAAATGCTCAATGCACTGCTTGATAGGGAACGAGATGAAACGTGAATGACCGCCGGCAATAATTCTCCAACAAATTTATATATGGTAGGCTCCATTAACAACAATCCTTGTGAACATGTGTAGGTTGTTGCCAAAGTGCCTGATTTAAGAAGTCCATGCATCGCACCAGCAACTCCACCTTCGGATTGCATATCAATGGTAGTCACTGGTTGATTGAAAACATTTTCTCTGTTTTTCTGGCTCCATGACTCCACCTGTTCTGCCATTGGAGAAGAAGGGGTAATTGGGTAGATTACCGCTGCTTCTGTGAATGCGTAGGAAATATAGGCAACCGTTTCATTCCCATCCATTACTTTCTTCATTTTGTTCCCTCCCCTTTTTTATTTGAAAAATCTGCTGGTGACTCCGTTCATGGTTATCTAACTCAACTTTTTCATTTATAAATAAGTCTAATGGACTGTTACCAAAACGAGTAAAACGATTATGTTTGTTTTGTTGTAAAATCCAACGCTCTTCCAACAGATTTGCGGTTGTAAGTTATGGGCTCGGCCCCATTACACCACTTCCTTCTATATATAAATCTCTTCTACTCTCTCTCCTAAGGGCATATCCCAACTTAGTAAGTTAGAAAGCTTACTAGAAATCCCCCCCATGTTCTTGCGGTTTGCAATTTACACTTTTTCGGTTGGATAATTGCCTTTTTTCCTTTTGAAAAACATTTATACTAAACTCGTGTAATCGTTTTCGTCCACTTTTGTTTTATTACACACTCTGGTTAGAGTATGTTGATTCTTTCATGCGCGATAAGAATCATTGATTTATAAGATTTTCCATAGTAATGAGTCTTCAACTTTATTTTTCACAAAAGGAATTTCTAATTAAAGGGGCAATGTAATGTCAGATCAAGAGTATCTCACTGCATTGATTAGCAAAGTCGTTGCGAAATACTACGGTATCGGGGAAGCGAATCCGTTCCATGAGGACTATGATTCCATTCAACTAGTAGAGCACCTTACATTTGTCACAAAGAAAGTTATCGAGAAAAGTAACGAGTTAAATGTGAAAGTGTCCATTGCAGTTGCTAATACGACAGGAGAACCCATCTTCTTTTATCAAACACCAGGAAGTATCCTTGCTAGTAATGAGCTTTCTAAACGGAAGGCATATACCGCTGTTGCAATGAAGAATTCAACAAAAGCATTGCACGAGCTCGTCCAGCCAAATAGAGCGTTGTATCAATTAGAAACTGTCACCGATGGGAAAATTGTTACTTTTGCTGGTGGAGTTCCACTCTTTGATAAGCACGATAGGTTGCTTGGAGGAGTTGGAATTAGCGGTGCTCCAATACCTGAAGATGATCACCTATTAGCAACGCTGTTCGTAACAGAGTTTAGAAAACAATGCTTTGGAATTTAAAGGTTTCTTTATTACCATAATTGGTATCGTTTTTTCCATAAAAACTTTAAGTAAAAATGATAACGCTATCTTTTTTTTGGAAAATCGTATCTGATTTTTTACCATACCCGTTCATCAAACTATTTTCATAAATAACAAGGTTGAGAGGAGATAGATTTTTTATGAAAAAATATGTTGTGAAACAAGGTTTTTCTGAGCCAACACAAAGAGTCAAGGATTTAAAAGCAGCTATCTTAAATGCGAACCCTCGTATTGAAGCAGAGCGTGCGGTTTTAATCACGGAATCTTACAAACAAACAGAAGCACTTCCTGTTGTATTACGGCATGCGAAAGGTTTAGAAAATATATTAAACAATCTTCCTGTTGTGATTCGTGATAACGAGTTAATCGTTGGAACGGCAACAGTGGAATCTCGTTCATGCCAAATGTTCCCGGAGTTTGGTCCTCAAGGATTAGATCAAGAGTGGGAAACAGTAGCAACTCGATCTGCAGATCCTTTCGCTATTTCTAGTGAAGTGAGAGCACAATTAGAAGAAGTATTTGCATATTGGAAAGGTCGTACAACGAGTGAATTAGCAACTTCCTATATGTCCGAAGATACAATGACTGCGTATCAAGCAGGAATTTTCACCGTGGGGAACTATCACCAAGGGGGAATCGGACATATTGCAGTAGATTATGAAAAAGTTTTGACAAAAGGAATTAGAGGAGTTATCACGGAAGTCATTCAAGCAATGCAAAAAGCAGATAAAAAAGCTGCAGATTGGATTGAAAAAGAAGCGTATTACCAAGCGACGTTAATTACATTAAAAGCTGTTATTACTTTCGCAAACCGCTATGCTGATAAAGCGAAGGAAATGGCGACATATACAACAGATCCAACAAGAAAAGCAGAGTTGCTAAAGATTGCAGACATTTGTAGACGTGTACCAGAATATCCAGCTTCTACTTTCCATGAGGCTCTACAATCATTCTGGTTCGTTCAATTAGTTATTCAAATCGAAAGCTCTGGTCACTCCATCTCTCCAGGACGTTTCGATCAATATATGTTCCCGTTCTACGACAAAGATGATTCTATCACGCAAGAAGAAGCACAGGAATTATTAGATGTATTATTCGTAAAGTTTAACGATTTAAATAAACTACGCGACATTGGAACAGCCACTGCGTTTGCTGGATATCAGCTATGGCAAAACGTCAACTGCGGAGGGCAAACAAAGGATGGTCGAGATGCGGTAAACGCTCTTTCTTATATGGAAATTGATGCAATGGCTCACGTCATGTTAGCAATGCCATCTTTATCCGTTCGTGTTTGGAACGGTACGCCTGACCAATTTTTAATAAAAGCAGCAGAACTAGCTCGACTCGGAGGAGGTCAACCTGCTTTTTATAATGATGAAGAGATTATCACTGCAAAGGTAAACCGTGGCTTAACGTTAGAAGATGCTCGTAACTACGCGGTCATCGGTTGTGTAGAGCCAGAAAGCCAAGGAAAAGAAAATAGCTGGGCAGATGCTGCGCTATTCAACTTACCGAAAGTATTAGAAATTGCCATGAACAACGGACGTTGTAATGGCGAGCAATTAGGACCTAAAACGGGAGAATTTGCAGATTTCAAAACATTTGACGAGTTCGTCGAAGCTTATGTGGAGCAAATGAAATTCTTCGTAAGTCTGCTTGTAAGAGCTTGTAATGCGGTAGACGTAGCTCATCGTGAGCTTGGGCAAATGGCCTTCGTTTCTACTCTACTAGAAGATTGCATCGGTCGTGGGAAAACGATTGAGCAAGGTGGAGCAGTGTACAACTTCACTGGACCTCAAGGAATTGGATCTGCAAATATCGGTAATGCACTGATGGCTGTAAAAAAACTTGTTTTTGACGACAAATCATTAACGATGAGAGAGCTCAAAGAAGCAATCGATAATAACTTTGGTGCTCCACAAGGAACTATTTCTGATTCTAGTATTTCCTCTACTTCCAGCGATGTAGCCTATGACTCTATCGTAGAAGCGGTAAAACGAGTGCTTGGGGAAAACAGTAGCATCAGTTTAGATAATATCGACATCGATAAAATAATTGCCTCCACACAAGCAAGTCAGCATGTAGCTGCTACTTCTACTGGTGGAAATTCTCGATACCAACAGATTCACCAGATGATCATGGATGTCGACAAATACGGGAACGATTTAGATGAAGTAGACTACTTAGCTCGTCTTGGATCTCGCGTATATTGTGAGGAATTAGAAAAATATCCAACTCCTCGTGGAGGAATCTTCAACGCAGGTCTGTATCCAGTATCCGGGAACGTGTTGTTCGGATCATTCATTGGAGCAACTCCAGATGGTCGCTACGATAAAGAAACGATTGCTGAAGGTGTATCACCTACACGCGGAACAGATGTGAACGGTCCTACTGCTGCATCAAACTCTGTAGCAAAACTAGACCATTTCATCGCATCAAACGGTACGTTATACAATATGAAGTTTAGTCCTTCTGCCGTTGCAGGTACACAAGGCTTACAAAACTTAGTTTCTCTTGTTCGAGGATATTTTGATAAAAAAGGCGGTCACGTTCAATTTAACATCATAGACCGTAGCATTTTACTAGATGCTCAAAAGAACCCTCAGAACTATAAAGATTTAGTTGTCCGAGTTGCAGGTTATAGTGCCCAATTTATTGCACTGGATAAAACAGTACAAGACGACATTATCGCAAGAACAGAATTTTCAAGCTTCTAACCTATTTTTTCAAAAGGAAGGAACTCAAAGGATATGGAACAGGTTGATTATGAAAAACAAGCTTGTGTGTTCAACATTCAACGTTTTTCCATTCACGATGGCCCTGGAATTCGAACAATCGTTTTTCTAAAAGGATGTCCCCTTGCTTGTAAGTGGTGCTTTAATCCTGAATCACAATCCGCTAAGCCTACGAAGGATTTTGGAGAAATGATGACCGTAAAAGATGTGTATGAAGAGATAAAAAAAGATCAAATTACGTATCGCCGTTCTGAAGGAGGCATCACCTTCTCTGGAGGCGAAGCGTTAATGTATCCTGATTTTTTAGATCAACTCATTACGGTTTGCCAAATGAACGGATGGACCACAGCGATCGAAACAACTGCATTTGCTAACGAGGATATTATTCGTAGAATTATTCCCAGATTAGATCATGTCCTTCTTGATATAAAGGCTATCCCGTTCGATGTTCATATAGAAGGAACGGGTGTAAAGAACGATGGCATTTTAAAAAATGCGTTGCTCATTAATGAAATTGCTCAACATGTTATCATTCGTATCCCGGTGATTCCAAACTTCAATTTCAGTGAAAAGCAAATTCACTATATTTGTGAATTTGCGAAGCATATGTCAAATGTGTCAGAAATCCATCTGCTTCCTTATACCAATTTCGGAAAAAGCAAATATGAGCTATTGAATCGCGACTTTGAATGGAAGGATATTGAACCACTTCGCACGGCTGATTTAGAATCTCTGAAGGAATTAGTAGAAGGACACGGATTTACTTGTAAAATCGGCGGTTAACGCAAGATAGGAGGGATTTATTTGGAAGATCTATTACAAAAGGTACTTCAGGAAGTGGAAAAAGAAATTCATTCTAAAAAAGGAGATTCCCAACCAATGAAACAAAAACAATGCTCCATCACAGAGTTCGTTGGTACAGCCATAGGAGATACGATCGGCTTAGTCATTGCGAACGTGGACCATCTTCTCCATGAAAAAATGAACATTGATAAAAAGTATCGATCCATCGGTATTATCGGTGCCCGCACTGGTGCTGGTCCTCATATTATGGCGGTAGATGAGGCAGTAAAAGCGACAAATACGGAAGTTCTTTCTATTGAACTAGCTCGAGATACAAAAGGTGGTGCTGGTCATGGATGCTTGATCATCCTTGGTAGTGAAGATGTTTCCGATGCTCGTCGCGCTGTAGAAGTTGCATTGCAGACCATTGAAACAACGATGGGAGATGTGTACAGCAACGAAGCAGGTCACTTAGAGTTTCAATATACTGCTCGCGCAAGCTACGCTATTGAGAAAGCATTCAGAGCTCCTCTCGGTAAATCGTTTGGTCTCATTTGTGCAGGGCCTGCAGCTATTGGTGTGGTTTTAGCAGATGCTGCGGTTAAAGCTGCAAATGTGGATGTAGTAAGTTACGCATCACCAGCAAGTGGCACTAGCTTCTCTAATGAAGTAATTATTACGGTAAGTGGCGACTCTGGTGCAGTTCGACAAGCGGTAATCGCCGCAAGAGAAATCGGGATTACCTTACTAGGCACATTGGGTGAAACTCCAGTCTCTGTGACGAAACCATATATTTAAAAGATAGGCTATGGAAAGGTGCTTTTGGAAACTATTCCGTAGCTACCCAACTAATGAAGGAGGAACAAAAATGAATTCAGATGCTTTAGGGATGATTGAAACAAAAGGTTTTATTGCTGCAGTTGAGGCAGCAGATGCTATGGTAAAAGCAGCAAACGTTACTCTTATCGGCTATGAGCGAATTGGCTCCGGACTCGTAACAGTACTTGTTCGTGGAGATGTTGGGGCTGTTAAAGCAGCTACTGATGCAGGAGTTGCTTCCGCTCGCAATGTAGGCGAAGTAGTTTCCACTCATGTGATCCCACGCCCACATATTGATACAGAGAAATTTTTGCCCAGTAAGTAATTACTAGAAAACAAAGCCTGTTATGGTAATCCATGATGGGCTTGTTTTTATTCCCTATTCTATGAAGCTACTTACGATCTTAGGAAGTCACTACCAAACGAATTTGAATCTCTGATTTTTGCCCAATCATTTAGTCGCCAAACCCTTTCGCAAACCGAATCAAATGAGGATACAGCACCTCAAAATTACATCTTTTTTGTCATTTTTCGACTTTATCCGTCAATATTAACAAATTCTTAAACTTATTATTCTAAAAGTGTGTTATTATTTATAAAAAGACATGTAAATCGTAGAGGAGTCAAGGTATTCATTACATTCTTAAAATCCTTGAATATGACATTATGATTATATATATTATCATTATATTAACTCAAACTTTATTGAACATATTTTTAATATCTTCCATTGTCATATTTGAAGATAACATCACTATTATTGGTGTACCAGTACACCTTCTTTTCATGATGATGTTAAATATCTTATGTCTCGTTCTATTAGCTGTTACGGCAATAAGAGAACAGAAGCGAAAAATTTCTTTAACAGAAAATACTCATGAAGAACAATTTCAAGCACTAGTTACTTCTGTTCGTTCTGACCGACACGATCTTAACAACCATCTAACTGTTGTGGCGGGCTTAATTAAACTAAATAAATTTCCCTCAGCAGCTAGCTATATTGATAATATCGTTGGTGAAGTTCAAATCACGAATCGAGCATTACAAATAAGTAACCCAATACTTTCCTCTATGTTATATACAAAAATGGGTAATTATGCAAAAGAACAAATCCCATTTGAGCTTGCTATTGAAAGTGAAACCTTTGCAGCTAAGTTATCATCAACAGACTTCATTCGCTTACTAAGTAATTTACTAGACAATGCACACGATGCAACAGTGGAACTACCAAAAGAGAAACATAAGATTGTTCTCGCTATGACAGAAAATGATCGTGGATACCAGTTAACGATAAAAAATACAAGTATACACACAACCTTTAACGAAAAATTTCTGGAAATGGGATATTCTACAAAATCTCAGGGGAACAGAAAGAGAGGCTATGGACTAGCTATCATTAATCAAATTACACAAAAGTATCATGGGGAGTTAAAAATAACGAACGAAAATTCACTCGTTGTAATAGAAATCCATTTACCAAGGAGTTAGATATGATAAATCAAATCAGTCAAAGAACTGCTGTTTTCTTGTGTAATTTAACTGATCGGAATAAAGAAGTGGAATATGTTCGGTATGGACTGGAGATTATTATTGGTGCCATACTCAAAGGCTTCACTCTGCTAGGTTTAGCCTACATCCTTGGGTTTATCATTCCAATGCTTGGAGTTTTTATCACGTTTGCTGTCTTTCGTTCTTTAACCGGTGGGCACCATTATTCCACCTATTCCCGTTGTCTATTTTCTGGAGTTATCATTTTTCTCTCTATATCTTTTGCATCTACAAAATTAGTAAACATCATATCGTCAGAAAAATATGTAGTTCTCTTATTACTTTCTGTTCTATTTGGACTGTTATTGGCTTACTTTTATGCACCTTCTAACCACTTTTATAAAAAAATGAGCGAGCGGCAACTAGAAAAATTGCGCAAATTGTCATTATTTTTCATTTTTCTATGGGGAGGTATAATATACTTCTTACATACGAAATTCGGCCTTCAGGAATGGATACTAGCATCTATCTTAGGGTTTATTGCACAGTTAAGTAGTATTCATCCAATAACATATAAGTTTGTTGAAAGAATGGAAGAGTTTATTAACAGGATGGAGGGAATAAAATGAAAAAACTAATCAAGGCATCTGTTGGTGCTTTAATTACAATTGTAGTACTTGTAGCAAAGGCAGATGTGAGTTCTGCATCTAGTATAATATACTACCAGCCAAAACTCCCTGAAAATAAATTGTAAGATTTAGAATTATTAGTGGATTATCCTAATTAGACTAAAATAAGAGAGTGTGAACATCATGTCTTGGTACAGCTTTATCTTATTATCCGTTCCTGAAGCATTTATTTTAGCATTATTTCTTTTTATTCTTTTTAGGATAAACGTTAGAGATAACACACAGCATCTCATTTTATTTGCAGTTATCTATGGTGGATTTACTTTTTTGCTAAGTGTTTATTTTGATACTTCCTATAAGCCTTTTTTAACGTTTACCATGTTTATATTATTAATGTTACTCCTTTTTCGCTTTAAACCGGTACAAAGCTTATTACTTGGCTTATCAGCTTTCGTAACGCTAGGTCTTATGGAGCTATTTCTAACATTAATACTTATCCATGTCTTTCCAATCAATTTAAATTATGCTGAAATATTAAGTGATCCATGGACTCGCATTTTATTTAGCTATATAACTGCATTGATTCCTTTGCTATTACTCACAATGCTTTTGCATAAACTCCGGTTAAAAATTGATCTCTTTGCATTAATTTCAAAGTAATGAATAAGAGATATATAAGGTCTTACACCTGATGATGAGCAACGCAGCTTTCAATACTTCGGTGTAAGACTTTTTTTTTGTATTTTAGTTGGTGTTCTAAGAAAGCACGAGAACCATTCTAACTGCTGATTAACGGTTTTTGACGTAAGCTGATATTACATCTTTTACTCTTTCTGCATCTTCTGTTTTGATGATGTAATGATCTCCGTCTATCGTGATGGATACATCATTAATTCCTTGAACCTTTAGACTCCTTTTAAATCATCGTTCTGCCCTATGATTAATTTTTTCCCCACTGCTTCCTATTCAAACTTTGGTAGCCAATCTCCGTGGGCTTCGATTAGGTCGTCGCATAGGGAGATGATGTCGTCAATGGATAGCTCTGAAGCTGTATGTGGATCGAGCATGGCTGCTTGGTAAATATGCTCTCGTTTTTTCGTCATTGCTGCTTCAATTGTGAGTAATTGAGTATTAATGTTCGTTCTATTAAGCGCTGCTAACTGTTCTGGCAGTTCGCCCACATACGTTGGGGTCACACCATTCGAATCCACAAGACACGGTACTTCCACACAAGCCTTTTCAGGTAAGTTACTAATTAATCCTCCCGAGTTCAGAACATTTCCACCTATCTTGAACGGCTTATTTGTTTCCATTGCTTCCATAATGAAAGAACCATATTCATTGGAACGTGTATGTGTTAAATTTTTATTGTTCACTAAATCATTTCGCATGTTGTTCCAACCTTCTATCTGATTCACACAACGACGGGGATATTCATCCAACGGAATATTAAAACGGTCAATTAGATCTGGGTATTTGCTCTTGATAAAATAAGGATGATACTCTGCATTATGTTCGGAGGATTCTGTCACATAATACCCAAAACGCTCCATCAACTCGAAACGAACCATATCAAGATGCTTCGTCTTCTGTTTTTCCCGCGCTCTTCGTTTAATTTCCGCATACAAATCTTCTCCATTACGACTGATTTCCAGTAACCATGCAAGATGATTAATTCCGGCTATCTTCCACACCACATTATCTGTTGGCATTTCTAATCCCTTCAGCAAGTGGTCCGCGCAGATTTGAACACTGTGACACAAACCAACTGTCTTGATATTCGTATAACGGAGCATCGTTCCCGTTAACGCAGCCATGGGATTTGTGTAATTCAAAAACCAAGCATCCGGACATACTTCTTCCATGTCTTTTGCAAAATCCATCATCACAGGAATCGTTCGCAAGCTGCGGAAAATCCCCCCAATGCCAATCGTATCAGCTATCGTTTGTCGTAAACCATATTTTTTCGGAATCTCAAAATCAATAATCGTACTAGGATCATATCCCCCGACTTGAATCGCATTGATCACATACTTAGCACCGCGTAGTGCTTCCTTCCGATCGGTGTAAGCAACTACCTTGCATGTTGATCCTAAGCTTTCTTTTAAGTTTTCCAACATCATCTCAGAATCTTTTAATCTTTCTTGATCGATATCAAATAATGCAAACTCAAAACCTTGCAGTGCTGGCACTGTCATACAATCTCCAAGTACATTTTTCGCAAAAACGGTACTTCCAGCTCCTAGAAACGTAATTTTTGACATGAATGAATCCCTCCATTAATAGGTAAAAAAAAATGAATTTTTATTTCCATTAACATCGTCTACAAAATACCTGTTATAATCATCTTAAGAAAAATTAAACGGTTTCACAATGGTAAAAAAAGAGGGGGATGGGTAAAATTTTGCTGTCTGATTCACAACATTATCGTTCCTTTGGTTTTCGCTTCAAAGGAAGTCAGCAGGAGCGCGTTGCAGGTATTTATTCGATAGGCTTGGAAAAACAAGAGAGTACTTCGTATGATTGGGATGGATTAACAAGGAATGAGTTTGGAAAAATAGTTTTTCAGTACACTCTCCGTGGCACAGGGGAAATTACATTGGGTGATCAAACTCACCCCCTTCAATCAGGGGATGCCTTCTTCGTTAAGCTTCCTAGTGCTCACCGCTATTATTTACCCCAACATAGTCAGGGATGGGAATTTGTATACATTACTTTGTTTGGTGAGGAAGCCCATCATATCTATGAATCGATTACGAAAGAAGTAGGAAGCATTATAAAGGTCGACCCAAACTCCACGCCAATCAAACTACTTTTTTCCATTTATGAAAAAGCAAGTGGAAATGAACTACAAGATGCTTTTGCTACTTCCAATCTTGCTTACTCTTTCTTGATGGAGCTGAACCGCTTCATTTTTCATCTAGAAAAAAAGGAGCAGGGATATCCAAAATCCGTTGTCAATGCGGTCACCTTCATGAACAATAACTATGAAAAGCCAATATCTCTTGATGATATCGTTGCGGCTTCCGGGATTTCGAAATACCATTTCACGAGAACATTTCAAGAAGCAACGAATTCTACACCAATGCAGTATGTCACGAAACTGAGATTGAACAAAGCTGTGAATTTATTAAAAAAGGAGGAGCTTTCGGTGGAGGAAGTTGCGGTGAGAGTAGGTTATTCCAACGGCAATTACTTCACGAAGGTGTTTCGCACCCACTTAGGAATCTCTCCTGGAAAATATAGAAGCAGCAAGTCGTTTGTTCCGGTGGATCATTTGATATTGTAAGCTCTGAAGCGGCCTGAATTTGATACCTGTCTTCCAACTGCGAAGCATTGCCATGCTTGGAATGGTAGGGGTAGCCTATATTAAAAAGTTGCCAATCCCCACGGAATTGGCAACTTTTTTTCTATATGGAAGCAACGAGAACCGTCCCCGATGCTTCCTATTACCCTTTAATAGACCCCATCATCCCTGCGACAAAGTGCTTCTGCATGATAAAGAAGATCAGGGCGGTCGGTAAGGTTGCGATAACAATGGCTGTCATAATTACTCCGAAATCAGGGGAATAACTGGATCCTAAGTTTGAGATCAATAAAGGTATCGTCATTTTGTCTGGAGACTGTAATACAACCAACGGCCACAAATAGTTATTCCAACTTGCCATGAACGTAATGATTGCGGCCGCTGCATAGGTAGTTTTCATGGTAGGGAGATAGATTCGGAAGAACAATCCTAATTCCGATAATCCATCCATCCTTCCTGCCTCAAGCAATTCCCGCGGAAACATTTTGGTACTTTGCCGGAAAAAGAAAATTAGGAAGGCCGTTGTCAGTGTTGGTATAACCACGGCAGTTAAAGTGTTAATACCAATCATAGGAAACACTTGGGAGAATCCTGCAAACATACGAAACAAAGGAACCATTAAGGCCGCAAAGGGAATCATCATAGACAACAGTAAAATAGTAAAGACCACATCGGTCGTTTTGCTTCGATAAATTTCAAACCCATACCCCGCTAAGGAAGCTATTAGTAATGAAAGAACCGTCGTAGAAATGGATATTTTTGCTGAATTCATAAGTGACGGAACTAGATTCACCGTATCTATTAGATTGCGAAAGTTCTCGAAGAAATGTGTTCCAGGTAATAACCTCCCCTTTGTAACGTCCACCGAACGGTTAGTAGCACTGACGACCATCCACAAAAAGGGAAAGATAGAAACGAGAGCAGCTCCCGATAAAAAAACATAGATGAATACTCTTCTTAATTTAGCCATTTTTATCACCTGCCACTTTAAACTGAATAATAGAGAAGAAGACAATCATTACCACAATGGCGTACGATACCGTTGCCGCATAACCAAAGTCTGGTGTGTATTTAAAGGAAATATTGTAAATGTATTGAGAAATGGATAGTGTGGCATTTCCTGGCCCACCACCAGTTATATTCATTACCTCATCAAATAATTGAAGAGTACCAATAGTAGAAACAATGGAAGTAAACAAGATAATTGGCTTTAGCATCGGTATGGTTATTTTAAAGAACTGTTGGAAGGCACTAGCCCCATCAATTCTTGCAGCCTCATAGATAGAGTTATCAATGTTTTGTAAAGCCGATAGATAAAAAATCATATTATAACCGGTCCAACGCCAGGTAATCGCAATAATAATCGTTATCTTTGCCCAGAATGGATCAGTGATCCACTGAATTGGTTGAGCTATTACAGCCATTTTCACGAGCATCATATTAATTAATCCATCCGAACCAAATAAGTATTTAAATATGACGGAATAGGCAACCAATGAAGTTACACATGGTAAAAAGATAGCTGTTCTGTAAAAGCCTTTAAACTTTAATCTTTTGTCATTCAATAAAACGGAAATAATTAGAGCTAGAATAATCATTACTGGTACTTGTACAAGTAGATAAATCACCGTATTTCTCACCGCAGCATGGAAAGTTGGGTCACCGAATAATCTGCGATAATTATCTAAGCCAACATATTGTAAATTTGTTCCTGAACCAGATTGAAAGGATAACAATAGTGCTTGAACCATTGGATAGAAATAAAATAAACCAATGAGAAATACAGATAACCCAATAAAAGCCCAACCTACTAACGTATTCTTCGTTCGCAATGTTCCCCTTGATCTTTTTGGTGGTACTGGGAGACTTGCCTTATTTCCTTTAGTATTCTGATTTATCTTAACGGGTGCTGGTATCAAATGAAGTCACTCCTTACCTTTCAATAAAAGAAAAGAGCTTCGGAACAACTCGCCTGGTGCAACCATGTCTCCGCTAGTTACGGGAGTAGGCGAAGCCGGCTTGTTACCGAGGCTCAGTCTCTTATTTTTTAATAGAATGGATGGAAATATAAGCTAATTTGTTTATTACTTAATTTGTGCTTCTGCTTGACGGTGTGCATCAGCTAAAGCTTCGTTAACGTCTTTTCCATTTAGATAGTTCTGCATTTCCACCACTAAAATGTCCTCAATAGCGTACGTGTGTAATCCAAAATTCACTTGTGGAATAGCTTCCGACCAATTAGAGAAATCAGCAAGAATTGTTTGACCGCCAAAGAAATCATCTTCTACTTGGTAAGCATCTCCTTTTGCTGCGGGAAGGTACGTACCCATAGCACCAATCTCTGTTACGAATTTCTGATACAATTCAATATTAGAACCGAATGTTTTTGCTAGAAAATCCGTTGCTTGCTCTTTACCATCAATATCAAGGACATACCAAGAGCTACCACCAAGGTTAGAGGCATTAACGGAATTGGCCATTCCTGCCATTTTAGGTTGTGGTACTACTGCCCAATTTCCTGATTGAGAATCTTCTGCTTTTACAGACGGAGTGATCCAGTTACCAGTAACAACGGTGGCAACGTCTCCATTATTAAACCCAGATACGAACTGACTCCAATCGGAAATAGGCTTCACTAAGTCTGCTTCAATCAACTCTTTGTAAGTAGCAAATGCTTCTGCCAACGCTTCATTTCCATCGATGTCAGGTGTTGATCCATCTTCTTTCACATACCAAGATCCGCTTGATTGTATCATCATACGAATAATCCCAAGATCGTTCGGATCTAATGTAATCATGTGCTTTCCAGTTGCTTCCTTTACTGCTTTACCAATTTCAATGTACTGGTTCCAATCAATATTTGTTACATCTTCCACTGTATAGCCAGCTGCAGCTAAATAATCTGTTCGCACGTACATTCCCGTAACACCGGTGTCAAAAGGAAGTCCGTAGTTTTCCCCATCAAGACTTGTAGGGGATAATTTGTAAGGTGCAAAATCATCAGTATCAAATGATCCTGTTATTTTGTGAAAAGCATCTGGGTATGCTTGTAGGAAACTTTGTGCACGGTAATCCTCAATAAGCACAATGTTTGGTAATCCTGTATTCGTTCCAGAACTTAAGCTAGTGTTTAATCTTTGGATAATATCATCCTGTGCGTTTTCAACGATTTCAATTTCCAAATCTCCGTCTACGGAAACATAAACATCTTTCGCCAAGTTCAAGGCCCTAATGTTAAAATTTGGGTCCCATGCCCATACCGTAATCTTATCAACTTCGCCTCCAGAAGATGCATCATCGGAACCCGATGAACAGGCTGCTAACACTATGAAACTTACTAATAACAAAACGATAATTACTTTTTTCATCTTTTCTTACCCCCTATGTTTTAGCAATTTCATTTTTGTAAGCGTTTACTCTTACACTTTTCATGTTAGCATCTGCCTCCATATTACTGTTAGGACGATATTTTCTTAGATTTGTTATATTTTTATATTTTGAATTTTCTTTCTCTATAAGATTGGGATTATTTTTAGATTGTATAAAAATCTTTAGTTAACATCCGTAGGTAGGGTGATTCTTACCTTTGTCCCCTTACCTATTTCGCTCGTAATGGTCACTCCGTATGGCTCACCATAAATCATTTGAATACGATCATGAACATTTTTTACACCAATCCCACTGAAAAGGTGCTGATTTCGCTTTGTACTCGGTAAGTTATTTTCCTTTCCAACTTCCATCCCATCACCGTCATCCACCACTTCACAAATGAATGTATCACCTTCCTGCCAAACAAGAACATTTATCTGCCCCTCGCCCTTTTGGTTAAAGCCATGGAAAAAGGCATTCTCCATAAATGGTTGTAGGACTAGCTTAGGAATATGATAATGAACACAACTTGGGTCTATGAAGTAATTTACCTTGATTCGGTCTCCATACCGCTTCTGATTTATGAAAACATAGCTTTTTAGATTATCGATTTCTTGCTCAATCGTTACCGTTTCACTTACATTTCCAATGGTATTTTGCAACAAAGATATAAGGGCATTAATGGTATGCGATGCATCTTCCTTATCCCCTTGGAGCACCATGAATTTAATAGATGTTAGGGTATTGTATAGGAAATGTGGATTGATCTGCTGCTGCAATGCCGCAAGCTCGGCCTTTCGTTTTTGTTTTTGTATAAGGACAAGCTGATCTACATACTCGTGAAGTTCATCCAACATAGCGTTAAAGGCATTACCTATCTGTCTCGTTTCATACATCCCTGAAACTGAAACGTATTGGTGAAACTCTTGTTTCGGTGCATTTTCCATATGTTTAACTAGATTCGTCAAAGAATTGGTCATTTTTTTAGATATGAAAAAGATAATAATCAATACAACGAAAACAATCGCCATACTAATAAGAACAATGGCCTTTTTATCTACAAAATTTCCGATAGCTGTCCTTTTATCAATCAAATTCAATAAGTACATATCATATGTAGGAAGGTATTCTGACAAGATGATATAGTCCGCTCCCCTGAAAGTGGTATCTTTATAGTTCTCCGCCCCATTTGTCAATGAGAATGCATGATCAAGGAGATCTTCTGCTTCCTGCCCAATGAGTTCTGTACGATTACTGGAGACTATTACACCTGAATCATTTAGAACGAGGACATCATTGCCAGGACTGGTGAAATTGGAGTAAAATTGGCGGAAATCACGTTCATTAATAGCAAAAAACATAGCGCCATATACGTTCCTAGACATTCTTTCGTAAAAGGCTCGTGAGGCTACTATGTAGTTATTCTCTAGCATATTGGACTCATCAATACGGTGATAATAGTGATACTTTAGCCAATAAGGTTCATTGAGGGTTTGGATAGCAATTGGATGGTTTTCTAATTCCTCATCAGTGATAGGCCAATGGGTACGGTGGTCCGTTGCATACCTAATACCATTTGTACCCATTACCATCATTCCCAAGTCATAGGCACCAAAGTTCAATTTTACCCGTTCCATTTGGATATTTAGATCATAGTAAATATTCATTAATTGAATATTCGTATATTCTTCTAAAAGAATTTGCTTCATCGCTCCGTTTTGCAACAGATTGTGGGAAGCAATGACGACAGAGTAGTTCAAGGATTCAAAGCTCTCCTTTATTTGGTTCACCACTTTTGCATTGGTAATACTAAAGGTTTCAATGAAGAATTCTTCCGACATCCGCATGGTTGTCCAGGTGATAATAACCGTTACGCTGATAATACTAACGACAGTTATAACAAACATGATAAGAAACATACTACTTGCTTTTAACCGTTCCACTATTTTTTTCATAAAAACACATCTCATCTCTTATTCAATTGTTGTGTCCTTCGATATTGACTGGGGGACATTCCCTTTACTTTCTTAAAAACTTTACAGAAGTAACTGTGATCGGAATAGCCAACCTTACTTCCTACCTCTGAAATGGCAGCTGATTTTTTTACTAACAGCCTAGATGCTTCTTCAATTCGAATCCTATTCAAGTATTCTATAAAACTCTCTTTATTATGTGTTGCAAAATAGTTTGATAAATAAGAAGGATTGAAATGAAAGTGCTTCGCGACCTCTGTCAGGGTGATTGGCTCTGCATAATGGTCCGTAATATATTGCATGAGCTTCTTCATATTTGGATTCCTGGCTTGATTTTTCCCAGTGGCAAGTAGTTGTTTCACTTCAAGCAAAAAATGATCCCACTGTTGAAGAACTTCCTTAGCCGTCCTGGCCTCATCTATGGATTTAAAATAGGTGTACTTCGCCTTGTCCAACTGCTGGATATCGTAATCCATATTGCTGAGAAGGATAGTTATGTTAAAAATAATATTATTGAAAAAGGACTTAAATTCGTACACATCCTTCGTGTAGCAAAAGGAAAAGGAGGATATATGCTCCTCTAAATAGGTAAATGACGAATCAAACTGCTCCCTTTTAAATTCACTTATAAAACTGTCCAAGTCAAAACCCTTGCAGGTTGGTAATGGTTTGGGTAGCTTATCAAAGGTGAGAAGTGCCTCTTCTGAAAAATAAAAGGTGTACTTCAGTAATTTCATCAGATCCACTTTGTAAGCGTTTACTAAATTGTCTATTCCTTTAAAACCCGTAATAACGATAGTGACTTCTGACAGAGATTCTGCTAGTTTCCTAGCTGCCTCCATGAGAATATTATCTTCCTCCTTATCTAAATTAATTAGGATTACAAGCATATCTTTCTGCGGTCTAAAGATGGAAACTAGTTTATTATTTAAGTGTTGCAGTAACACCTTTTCTATTTGCTGTTGTTTAATCGTCATGTCAATAGATGCCTGGTTATTATAATGCATTCCCATTAAATAAAAGTAATCATGCGAGAATGCTTGGTTAAGTATATCAAGCATTTGTATATTCTGTTCACCAGTAATTAGTTTGGTAATGCAATCTTCTATCGTTAATTCGGGATCTTCTCCTTGCTTCACCAATTGAAAATGAGGTATTCTAGTAACCGCTTTTTTAAGAGCATCTAGTAGAATTTCCCCATCTAGTTTAGGCTTTAAAATATAATCAACCACGCCGTGTTGAAAGGTAGAACGGACGTAGTCAAATTCTCCGAAACTGCTAAGTATGATTACTTGAATCTGAGGAAACTCCTTTCTCACGACCCTCGTCAACTCTTCCCCATCCATAACAGGCATGACAATATCTGTTATGATAATATGTGGGGCCTTGGTACGGATGAGTTCCATTGCTTCCTGTCCGTTGGAAGCCTCCCCGACAATTTCAAAGCCTTCTTGCTCCCACTCTATATAATGTTTAATCCCCTGTCTAATCAACAACTCATCGTCAACAATAATAACTCTACATAATTCTCCGTGACTCAACTTACTCCACTCCCTCATTGGCGACGAATTTAATCTATAATTTTTATTATAAACCTTTCGAGGGGCATGTTGAATGAAATTCTTTTTTTAGCACATTTTAAAAAGGTGTTTGATCCCCGCTGCGTTAAAGCTATATTACACTAGGGGTTAGGCACTTGCTAGCATGGTACATAAGAAATGCGCAAGGCGCCCTTTCATGACCTATATGCAAATGTTCTGGACGATAAAAAGTACTTTTGGCTTTTAATCGGGCAGGTTAATTCCTGATATAACTAGTAGTATCTATATTTATTCTGAATGTTCAGTCTACTTACTGCGTAATTTGAACTAACCAATAATGACCTTATCTCAACTCTTCCTTTAGATTACTAGAATTCTTTTCTTAGCCAAGATCACCTCCATATTTAAAAGACTATAAATCTAATCCGCTAAAGAAGACAAAAGAAATATCCGCTTCGAATGGAAGCGCTTTCTATTTTATTCGCAATTATTGTAACACCACATAAATAAAGGTGTTATAACATTATTTTGATTAACTTGTAATAATTAAATGATGTAATGGGAGGTAGGTGTGGAGGAGTTTGTATTATTTAAATAAATTTGTAATTTTTTTAGATGAAATCTCAACTTTCCCACTCCTAGTACATTAAATCAACCGATATTGCTTCTTGGATGGATAACATTTAAGTTAGTAGACTTGAAAAGAAAGAAAACAAAGTACCTGAACGATTTGTCCGAATTCAGGTACTTTGCATCATTTCTTTATATACTTCTCCATCATGACATTGGATATTACTTTTTGGAAAAATATAGTGGGGTTACGGAGCATGCAGACATTTTACATGTCCGTTCCTTCCACTATTAAATACCTGATGGGATCTCAAATGCTATCAACACTACCTACAATGACTTTCTATCATCACTGTAAGACAGCTACTTATTGAATAAAATGATGCCTCCTCACGAGGAACAGGCACCATTTTTATTCGCAGTATTTGTCGAAAAGGAAGCAGCGAGAACCGTCCCCAGTGCTTTCTTCAAATCCTTTCCAACTTCTTTCCTATATCTTCGAGAGTCTTTTGAGTAACATAACTTGATATCAATTTATTAGCTCTAATTTCACGAAGTGGAATATCTAACAACTCGCCCTTATATAGCTCTTGTGTTGCATAGTGATACTGAAGATCTTCTTGAATAATTTTTCTCGTTTTTCCATTAATCAATAACTCTCTCAACGTACTATCTATACTATATTTCTTTACGTAAGTACGAGGAAGTGGATAAATGATTTCATAGTCACCAGCAGTTAACTGTGTTATTACATTTTCACCATGTTGCCTCGCATCAACATAACTAGCACTTTCACCATTAATTTTGATATCATCAACACTAGCATTTGGTAGGATGAGATCTGCCTTCGTATCAAATGGCACACTGAATGTAAAGACTATTTCTTGATCCTTCCTTATCTTCCACCCTGACTTAATCGTTCCTGATGCAGATTCAAAGCTTGCTTCTACAAACTCTATGCGGCCATCCGGTTTAGGCTCTAACGTAAATTGACGATATCCTGGATAATCCTCATTTGGACGAATTCCACACATATGTTGGTACATCCAGTCAACAATCGATCCGTATGCATAATGATTTAATGAGTTCATGCCAGTACCGCTAATACTACCATCCTCTAATACAGAGTTCCATCTCTCCCAAATCGTTGTTGCTCCTAAGTGAATGGAATAAATCCAGCTTGGATAATCCTCATTTAGCAACAGACTATAAGCATACTCATTTCCAGCGTAATTGGATAATGCGTGACAAAAATATGGTGTACCAACAAAACCAGTTTTCAAATACATATTATTATCAATCAACTTTCGTTTTAAATCATCAATCACACGAGGTTTGTAATCTTCATATATCAAATCCATATACAGAGCTAGTATTAATCCAGTTTGTGTATTTATTGCCAACCTCCCATTAGTGGTGATGTATTCTTTATTCATAGCGTCTTTAATTTCAGTAGCTAATTGAGCATACTTTTTCCCGTCGGATTCTTTCCCAAGAATGTACGCGGCTTTTGATACAATATTAGTAGAATAGTAGTAACAAGCAGAAGCAATATAGAATTGGTCTGTTCCTCCTAATCTACCCGCGGGATCTTCTCCATCAAGTGCAAGCCAATCTCCTAAATGAATACCTTTCTTTAACAAGCGTTTACCACCTGTTTCTTCATCAAGTGATTTCATATATTCTACCCAATCTTTCATCGTATCAAATTGAGATTGTAACAATTGCTTGTTACCATAATGTAGATAAACCATCCAGGGAATAATTGTAGCTGCATCAGCCCAAGCTGTGGATCCATGTCCCATTACAAACCCATGTACACCTTTTGGTTTGATAGCCGGAACAATAAACGGAACAGACCCCTGTAAATACTGCTGCTCTTTTCGAAGGTCAAACATATATTTTTTAAAAAATGCTGGTGAATACATATTAAAGCAAGCAGTAGAAGCAAAGATTTGTGCATCTCCTGTCCACCCCATTCGCTCATCTCGCTGAGGACAATCGGTTGGAACATCCAAGAAATTACCTTTCTGACCCCACATAACATTTTCAAATAATTTATTTACTAAAGGATTAGATGTTTTAATGAAACCTGTTTTTTCCATTTCACTATATACAACACAGCCCGTAAAATCTTTTATATCAGGACATTCACCGAATCCCTCTAATCTCACATAACGAAAACCGTAGAAAGTGAATTTTGGCTGAACTTCCCGCTTTTCCCCATTTGAGATATACGTATATTGCGCCTTTGCGGAGCGGAGATTCTTGTTATAAAAGTTACCCTCTTGAAGAATTTCCCCGTACTCTAACTTTTGCTTTACGCCTTTCTTTGCTCTTGAAGCAAATTTTACCCATCCAGTCATATTTTGACCAAAATCTAACACTGTTTCACCTGCAGGAGTTTGGATCACTTTTAGAGGTTTGATTTCCTCCATAATTTTTACAGGTAAACTATATCTTCCTTGTAGCTTAGGGAAGGAGTCTTTATTGAAATACACTTCTGTTGTTGGTTCTTCTTCCAACTCTGGACTACTCCATAGACTTTCTTCCTTATTAGCGTCATACACTTCACCATCATATATCCCGCTAAAAGTAATAGGTGCTTGCATACATTTCCAAGTATCGTCCGTCACTACTACTTCCGATGTTCCATCTTTATATCTTAGATGCATTTCCGCAATGAAGGAAAAGGAATCACCGTATATATTCTCATATCCTCCACCAAAACCAAATCTTCCTTTATACCATCCATTTCCTAGCATAATTCCTAATGCATTTTTTCCTTGTTTCAAATCTTTCGTAATGTCGTAAGTTTGATATTGTAACCAAAAATCATACGAATGAAAACCAGGGGCTAGATATTCTGAACCTACTTTTTTACCATTTAATTCAAGATCGTATAAACCAAGTCCAGTTATATACATTCTTGCATTCACTACCTCTTTCTTGATTTCGAATGGGCGACGAATGATAGGGTGAATATCTGAAGGTAAATTGGGACTAATCCACTTTGCCTGCCACTCTTCAGCTATTTTACCAGTTTCAAACCAAGCAGCTTCGCTCACTCCGACTTCCTCATTCTCTCCCCATACCGTAACACGCCAATAATATCTGGTACGTGGGTGTAAAATTAGATCAGGCTGATAACAAAGTCGGTTCATTTCTTTCTTTTTTCCACTATCAAATAGTACATCCTCAAATCCAGAAGACAGTGAGATTTCTACTCTAGCTTCCGACTGGAAACTTGCTGATGATTCCGCTCTATCAATTACCCAAGATAAACTTACATTATCTAATTCAAATCCTAATGGATTCGTAACATTATTTGTTCTCATATTATATATCCTCATACGACATCCTCCTCTATATAAAAGAAGCAAGGATGTTCCTTGCTTCTTTTGCATAATCATTGAAAAAAGTAACTTAAGAATTTCATAAATACTTGTTACTATTATTCTAAGTATCTTTTACTATTAAAATGTAATTAAGTCATCCACTTCCACCGCTTGACCAGTTTGTAAGGAGATATTCCCTGCAATTCCTGTTAATATGGACATTGCTCCGTCAACATGGGAGGCCGCTCTATGAAACTCATCTTCTGTTGGAGTACCAAAGATATCCTGAAGTAATATTGGATCGCCTCCTCCATGACCACCTATCCCTTGGACTATTTCTACTTCATAAGGTTTTCCAAACATAGGTAGGACTTGAATAGACTTTTCTTTTAAAGCACCTTCCTTTGACTTTTCACCGCCAGCATTAATGTACGACCGTTCTCGAACTTTCACTTCAATTCTTCCTTTACTACCATTAAATGAAACGATAAATCCTTCCCATGGCAAGTAAGCATTTAACGAATAGGTTAAAATTGCTTTATTTTTATAAGTAACCATTACACCAAGTGTATCTTCAATACTTATCCCATCACCGAAAACACTTTGGTCTCGTTGATAACCATCTTCTTTCTCTGCATCAAGATACATCGCTTTTAAGTGATCATTCTCCTCTAATTGGATTGCAAATGGATCTCCACTTGCATTTTCACTTCCATGTGCTCGCTGATAAAACTTTGTTACTCCTCTCGATTCTGCATTCTCTTTACCGTAAAAACGCAGTCCTCCGTTTGCATATACTTTTTGGGGCTCTGATCCAAGCCAAAAGTTTACCAAATCAAAGTGGTGAGTAGATTTATGAACGAGTAAACCACCGCTATTACGTTTATCACGATGCCATCTTCTAAAATAATCTGCACCGTGTCGTGTATTTAATGCCCATTCAAAATTTACGGAAAATACATCACCAATTACTCCGTCTTTAATAAGCTCTCGAATTTTTGTGTTATGTGGAGCGTAACGATAATTGAACGTCACACGAACCTCTTTTCCAGTCCGGTTTACCGCATCAATTATTTCCTGACATTTCTCCGCATCTACTGTCATAGGTTTTTCCGTAATAACATTACACCCTAGTTCCAAAGCTTTAATAATATACGTATGGTGAGTTCTATCTACCGTTGTAACAATAGCAAAATCAGGCTTTTCTTTCTTTATCATCTCTTCGAATTGATCACTCATATAGGTGTTGATTGCAGGATGCTCATATTTTTCCATCAGTAATCTATTTGCATAATTCATTCGAGTTTCATTTATATCACAGAACGCCACTAATTCTCCTGTTTCTTTAAAATCCCTTGCTAATGCCCCATAGAAAAACTCTGCTCTACCACCGGTTCCTATTAATACATATCTCTTTTTCATTGAAAATTCTCCTCTCGAAATATTGTTTCCCCTGAAAATACGTATACAGACTAATATGGAATATTAACTTTGTTGGTTTGTATTCCATTCGCTTCAGCCAACTCCCTTTCCTATGGGGAGTTGAGTAGGCTTACGCTCATTGCATATATAGAAGATGTTTCTAACATCTTATAACGTATTTTCATTCTCTATAGTGCAAATTCTCATCTGCATGGAGGTCTACTCTATAAAAATTACTCTATCTCGTCCATCATTGGCAGCTTTTCAAATGATGGAACGTCTACTAAATAGACATTTGCATAGCCATCCATATCGCTTGTAAATAGTACTTTTTTTCCATCAGGACTAAACCTTGGATGCACATGCACTTTTTGAGTATGGAAACTTCCTCTATGCTTACAGAGAATTCGAGGTCCTTCTAGGTCATCATTTACTTTTTTCCAAAGATAAATGCAGTCACTATTTGTATTACCGTAAGCGCTTGCTTGTTGTCCATCTCCAACGATCATACTAGAATCATTTGAATGAATATGCATATTTTGATAGGGGAAGTCATATTCCTCAAGATTTGTATTATCATATTTTATCGACCCCAGAAACTTCCCATCTTTCCTGGCTACTGATTCAGTAAATCCATGAAATCCAATATGAATTCCATCATCATGCCAATATTCATGTCCTGCAAATTGGTTTGGATATCCGTCTCTTAGTTTCCATACCTGATTTTTACTTATATCCATTACCCACATTCGATGATCAACTCGACTCCAAGGCCCTTCATGACAAAAAGAAAGCAAATGAGGTTGAGTAGGAGACGTGTTAATATGGCCAATCCAACGATTTTCTTCATGAATCACGTTCATCGTGTTTGTTTGTAGATGTAACATACAAATTTGTGTATGTGGCCTCGCTGCTTCCACTTCCTTAAACCCAACATACCCATTCGATAAATTACTATGAATTCTATGTGATAAATCTTCCCTTAGTCCAAAACAAAGGTTTTCTCCGTCAGCCGTGCAACTTAAACTACTATAGATGTATCCATTTGGTAGCGTAAAAATTTCTTCTTCCTCTAATGTATCAAGGTTCAATGCGATAATTTTGTCATTGAAAGTGAAATAGGCTTCCTTTTTTGTGGGGTTAATATACGTACCCTGAATTCGAGCATCGTCATTAATAGTGAAATTTGTTAATTGCGTAAGTTTTCCAGTTTTCAATTCTAAGCTATATAAGTTAGAGCAATTCCCTCTATCAGAAACTAATAATAATTTACTGTTTTGTTCGTACCACCCGTTATTTGTAAAATACGTGTGAAAATTATGTGCAAGATAATTCGTTAATTTAGTAATCTTTACACCACTTATAGAATCAGTAAAAACAGACATTTCACTATCGTATACATATCCTTTTCCCATTTTTTTGTCCCACCTTATATATCAAATTTAACTATGAAGTTACATTACGTAGTTGATATCATTACTTTTTGATTTGGATACATTTCAACATCATAATAACTTCCACCTAATGAAGAGTTTGAAATTTCCACTCCATCGCCTATTAGATCATAACCAGTAAAAACGCTTGGTAGTTGTAACGTAGTCTTAGTTTTTCTATCTGCAACAAGTGATGCTTGAAAGAAGTTCGTATCCACATCCCAAGAAAAAGAGATTTTTCCCGTACAAAATCGAAAATCTCGAACACTACCTTTTTTCCACTTATCAGGCAGAGCTGGTAAGACTTTCAACATATCTTTGGAAACAAAGAGAAGCATCTCTTGAACCGCATTGACCCACCCCATATTCGCATCCATTTGGATAGGAGCAGTTTCAATTTCCATACTTAACCCCATATTTCTCCAATCGTTATGAAGTGTATAAAAGTTATTTAATAAACAAGAACGGGATAAATATTCTAAACTTTGTAGTGCTTTATTTCCCTCATGTAACCTAGCATAAATACACGCCATATGCATGAAAGACCAACCTGTTTGAGCACCAATGACACGGTTTTCTACTGCTTTTTTGAAAGCACCGAATAAATGCGTTCCCGTTTTTTGCATACATTCGTTACCTGGAAATAAGGGGTAAATATGAGAAAGATGACGATGATCATTTCTTTCTTCAAATGCTGGATGCAACCATTCCTCTATCGCCCCATCTTTCGTTACTGTATACTCTGGTAAACGGGAAATCATTTCTTCCCATACACGAATTTCATCTAAATAGACTGATCCTTCTCTACATCCCTCTACCAAGTTAGTTAACAACTCTTTTACAATAGCGATATCCATTGTTGCATTAATAGTTGTAGGCATAGGATGTGCAATAGGATTTCCATCCTTTGGCATGAAATTTTGTGGAGTATTTTCTGGAGAAACAGATGGTAGATAATCATATTGATTATCATCACCTAGAACTAAGAAGTCTTGATAGAAAAGCGCAACCTCTCTCATATATGGAAGTAGTTGATTCGTTAAGAAATCTTTATCACCTGTATATAAGTAGTAATCATAAAAGTGTTGTGCAAGCCAACCAGCGGCACCTGTCCAATTCATAATAACGGGAACAATTTGATTAGGAATTCCAATATTCGGTGTAGTTCCTGCAGGTATATAAATTCCACGGCATCCATATAGCTTTTTGGCACTATCACGGAAATCGTTTATCATTTCCTTATAATAATAAAACAACGTTGTTATTGAATCTGTGAGTCCGCCCACGTTTGCATGCCAGTACATCATTTGGATATTTTCATTTGCCATTCGATGACACCACATCAAATTGTAATCTCCACCCCATAATCCATACATTCCAAATGGCTGCCCTTCCTCTCTAGTTCCAGAGATGAAGAGATATCTACCATATGACCACATTTTCTCTACAAGTGTTGTAGAGACTTCTCCCTCATATGCATCTAGTAACAGTTGTTCATTGGAGTGCTCGTTATCATTGCCATCTAAAAATAAAGAAGCTGAATGGAAGAGTTCCTGATGTAAAAGCACATGTTTACCTAACAGACCTTTATATATAGGGTCTAACGACAATAGTTCCGATCTTAACTTTGGCCATTCCTTTTTATAGTCCGATTTCACAAAGACTTTGATAAGAGCAACAACTTTACTCGTATTTTTACAACAAATAGAATCATACTCAGGGAGACATTCCCCACCGGTTGGAACGATCCGGATAACAGCACCGTAATCCGTGTTGTCATCATTTGTTGCAGAATAGTAGAGGAAGTTGTCCTCTGTTTTTATTTGCACTGTCTTTTCTAATTGTTTTATTTTGTTCTCCATTTTATGACTATCACTCTTATGCAGTTTGAACTGAAAGTCTGCGGAAAACAGTAGTTCAGTAGAATTTATTTCGTAAACAATGACATCATCTGCACGTGATACAAATAAGCTTCTCATAAAAATGTTATTTTCTTCTTTCCAGCTTACATGAATCTCCCCTGTTTCCATGTCAAGAACTCTACGATAATGATGAAAACCGGACTTATTGTGCATTCTCACTTTCAAATCAACGAGAGGTAAAATAGAGGATAGTTGTGTACTATATCCTTTTTCTTTTAAAGACTTCGTCAAATTCCAATTTGCTTCCTGATATTTTTCCTCTTCTATCAATCTACGGGTTTCACGAAGTGTGTGGCTAACTTCTGGTAGCTCATCCTTTTTCCCTCCATGCCACAGTTCCTCGTGATTAATTAACACCGTTTCAAGGTTCACTCCGCCATAGACAGCAGCACCGATTTTTCCATTTCCTGAAGGTAGTGCCTCTCTCCACATGTTTCGCCACCATGAAGCTGGATACTTCAACACTAGTTTATTTCTATTATTATCAGTACATGGCATTGATACAAACCTCCATTAATTCGATTGTCCAGACTGCAACTTTACAAATTTGATATGCGACCTCATCAAACCCTTCCGAATGATCGTATGTTTTGGTAAGGGATTGAAAAATATCAACACTAAATTAACGAAAACTTAGATGTAAGGTTCAATTCCTTCCCACTTTACTGTCCAACTTCCATTACTAGGGAATCCTGGGCAGTCATTGGTTGAAGATCCTTCCCATCCACATATCATCATTGCTACAGCAGTTAACAAACCACCATTTCCTGGTAAGTAAGCAGTTAAGCCAGGTCTTTGATAATTATGACCATTTGCAAGATACGTATTTTTCGTTGCATCCATTAATAAAAAGTTGATAGCCATCTCTCTTTCTCCTAATCGTGCTGCGGTCATGGCACACATCGGGAAATCCCATCCCCAAGCAGATTCCCAATCCCATACCTTTTCTACTTTTTTCAATGTGCTTCTCATAACCTCTAAATCTACTAATGTTCCTGGGAGTATTCCTAATGCCCCAACCATAGATGGGTGATCATGATTTTTTTCAGTGAATGTATCTAGGCAATTTTCATGGGCTAGATAAACACCTTCCGATTGTGGAAGAGGAGCCATTGCATTTGCAATCTTTTCCCATATTGGATTATTAGAAACACGTAAACGCTGCGCCCATTTCATCGCTATTTCCAATCCATACTTCCAATACTCCACTTCATAAGGAGGATTTAAACTATCTTTCATACGATGACATTCCTGAGCAGGAATGAGAGGTGGTCCTAATACATAAGCATTCTTTTCCTCATCCCAATGAGCAAACGAAGCCATGAAATCAGCGGATTCAAAAACGATTGACTTATATTTTTCTAGTATTTCTTTCGACGGCTTAGACCGATAAAGTAATTCGGCTAATGCAATCGGATGTGGTTGTTGCCATATTAATCCTGGTGCAACAGGGGAAGGAGTTTGAATTCCATCATATCCAACCATTTTCGGCCAACGAGCACCAACATAGCCTTGAGAACGTGCTAACTCTCTTGCATTGGGTAAAATAGATTGATACCAATCCATACTTTTGGATAAAAGACTTGGTCGACTCCAAAGTGGAAAATGTGCAGCATGCCACCAGTGCATTTCTAAATGTAACTTACCAAACCAACTATTATACATAAGACCTGTCTCTTGAGGTGGCAATGACCCTCCACTATGAATAGCACATAAATATTGCGAAAGGACAACTCTTCTTTCCAATTCGTTCGCTCTATTATCCGTACTTTCTGAAAAATCAACTAAGCCCCCGTCTAACCAAAACCTTTCCCAATGATCCTCACTTAACTTACGTATCTCTCTCATAGTGGTATCTGCTGGATTTTCAGTTGCAAATGAAAATGTACATTCTATTTCATCTGTCTCCCCATTGGAATATAAAGTAAACTCATGCGTATTCGTAGCCTTAAGTGTTCCTGAACTCCAATTCCACTTTACATCATAGTTGTCATTATCCATCTGTCTTTTTAAAATGGCAGTATTCGTATTTTCAAGGTGTAAATCCGTACTATGTCTATCTTCATTTTCATAGTTTAGCTGGACTGACTTGGCCCAGTTCGTATGAGTAATATCTGGATTAGGAAATATAGTAAATACTTCAAGCCGCTTTTCCTTAATCAATGGAGACGATACCTTTACTCCAATTGCATCATATATAGGATGGCAAACTGTTTCTACGTTAACAGGAACTTCCTCTACCATAAACTTACTATGTATCGTACCTGTCCATAGATTCAATTTTTGCTCTATATTAGTAATTTGAGTACAATTTACTTCCGCTCCCTCTTGAGTATAAAAACGGAATGAAATTCTCCCGAGCTGAAGTCGATGAGGATTCTGCCTTAACCAATGATATGCTTCCGGCTTATCCTCTGGTTTCATTGGATATTTAACGTTACGTCCATACGTTTCAAAACTTTGAAATGTAATATCATCATTTGTATATAACTCGGGTCCATTCGTATAATGCCAGCCCCAATTAGACTGTGTTCCAAGTGGAGTTTCATATTCTTCGGGAAAGGTTTGTAAACCAGTAAAATCAACACTAAATCCAAACTCCCCGTTCCCAAGGGATAATGGAGATAACGAGTCTACTTTTGTTATAAGTGGATTATGTCTCTCCACAACCATCTTCTTATCCATTGTTCCACCTCATTTAATTAATCGATCTTTTGAAGTATTCTCTTCGGAACTCTTTCTATATTTCGTCATCTCTCTATATTTACCAGGAGTTACATCTTTATATTTACGAAATACACGAATAAAGCTATTCTCATGTTGATAACCAACCTTCATTGCAATCGTAGACATTTTCTCTTCTGTATTTAGAAGAAGTTCAGCAGCGTAGTCCATCCTCAATTTTGTAAAATAACCATAAATCGTTTCGTTCATGATGTCCTTAAAAATTTGACTTGCTAAACTAACACTAATACTGACAGATTCTGCAATCTCTGGAATTCCTATTTGTTTATCCAAATTTTGTTTCATGTACATTATCATTTGCTCACAAACAACATACTCCTTTTGCTGTTGAGACAATCGGGAGCTTTCTGCCAATCTATCAACAAGTTCTACAATGTCCTTTTCCATATCTACTAAATCCATAGTTTCTAATTTATTCCATATGTCTTGTTCATTCTGTACTTCTCCCTTTTTCGTTTTATTCATGTGCTGAAAACGTTCTTCTAAACGCACGATGAAAGCTAGTACTTTTAAAGGAATACATTGTTTTTCTCGAATAATCTCTATCATTGATCTAACCATATTTACTGCTTTTGATGTATCCCCTGATTCGATTATCTCAGCTAGATTATTAATATATTCTTCTTTTATCGTAACTTCGTTTTTATCAAGATTCGTCAATTCATTGAAAGTTAGTAAACTTCCATATCCTTTATACAATCTAAGTCCGAGAGTATCTTTCGCTTCTTTCACAGCTTGAGGCAAAGCTCCTACATCCGATTGAGAATTACTAAAAGAAATGGAAATACTGAACTCCAGCATTCGAGATATCACTGAAACCGCTTCCAACATTTTGATTTCTAACGAAGCTTTTTTCTCAGTTGATTGAAGTAAAATAACTATTTTATCTTTACCCAAATCTACACACTCGTTACGCCAATTAGATGATAGTACCTCTGAAACGATATTTGTTAATGCAAACTTTAACAAGGAATGATCTGATTCTGGAAACTTCGATAACCATCTAGGGTAATTATCAATAGAAATAATCGCAATTGTATAAGGTTCTTTAGCCCATCCTTGGAAATACACATCCCACTTTTCGTGAATTTCTTCTTTACTATTCATATTACCTGTATAAATATCTTGAAAAAATTTGGATACGGCTTCTGTTTTTACTTTTCTAACTAGATCTGATAAATCTGTGTAATTACTCATTAAATCACCTGTCAGGTTTTCTAAGTGTAATAAATCATGACGATCAATCTCTCCATCTTTTACTTTAAAGAGTTGCTTCATTCGACGAATAGGTTTGAAAGCAACAGTATTAATACGGAAAATTGTTACGAATCCTAATAATAAAGCCAATAACGATACTGAAAAAACAATATCTCTTATTTTCTTGGATTTTGCTAACAATTTATCCTGAGAGACGAAGGACACATAATTCCACCCTGTAAGAGGGGACTGAATAATATTACCAAGAAGTTTATTTCCATCATAGTCAATCTCGCGCAATCCTTTTTCACGTAAATTGGTGATCATTTCATCTATTGTTCCTTGCGCAAAAAACTGATTTGTTTCTGAATAAAGCATTTCATTATTTCCATCCGTAATGAACCTTATACTATTCATGTTTTGTGTTTGAGAAGGGTTTAATTTTGAAAACAAATCCTTTTCTTCTAGATTAATTGCAATAATTCCCCTTAAATCACCATTCATCATTATTTTTCGAAACAAAGTGATTTCGGAGCTACGTGACCTTGCCCCTTCTGGAATAACTCTTTTTTTCACAATCATTCTTTCATCACCGAACTCGTCAGCAATGTCGACCCATTCTGAATCTATAAATGTAAGTTTCTTAGAACTGAAGCCTTGTGGCATGGAAACAAAGCTATCTTTTTCTGTATCATAAATGTATATACTTTTTATATAAGAAGAATTATTTATCATCGTTGATAACAAATCATATATTCTAGTAATATTATAATAAGAGTTCTGATTATTACTTTTTAAAAACTCATTTACATGGGGATCTAATGCAATATTAATAGCTGTTTTATTACTATCTGTAATATATTCATCTATTAAGTTCATACTAATTTGTAGCATTTGTTGCTGTGGTTCATTCAATTGATCTTGCAACACAGATTTGGAAGAATAGTAAGAAGTAATACCCACGAGAAGAATAATAAGAAATATAGCGATTGTGATAAAGAGTACCAGTCTAGTTTCCGTGTTTGAAATGGTATTCTTCATCCACTTTTGCATCCTTTGGGGCATGAAGGGTCCCTCCTTTTTTTCCTTCCATTATATCACATAGCCCCTCTAGTAATTCAAAGTATCAAAATATTCTAATATTTTTCCGATCGAATTTTTCCTACATTCGATTAGCCTTTTAAAAAATTAAATATCGTCTTCTTCCTTTATGCTTTCTATGAAATTACCGGTAGATATTCAAATTATTATCATCTTACTTTCGCTTGATCATCTATATCCACGGAACCAAGTACTTCCCTTAACGTAATTGGGCGGTGCTCCAGTACCGATCTCCAAACAGCTTCTCCAGTTCCTACGGAATAAGCTCCATCAATTGCCCCGGATAAATGTTTGAAAGGTTTATTCTCCTCTTCTCCTAGAAAAAGGTCTTCTAATAGTAGTGGATCCCCACCACCATGACCACCTTCTTGATGGACAACGTGGATGGTTTCCTTTGAACCAAATAAAGGGAAATAATCGATCGTTTGAACAGGCGTCGGAAACGGAGTTCTTCCGGGAGCATGGTATTCCATTGTTTCTATTCTCCCTTTTGTTCCATTTATCGCTAGACGATAACCTTCATAAGGCAATGAAAAATTTACTGAATAGCTTAATAATGCACCTTTATCATATTTAATCGTTGCAGTGTAAGTATCTTCAATTGTAATTTCAGAATCAAAAATACATTGATCTGGCCGATAATCTGTATAAGGAAAGTCAATCTTCTTCTCAGTAAGTGAATTTAGGTGATCATCAGGTACCTGGATATTTTTTTGTCGTGAATTCCACCTAGAGTAATAAGAACAGTCCTTTTTATCCTTGCATGTACCACAGTGTCTTCCATCAACTTTCTTTGGATTTAATTCTCCTTCTGATCCGTAATAGTTTAATGCTCCATATGCAAATACTTCTGCTGGTTTTTGGGTTATCCACCAATTAACTAAATCAAAATGGTGGGTGCATTTATGTATCGACAAACCACCAGATAGATCCCTGTCTCTATTCCATCTTTTAAAGTAGCTTGAACCATGATACGTATCGAGGTACCAATTTAAATCGATCGAAGTAATTCTTCCAAGTTTCCCATCTTGCACTAACTCTTTAATTTTTGTATGAATAGGTGTGTACCTATAGTTAAACGTAACCGTTACTTTTCCTTTACTCCCTTTCTCCGCTTCTAGAATTTTACGACAGTCTTCTCCTGTTGTTACCATCGGTTTCTCCGTAATAACATCAAGATCATGTTCTAATGCAGAAAGAATATACTTTGCATGAGTATCATCTCTTCCAGCGACGATAATAACATCTGGTTTTGTTTCTTTAACCATTAAATCAAATTCATGTTCTCCATATGTATCTATAGGAGTTTGACACTGTAGCTTTGAATGATATACTTCAAACCGTTTAGGATCTTGATCTAGCAGTCCTACTATTTCGCATGTTTTAGAAAAGGTAGTAAGGATAGGTTTGGCAAACATTCCAATCGCTCTACCACTAACACCACAGATTGCATATCTTTTTTTCACAAGATTCATTCCTTTCCTTTTTTTGAGTAAAAAAGAATTATTATTGAAGGAAAGTGTTGCCCTTAAAGGGAAACACTTTCCTTTTTTCTTAAATCCTAATTACTCATTCTGTCATACCATTCTTGTACTCGTTCTGTAACCTTATCTCCACCAGCTTGATACCATCTATCCACAAATTCATCAAATTTCTCGATTGGCCATTCACCAATTACGATCTTCGTTAAATACTCTTGGAATAGTTTGTGAGATTGAATATCCGGGTAACCTTCATATACCGTAGCAGGCAACCCATCACCAGCAATTCTTCTAGCATCAGCCGTACTTACTACAAAGATATCTCGAACCATCTGTTGTTGATGTTCTGGAAATGTTTCTGAAATTCGAATTTCCATATCTTCTTGAGTAGTTAAATTTCTCATTCCTAATGCAATTGGCGTATCATCAGTAGCAGGTATGAGAACTTTTTCCCCATTTTCCACTTTATGTTGTGCCCCTTCAATTCCATAGCGAACAAAATCGTCATATTCACTGTTATAGAAGAAGTCTAGTAATCGTAATGCTGCGGCTGCTTTATCTTCCGATGCTTTTGGAATCATCCATTCGGGTTCGCCCATACTTTTTTGAGTAATAAACCCTTCAAATCCATCTGCTTTCGGCATTGGCATACCAACTACATACGCATCTGGAGCACCGCTTTCAATCATTGCATTGTGGCGATCACGTAAGTTTGCAGGTAAATGGTACCAACTACCTACTAAGTTATTATTAATTTTGGCAGTCCAAACATCACCTTTATTCAAAAAAGTTTCATTATCAAGTAATTTCTCATCATATAATTGTTGAATAAATGTTATAGCTGCTTTCATGTTGTCTGTGATTCCTGCATATTGGATTTCACCATCATAAATATCCCACTCAGGCTTTCCTTCCCACATTGCAACTCCATAGATAGCAAATAAGTGGTCCATCCATGTACCAAATTCTCTTCCTGAAGTAGGAAGTTCATCATTTTCACCGTTCCCATTTGGATCTTCGTCACGAAAAGCTCTTAATAAATCTACATATTCGTCTACCGTAGTTGGCATATCATGACCAACCGTATCAATCCAATCTTGTCGTATTAAGGCTGCTCGCTCTGGAACTAGGTATACTTTTGGAACGTAATAGATTTTCCCATCAGGAGTTGCTGAGCGCACCACATCCCAAGCCTCTTCTGGAACACTTTCCCAAACATGTGGAGCATGAACTGGAAGAAGATCATCTAAAGGAAGTGCTGCTCCCTGTTGTATTAACGTTCTTTCTATTCCACCAATCGGACGGAAAATATCAGGAAAATCCTCTGAAGCAAACATTAGATTTAAGTATTCGGTAGCATCCGCACCAGCAGGAGGAGTTAACAATTCGTATTCTACCCCTGTCTCACCTAAAACATATTGGACATGTGGATCGTCACTTTCAGGCAGTGTGCCTTTAGATAAATGACTTTTAAAAACCCGAACATGCTCCATTTCTACTTCGTTTCCATCATTAGCATCATTATCGTTATTAACATCATTATTGCTTCCACTATCCGACGGCGTTCCTGTCTCTGTGTTTGTATTATTGCAACCGACTGTGATTACTAATACAAACAGTAAAGTAAATAATCCTAATAGTAATTTCCCCGAAAATTTTGGCATTCTTTCTCCTCCTTGTTTTATAAAAATGAAATATTATATCAAACCGATTTGTAATCGGTTTCATAACTTGCTAGCTAAAAACATTATAGGTTTAAGAAGACATCTTGTCTCCTACTAATCTTTTAGCGACCCTAGTACTGCGCCCTTAACGAAATACTTTTGTAGATATGGATAGACCAATACGATAGGTACAGTGGCGAAAATTATCGTAGCGGCTTTCAATGTTGTTGTATTAAAAGCTAATTCATTCATAATTAGATCTACTGCAGCCAATTCTTCTGGAGCCTGGAAATACTCTCTTAATCTTAACTGAAGTGGATATAATTTGGGATCCCGTATGAAAAGTACCGCTGTTTGAAATATGTTCCAATATCCAACTGCATAAAATAAACTGATGGTAGCAAGTACCGGCTTCGATAATGGTAGGTAGATTTGAAATAATAATCGAAAATCATTACAACCATCAATTTTTGCAGCATCATCCAAACCAGATGGAACTCCCATAAAGAATGTTCTCACAATAATCATGTTAAAAGTACTTATTAGAGCAGGAATTATTAATGCCCATAATGAGTTCATTAAACCTAGCTCCCTAACCGTTAAGAAGAAAGGAATCATGGGTGCGTTAAAAATCATTGTAATAACAATCGCAAACATTATTGGCTTACGTAGCATAAAATCTCTTCTAGATAAAGGAAACGCTGTTAATACAGTGAAAAGCATACTTAATAATGTTCCAACTACAGTAACATATACTGTTACTCCAAATGATCTCCAGAGTACTCCATTTTGAAGAATGTGATTCCACGTATCCAATGTAAACCCGACTGGCCAAAGGAATACTTGTTTAGAATCTGCAGCGATAGGCGAGCTAAAGGACACTGCCAAAAGTTGAAGTAACGGAAGAATCATTGTTGTAGCTAGCAAAATCAGTATTGTGTAATTAAATACTTCAAAAGTAATTTCTCCAAATGATTTTTTCATTACCATAACCCCTGTTCTGTTTTTCTTGCGAGTCGGTTAAATATATACAGTAGCGTAAATCCAACAAGAGATTGGAATAATCCAATAGCTGTTGTTAAACTGTATTGCCCCTGCAATACACCGGCTCGATAAACATAAGTTTCAATAATATCACCTACGGAGTATGTCATAGGTGTCAATAAGTTATAAATCTGGTCAAATCCAAGCTCTAGGAAGTTTCCGATATTAAGTAAAAATAAAACTAAGATAGTAGGAAACATTAAGGGAAGAGTAATGTGCTTCACTTGTTTCCAACGGTTTGCCCCATCAATTACTGCTGCTTCATACAAGTTAGGATTAATAGAAGTAATTGCAGCTAAATAGATGATTGTTCCCCATCCAACGTTTTTCCAAATACTTGATAGTACTACGATAGAACGAAAGTAACTTTCTTTTTGCATAAATAGAATCGTTTCTAATCCGAGCCATTCTCGAACAGCATTCACTACACCTTGTGATGATAACAATTCGAAAACAATTCCACCAACGATAACCCATGATAAAAAGTGTGGTAAATAAAATAAACTCTGAACTGATTTTTTAAGGAACTTTATTCTTATTTCATTAAATAGTAGTGCTAAAATAATTGGAGCTGGAAATCCAAAGATCAGTTGGTAAAAAGCAATTAATATTGTGTTTCTCAGTACATTATAAAAATCTTGATAAGAAAATAAAAAAATGAAATTTTGTAGTCCCACCCACGGACTTGCTAAAATACCATTAAAAATCTGATAATCTTGAAATGCTATTACTGTTCCCATTAAAGGTATATATTTCAAGATGATGTAATATAAAACACCCGGAACAATCATTACATATAGCATCCAGTTTTTCTTCATATTCCTTAATAATGATTTTTCTTTTTTTGGAACAACTAATTTTGTATGCCCTTTCATTTCTGTGTTTACTTGGCTCACAAATGTGCTACCTCCTTTGCCGCAAGATTTTGTGTTTGTTTTGTTAGCATTACTATACCGAGTTATGATTAAAAGTAGCAATTGTCCATTTCAGTAACCAGTCTACAATTCCTATTTCTGAAGAAAATAATGGATTAGTTTGTTCTTTACAGGATGTGTTTGTTATAAATGATTGTGGTAGAGTCTGAAATTATCGGCTTTTTGTGGGAATTGCTCATGCATTGTGGAAATGGTTGATTGAAAAGATAAGCATATAAAAGTGTAGGTAGTATATCTCCTTCTCGTTACTAGAAGGAAGCATAAGAACCGTCCCCATTGCTTCATTTATGTTAAAATCTTTTTATTGATAACATAGCCATTGTGTGGCAAACCGGTGGATCATACATTTAAAAGTATAATAGTTTTGGAGCTGATTTCTTATGTATAAAATTAGATTAGCAACATTAGATGACTTATCAAGGATAGCAAAGGTTCATATTGATAGTTGGCGTACAACTTATAAAGGAATAGTGTCTCAAGAATTTATTGATAGTCTCACTTCTGAATGGTCTGAAGAACGCCAGAAAAGTGTAATCACAAACCAAAACAAGTTTATCTATGTTGCTGAAGATATATCAGGTAAAATTGTTGGCTTTGCTTCTGGTGGTCCAGAGCGTATGAATGACCAACTATACAAAGGTGAGATTTACGCTATTTATCTGCTGGAAGAGTATCAGGGGAAAGGTATAGGAAGAGATTTATTTATTGCTGTAATAAAAAAGCTAAAAAGAAATGGGATTAATTCGGTTATTGTACTTGTCCTCGAAGATAATATTTCAGCAATAAACTTTTATGAATCACTTGGAGGCTTGAAAGTAAAAGAAGGCTCTTTAGAACTTCAAGGAATTCAGTATAAGGATATTGGGTACGGATGGATGGACACATCATTCTTAACAGTCTAAATTTATATTCCGTGGGAAATCCAGATTTCAGGTATGCTTCTACTTTATCTATTGTGTGGTATTGCAGTTGGCAGTTATGCTTCCAATCAAGAGATAGAAAAAGCAATTATAAAATATTGGTCTATTATCGCTCTATTGTTTGTTATAGGTTTATTATTTATTGGTATATATAATTTTCACAACGGTAGTTGAAAAGCTAATGTAATGTTTATAGGCACGAAGAATGATCTTCGTGCCTTTTTACAACGCGAATTTATTCAAACTATTTGATGAAACGGAAGCAGGAGAACCATCCCCATTGCTTCTAGTGCTTCTACATTAAAATGCATGGTCTATTGGAAATTCTTTCCCTGACCAAGCCCTCTTTGAGGTCCATTCCATTGGTGGATCACTCCAAAATGGGTCTGAACTTGGTAACCCCAATGGTAAAAACCCTGCTGTACATAGATAGAGACTACCTGTCGAAATATACCCTTCCCCTATTCCTGGTTGATGACCACAAAAACCTATCGTGAGCCATCCATACTCCGTAAAAGTTCCTGAAGCCAAAAGCGACCTTTTTATGACTTCAGTTAGAGCACTCCTTACCTGAGCCGGTTGAAGTTCTTTTGGTAAATCTTTTCGAAGTGCATGTTGAGCTAAAGAATGGAATACACCAACACGATAGGCAAGAGACCTACCCACTGGTGGATATGTTCCCTCAGGTGAAATGGTTCGCTCCTGAATGACAGCAAACCTTTGAGACCTTTTTATGATCACATCTTTCAGTACCGCCCAATCCCTATATTCATCTCCAACTGTTTCAATTAAATCTATTAACATGGGATGTATAACAAAACTGTTATAGTAATCATGATGATATTCTGGACCATCACTATAGACCCCGTCCCCCAGGTACCATTGATCAACCTGTTTGATCGCGTAATCTATACGCATTGGGTCCCAGCTTTTTTCTCCTACTTTGTACATAAATGCTTCAATTATTGCAGAAAACAATAGCCAATTAGAAAAGACTGGCTTTCTTGCTCTTGTTGCTTTTATAGCTTGAATCACATTTTGTTTAACCCTATCATCAAGTTTTTCCCACAACTCGTTAGGTGCTCTCAAGATAGCATGAGCAAGAAAAGCAGTATCTACAATGGGTTGAAAATCATCCGAAAAGTTCATATAATCTGGTGATTTGGGATCTGTTCCTGCATCAATTGATGCTCTTGTGAGTTCAGCATACTTCAAGCGAATGTTTTCTTCCTGTTCATCCTCACATTCCCTTTCTAACCAAGGTGCCATTCCTACTAATAACCGAGAGAATGCCTCAAGATGTGAAAACTTCTCACGATTTGTTCCTTCTTTCATCTCTACAGGCATTTCTTGTTTTAATGTTCTATTCTTCAAATGAAGCAGAACGGGATTTGCTATTTCCAACATGGTGTCCAACCAAATCTTTCGGTCGTTATTTTGTAATAACATTTTATTCCCCCATTTTCTTGTTTTTATAAAGGCTCCGTTTTAAAAAAATTGTAGGTGTTTAATCAATTTATTCGCAAGAACGTTAGGGTCAAAAGGGTAATAGAGATGAAAATTATCTCTATTACCACTTATCAAATTGTTAAAAAATACGTCGCTCCCACTTATTCAATTTAGCTATAGCTTCTATATAGAAATAATCACCATATATAAGTGAAACATTTATATTATCATTAGCAGGCTTATGTCCTGTTCCTCCCACTAGAATTCCTTGATGCTCTGGTTGATCCCATGTTCCATAATTTTTAGTAAGAGAAGATACTATGTTTGTTGCAGCATCTAAATAGAGTCTACGTTCATTACTAGGTACCGATTCAGCAATTTCTAGCAACCCCGAAGCTGCAATTGCTGCTGCAGAAGTATCTCTAGGTTCATTTTCTGTTGAGTCTAATCGAAAATCCCAATACGGAACATAATCTGTTGGAAGACCAGCAATGAAATAATGTGCAACCCGTTTGGCAGCATTTAAATATCGCGAATCTCCTGTATGTCGATAGGTATTAGCGAACCCATAAATCGCCCATGCATTTCCTCTACTCCATGCAGAATCTGGTGCGTTTCCTTGACCACCAATTGATTCAATAAAATCACCTGTGTCAGGATCAAATGACAAAATATGACAAACAGATCCATCTTCTCGAATCCCATGCTGCAATGTAGTATCCGCGTGAAGAGTAGCAATTTGTTTATATCTAGGATCTCCAGTTACACGACTTGCCCAAAATAATATAGATAGATTCATCATACAATCAATAATGGCCCATCCTATTTTATCTCCGTTCCAGGCTCGGATAAATTTCCCAACTGGGTTAAAACGTCCCGCTAAATAATTGGAAGCTTCCAACCCTATTCCAAGACTACTCTCACTATTGGTGATTTCATGTTTGATCACAGCTGTTAGTAAAAATTGAAACCCTACATCATGATACAATTCATTCGGATGCTCTGAAAAACACTTTTGTAATTTCTCATCCCAATGCAATGCAGCACTCTTAAGCTTCTCGTTGCCTGTCATATCATGAAGCACCCACAATAGACCTGGCCAAAAGCCCGATGTCCACCATGAATGTGGCATATCATCATAAACTCCATCAGCTTTTGCTACATGAGGCGATTTATCACCTATCTGATCTATCATGCGTTCTACTTTTTCTTCAAGTTTTTTTATTATCTCTTCTTGATTTAACTGATACATCGTTTTCCCTCCTGTGAGTTTATAAATCAAGTATAACTTCGCTTAATACATAAAAGTTGTAGTATAATAACTAAAAATATGATTCTGTTGTTCTATTAGGAGAGATATGATGAATCATCGTTTATTTGAATCAATATTGTTTGATGTAAAGCCATTTCAATGGATTTATCGCCGTATATCTGATCATGACTTTAGAGGATTCTACCATTGGCACCAAGGCTGTGAATTCTTATTCGTACATCGTGGTCAAGGACGTGTTATTGTTAACCAACAAACTTATGAGTTGAAACCGGGGATGCTCTTCTTTTTCCAACCCTTTCAGTTACATAAGGTACATGTGGAAGTATCTCATCAGACCCCCTATGAACGAAGTATCTTACATTTTGACCATATATCCCAAGGAAAAAATCTACAGGTATTCCCCGGACTTAATACCTTGTTTTATAGACTCCAGAATGGAATATATGAAAACCAAGCTTTCGATTTTTCAGATCGTTCCCATTATATTGCTGACATGTTTGATGCTTTTAATCAATCGATTGAAACAAATAATTGGGAGGAAGATTGTCAGCTTTTTCTTATGCAACTCCTCTCTTGCATCCGTGTGAACACTCTAGAAATAGACACGTCTTTTCAGCATGAAACAATACGTTCACTTCGTTATTCGGAAACAATCATGCAATGGATCGAAGAGCATTACATGGAAGTCTTTGACCTAGAAAAGTTAGCAAATGAACTTCATTTATCAAAACCCTATGTCTCTCGAATTTTTAAACGAGAAACTGGTAGTAACCTAACTGAATACTTAACTGTACGTAGAGTAAAGCAGGCATGTCACTTATTACAAATGACGAATGACTCTGTCGAACTAATTGGGGAACAAGTTGGGATAGGAAATGTGTCTTATTTTATTCATTTGTTTAAAAAAACAATAGGAACAACACCACACCAGTATAGACTTTCACATCAAGCGATTTAACGTAAAAAATGGAGGATAATTAAGCAGTTATTATAATTGCCCATGAAAAAAAAGTTGCAATAGTCTTCTCCCCACAATGAGGATTTCATAAAGAAACTTTGGAAGACACAACGAGCAGATATGCTCAGCTAATTGCGCCTTATTTCGATCATAATTAAAGCATAATTACTAACATATAGCGTAGCATTTCTATCAATTAAAGCATGATTACTAACATATAGCGTAGGATTTCTATCAATTAAAGCATGATTACTAACAATTTGTCGAAAAAGAAGCAAGGAGAACCGTCCCCACTGCTTCCAAATTAGTGAAACATTTCTGAGTTTCGATTCGTATACAGATTGGTGAATTTGTTTAGAAGGTGAGGAGAGATAATGAGTGTGTTAGATGTACGAGATTTGAAAAAGTCATTCGGTAAGAATCATGCGGTACAGGGGATTAGCTTTTCCGTTAGTGCGGGAGAAGTGTTTACCATCATCGGTCCGAACGGTGCTGGGAAAACCACAACACTCGAAATGATTGAAGGGCTTGTTACACCCGATCACGGGGAAATTTTATTTGGAAACCTTACTTGGGAGAAAAACTCGAAAACGATTAAACAAATGATTGGTGTGCAGCCACAATCAAGTGCGATGTTTGATCTCCTAAATCCAGAAGAAAATTTGGATTTATTTGCGACGTTTTACGATAAGGCTCGACCTACAGAAGAGGTTCTTAAACTAGTAAACTTAACGGATCATCGGAAAAATCATGTGAAAAAACTATCCGGTGGTCAGCGTCAGCGGCTAGCAATTGGGTTAGCGATGATTAGTGACCCAGACATTATTTTTCTTGATGAACCGACGACAGGTCTAGACCCTCAAGCACGACGTAATATTTGGGATATTATTCTAGAATTAAAGAAACTAGGAAAAACGATTATTTTAACGACTCACTATATGGAGGAAGCGGAAAAACTGAGTGATCGCGTTTGTATCGTGGACCAAGGAAAAATAGTAACGCTTGATACTCCAGCAGCACTTATTGCAAAGCTAACCGAGGAACGAGAAGTACGACTTGCTTTTATCGATGGAGCCGCGGCAGCAGAGGAAGCAGAAGTGTTTTCGCAAAACATAGATTCCGTTGTTCGTACCGAAAGAGAAGGTTCCTCTTTAAAACTATGGTCAACAAATCCAGAGGATACGTTGTATGACTTATTTGGTTTTACGAAAGAAAAGAATTACAAAGTTGAACAAGTTTCGATTCGTGAGATGAGCTTGGAGGATGTCTTCATTGCGTTCACCGGTAAGGAATGGAGGGATTAACGTGCGAAATGTGAGCCAATTTAAGCAAATGTTTCTAACACAACTAAAGTTAACTTTACGGGAAAAGCAAGCTTGGTTCTGGGGGATTTTCTTCCCTGTCATCTTGATGGTCATCTTTATGGTTATTTTCACTTCGGGTAGTGATGATGAGTTTTCTGCTACCGTTGCGATTGTCAACGAGAATCCTAACCCAACATCAGAAATGTTACTACAACAAATCAACCAAATTCCCGTTTTAGTAATAGAAGGTGATGGAACGGTTAATCGAGAAGAAGCCGATGAACTTGTAAAAGAGCAAGATGTTCACGCAGCCATAGTTTTACCAGAAACAGAAGATGTGACCACTCTTTTACTTCTTGTAAATAAAGAGAATGAAAACGGGGTAACGACACAAGCTTTATCAGGAATGCTCGATAAGTTTGTTCAACAAGCGAATCTTTATGCTGTTGGGGCCTCGCCTACTTATGAGTTAGAAATTGAATCCATCACTTCTGGAAATATGGAGTTAAGCGCTACGGATTTCCTCTTAACGGGGATGATTGCATTAGCGATCGCTCAAGGTGGGTTATTTGGAATGGTAGATTTAGTGGAAATGCGTCGCAAAGGGCTCATCAAGCGATTACGAATGACACCAGCGAATATGAACATTTTTGGGTTAAGTGATATGATCATGCGTTTCGTGTTTAGTATCATTCAAATTGTTTTACTATCACTCATAGGTGTGTTCATTTTTGGGGCAAAACTATACATTGACTTCCCAACACTACTCGTTGTGTTCATCGTTGGCGCACTTTCGTTTAATGCGTTAGGCTACTTTTTCTCATCGTTCAGTAAAACAACAGAGGCATATATGGGAGTCGCCAATATTACAAGCTTCCTTATGATGTTCTTGAGCGGTGTTTTCATCCCAATTGAAACAATGCCACAGTGGATCCAACCAGTCTCCAACATCCTCCCACTAACATATTTCGTGGAAGGATTGAGGGAAGCAATGGTCTATTCCAGTAGTATCTTCAACGCCTCCGTTTGGATTGGTATTGGAATCATGATGCTTTGGGGCGTCATTGCATATGTCCTTGGATCTTGGTTTTATAAAACGAAGTCTATTGTAGAAACAAGGTAGAAAGCAGTGGGGACTAAATCCCCACTGTTTTCTATTCTCTTTCCCAAATCAACTTTCTATCGTCAGAACTTTTCCCTTGTAGAAATATCTGGTTCATGTTTGATATGTCAAAGGTATCCATACGTTGGTTGTCACCAAAATCATGACTTATTTCAAATCTACCAGAAGAATAGTGTTTGTTTACAAGCTGATATCTTGGAATAAAATAAAGGGTCTCTTCATCTTCACTATACATAAATTCATAACCATGGAAGCCTAGTGCACTACTTGTTGTATCACCGACAATAGTTAATGTTTCGCCAACAACTTCAACTTCTTGAATGAAGAGTTCATTAGTAGCAACAGGATTAGCCTTGTTTAAAAAATCATAAACAAAGATTCCACACAGAATTGCCAAAAGGATGAAAGCACTACTAATGGAAAAAATGAGACGATTTCTTAGTTTTTTGAATGGCTTTTTCGCTTTTAGACTAGTAAGTTTTTCATTTTCGTCTGTTAAAGACACTTCAGCTCTCATATCATGGAGTATTTCCTTACACGACTGACAATCATTTATATGGTTTTCAATAAATTCCTTGCTTTCATCACTACAAAGACCGTCTATATAGGTAGGCAATAAATCACGAACAATCTCACATTTATGATCCATGGTTATAACCTCGCTCTCTAAGTTTTACTTTTGCTCTATAGAAATTCACTCTTGCCCAGTTTTCATTCTTCCCTTGAATTTCTCCTATTTCTTTAAAACTAAGCCCACCTAATATACGAAGTAGGACAATTTCTTTCAATGGTTCTTCCATCAAGTGAATTATCTTATATAAGGAAATCTTATCTATCGAATTGATATATTCATCTTCAGGAGAAATATAAGTGATTTCTGAATTACTTATTGACGTATGATTCCTATTTTTCTTTTCCTTCTCTAAATATTTATAAAAGGAATGCTTCGCTATTTGACATAACCACACAGACATTTTGCACTCGCCATTATATCTATCGATCGATTTTACAGCCTGATAAAATGTTTCTTGTGTTAGTTCCTCTGACAAATCCGAATTATGAGAAAGACACATTAGATATTTGAAAACTTCATTCGCATATTCATTATATATTTCAGAAATTTCCTCCATGGCTTTTCCCCCTTTCACTTTATATATCCGGAAAAACAAGAATTCGTTACAATAAAAAATAATTTTTTTGTCTAGGATCAAATAGAAACTGTTCTCCTATAGTTATCTATCACTTCATTCTAGTATTATTATAGTCTTTTATTAAACAAAACTACGTTCATAGTTGAACAATACGTTACAACATGAAGGGGGGATTTCATTATGAGAGAGAAAATACGAAGAATTAGGGGCTTTATCGAAACGAAAGCAGGGAACATAACTGCTCCCTGCTTCACTATGTTAATTCTACTGCTGCTCTGTTTAGAATCTCTGCCAACCAATCTCCAGGAATTGCTATGTTATCCATTGACGTAAGAAAAACTACTTCTAATTTCCCACTCCGTTTTCTAATGACTCCAACACAATCATCATCTAACTCTAGCTCTATTACTAAGTTATAATCATCATCTGGGTCATTTACGATAATCGCCTCCCATTCGCTCACATGTACCACCTCTTTCTATATTTATAATTTCTTACAGCCTTCAAGGCACCATCATAATTGACTCTATTTTATCAAGTGGAAACACCGAGAGCCGTTCCCGATGCTTCCTTCAATTTGTTTTTATAGGTTTTTACACTTAGTCGAACGGTCTGAACTAGTTTTTGTACTATTCCAGGGTTCCTATATACTAGATAAATGGCAAAACTAACAATTGTGCAATAAATACTAACAATTAACGTGGGTTTTCTAACAATTATAGCATGAATACTAACAATTACCGCCTGAATACTAACAATTTGTCGAATCGGAAGCACGGAGAACCGTCCCCACTGCTTCCTTATATACTTTCGTTCCCTTTTTTCATTATTTAACAACCACACAATTTCGCCCTGCCTCTTTTGCACTGTATAAAGCTTCATCAGTCCTGTGCAGAATATCTTCTACTTTATCTCCTTCTTGTGATTCTGTTACTCCGATACTTAATGAAATTTGAAGTTTTCCCTTCTCCGTTTCGAATAGATGATTAGCTATAGTTAATCTCAAATTCTCTGCGAAATGTATTGCTTCCTCCACGGTAGTTTTGGCCATCAGTAATACAAATTCCTCTCCACCAAAACGAGCGAGGACATGCCCTGAAAGAATAGTGTCTTTGACAATATTCGCAAACTTACGTAGTATTTCATCCCCAACAAAATGTCCATATTGATCATTTATCTTCTTAAAATAATCTACATCAAATAAAATAAGACAAAAAGGATCTCCAAATTCCCGTGCATTTTCAAACTCTTCCTTTGCTTTTCGGTAAAAATATCTACGATTATAAAGCCCCGTTAATTCATCTGTAACAGCCATTTTCTCCATTTTTCGATACATTATGGCATTATCTATTGCGATATTTGCTTGGCTGATGTATGTGAGCGCTATCTCTGATTCACTCTTAGAGTAATCTATTTCTTTCCTTTCCAATAAAACCATTCCAACGAAAGAATCGTGGAGGTAAATAGGAACAACCATCGTATAATTATTTTTTTGATCGCCTTGCTTGACGATGATAGGGTGAGAATCTTGTTTTAGTTGCTTGATATAAGTCTGTATTTTACTTTCACTTACTTCTTCTTCCATGCATTTTGCTTCACTTGAGATTATCCATTCTATATCACCATTTTTATACATCCATAAGCTTGCCCGGCAATAAGGAACAATTTGCTTCAAGTGCTCTAATATAAGACGTTGTACCTTAGATTCATCCAAGGTAGAACTGATCATGTACATTGCATGTCTTAATAATTCTGATATACGGCTTCTTTCTTTTTCAGAAGCATATTCAATCTGTAACTTATTTGCCCTTTCCTGTTCTTGCATTAAATCTCTAATTTTCGTAAGCATTTGGTTTAACGAATCCCCGAGCATACCGAATTCATCCTTCGATTGAATCGTTACTCTCGCATCCAAGTTCCCTTTGCGAACATCGGACATCGTTAATAATATCTTTTTCAATGGATTGGTAACCCAATAGGCAAGAATAGTAGCCAATAATAAAAGAGATACAGCAAAAAAGAAAACCCCCTGAAGTACCGAATACCAAAAAAGTTCATCCGTTTTTTCTGAAATATAGTCTTCAGGAACGGCAATAATTACTGCCCCACGTTCTACATTTACATCATTCAATACAGGCACTATTGCAGCGGAGTAACTTTTATTCCCCACCACTATATCAATTGGAGATTCGAGATTGTTCTCTAATGCTGTATCAAATATATCCCTATTAAATTCTACCTGAGGAATTTCTTTCGAGTTACTATGAAACAACAATTTCCCATTTCGATCAAAAACAAATGCATAGGAAACTTCAGGATATTTTTCAACCACTTCTTTACATATCTCCTCAAACTGAAATACATCATTAATATTTATCCCTAATGATAATATTCTTTCCAGTTGTTTTTTCACATCATGTCCGATAAGATACATTTCTCTTTCCATTGACTTACTGTACTCTTTACTGAAGAAAAAACCACTAACCAAATTATTTGATCCTATTGTAACTAACAGAATCGCAACGAGTACTAATAGTATCTTGTTTTTTAATTTATTCATCGATTGTTACCCATCCATAACTAGTAACAACCCTTGAACTTAATAATGTCTTACTTTTAATTTGAATACCTAAATCCTCTGCACGAGCTAAGCTAATTAATGGTTCTCCTTTCATAGAAGTACGAATAGGTAGACTATCGGGTCTTTTTCCATCCTCCAGTATTTGCCTAGCTAATAAACCAGCTTCTTTTCCTTGCTCATAACCTGAAACACTAACAACAGATAACGTACCATACGTTACCCTATCCTTCCAAAAACTAAAGTCTGGTAACTTGCTATTTTCTGCTGTCCATTCTAACACGTCTCGATAATGAACATTTTGACCATTACTATCCTCAAATGTAAATATTCCTAACAATGCAATCGCATCCACCTCTGATTGCAGTTCTATGATTCTCTCTTTATACGTTTCAAAAGAATTTATATAATCCCAAGATACAAATGATATATCTTCTATATTTTCAATAGCACTATCCATTCTCTTTCTAACAGGGCCCCACATTGGATCCTCGTCAAAAATAACAGCGATTTTCTCAACATCTGGTACGATTTCCTTCATCAGTCGCAGATTCTCAAGAAAATGTTCTCGCTCTAATACACCAGTTACGTTTGAAGCATTATCATATCCATAAACTGCCGGATCTTCGTTTACAGCTGTAAAAACAATCGGTAGATTAGTATTGGTATAATGCCTAGCCACATATTCTTGTGCGTCATCATCACCAGTAAATAATAAATCTGGTTGCCAAGATTCTATTAGTGCTATTGCTTCCTCTCCCTTTTGCTTCTTTTGTTCTTCTGTACTAAAGTTTTTCGTATCCATTTCAAAAACTTTGTACTCGATATCTATTCCTTCCAGAGCATCCTGAAATCCTTGGTATTGTGTTTCCGTCCATTCCCAAGGAGTATGATAACTCATCACATGAAGTATTTTGAAGCTTTTATTCTCCCCCTCCTCTGACCCACTCTCCATTTCCACAGTTACAGGAGTATATTCCTCGAAATCGTCCCTACACCCAGATACGATGATTATAAAAAAGATGAATAATACAAGGATAAAAATTCTATTTTCTATTACACGCATCATTTAAATTTCTCCTCCCATCGTGCCCTCTATTTTTGTAATGGCAACGGTTAATCTTAGTTGAATGTTGCTACAGATGGTCTTTATTAGAATATGTGAGTTTTATCAAAACCCTCGTAGCAATAAGTGTAGTCAAGATATCTTTTAAGCCAGTTATTGCCCTATTGAATGTGCAGCGAGTGAAGCCAAACCCAAACAAAAAAAGAAGCCGCTTTCAATAAATAGCCGCTTCTCACCCATAGCATGATGCGTTCGGCGATCCAGCCACCATAGTTTTACCCTTAGGCCTGTGATTTTGCGCCCCTGATTTTCATCAGGTTTGCCAGTTTCGTGCATATTTATCTAATTCCTAGTTATATTAATATTTTACTATAACTACAAGAATTTAAATAGAACTTTTTACCTATGTAACTGTAAAAAAATGATTATTTCCGGAAGCAGTGGGGACGGTTCCTACTGCTTCCTTCGGTTAGCGAAGTAATACAAAAAAGGAAGCTATTTAATATTAGCTCCCTTTTCAAAATATTTAGGTTACAAATTAACACTTTAATTCACTGTAATTTTTACTGAGTCTTTTTCTTTTCTGAAATAAATGTATTACGAAGCGTTCCAACCTCTTTTATTTCACATTCTATCGTATTACCAGCAGAGACAAATTCAGCCCCTAGAGGACTCCCCGTTAAAATGACATCTCCCTTTTTTAACGTCATTACACTAGAAAGATACGATATCATCTTTCGAATGGGAACAATCATTAACTCCGTTGCACTGTTTTGCTTTTCCACATTATTTAATCTTGCTTCCACTCTTACGTTAAATGGATCTAACTCTGTTTCTATAACAGGGCCTAATGGAGTAAACGTATCAAATGACTTCCCTATTATCCAGTGTCCGTCTTCACGGAAAAATTGAGGTGCTGTAACATCATTCCCCACGGTATATCCAAATACATAGTCTAAAACATCTTCTTCGGCAACATTCTTTGTATCTTTTCCAATGACAACAGCCAGCTCAGATTCGAATTTAACCTCGTCAATAGAATGAGGGATCACAATTTCATCTTCAGGACCGATTACGGAAGATGTAGGTTTAAAGAAAAAAACTGGGATTTCAGGTAGTGTCGCTGGTATTTCTTCTACTTTAGATACATAATTTGCTCCGATACCAATAATTTTATTTGGCACTAGTGGTGATAGTTGCTTAACCTCTTGTAACGAGTATGTTTCACCTGTAAATTCCCACGCTTCAAACATATCACCTGATATCTCTTTGATAACATTATTTTCAATTTCAATAACACCTTGAAGAACACTTGAACCATTGCTAAATCTAGTAAACTTCATCTCAGTTTCATCTCCTAAAATTAGAATCTTACATTATAATACTACTATATCATCAATCCCCCCTTCTTTAGTTACACTTTCTTCATGATTATTCAAAAAAGGAGTGGGTTCTCAAGTTTCCTTAAAGGAACGAAATAAGGGAACATACCTATTGGTACTCCTCAAAGGAGCGGTTAAAGGCAACACTTGTCTACAGCACCATACTTTTTTATCCACTGGGGCCATTCACTTCATTCCTGTTGTATGGAACACCAATACTAATTAATCAAAAAGCATGCTATAGCAAAAATACTAAGAATAGTTACTATTGTTTTACTTACTCTGAACGTTTTATCCTTTCCACTTTTTCGATCGAGTTGATATATGTAATTAATGATTAAATTTAACCCAATGAAAGGTAGAATATTTCCTCGGAAATTATCTACAATTGTCAAAAGTTTAATAAGATTAGTTGAATTTATGATGATCCCTCCCCAGCCAAATACCATATTAATAGATGCGACCTTATCACTATGTAATCTCAGCATGTTCCTGATTTATCTATTAGTTTCTCCCAGACCTCGATGGTGAGGGAAAGGTAGACTAACAATGATGACAAAAAAAAGGAAGCAGTGGGGACGGTTCTCTTGCTTCCGGCGGTCATTAAAGTGTTTCCTCTAGAATCGTTAATATAGTATGAACTATATTAACAGAATAACGTCCTTCTGATTCACCAAGTAATTCTGGACAAAGAACTCTCCCTTCGGTGGAGCAAGAAAACAATGGGTACTAGGCAACATAGTAAAAGCATATGTCTCTTTTTATTTTCAATTACTACCACCCTACCAAATATTGTATAGTTCACTATATAATATCACATTATTATCTAGAGGTTGTATTTTTATGGAATTGATTCCTAAAAAAGGTGACTGGCGCCTAATGCATAAATGCTTTAGGTGACAGCCACCTTTTTCTACGATGCTTTCTCACAACACTCTACTTTTTTCATGAAGGACTTTTAATTCATCTTCTATTCATTTAGTCGTTTTTCTAATGGAGCGAGGTCCTTTGATAGATTCACGGTTCCCCCCTGTGTTCCAATCATTCAATCTTTATGGGGACTCGTTTCGTTAATCTACGAATGACCCACAGACCTACCACCAGCAGCACAACTGTTGTAACCATCGCAAAAGGAAGCGATAGATCAGGTAGAGGAATCTGAATAAATCCAAAGAATTGCAATGAACTGCCCCTTTCCCAACCCATATCCGTCAGACCAACATATATTATCGCAGAAATAATCGAAATTGCTCCGCCAATACCACCATACCGATAAAATCCGATACTAATAAGCCAGCCGGCCACAAAGTACGCAAGCCCTGATAAACTATATCCTACAAACGGCACCAACCAAACTGATTCCGTACCTAAAACATCACCATGACTCGTATTCGGCACGTAGGTCGTAACCATTCCAACAAGAAGGAGGACACCTTGTAAGACACTAGCTATCGCCATTATACCAATCACTACCCCACCAGCTCCAACAACCGTTCCTATAAAATAATCCTTTCTCGTAATCCCATTCCCAACGTAATAACCTAGAAATGCAAAGCACGACAAGATTCCAATTACCAACATGAATATTTTCGTTGGCTGAAAAATAAACGCAAGGAAATGAATATGATCCACATCCGTCACAAACCTAGGAATAACGAGAGAGACCACAAAGACAATCCCGACGAACCATATAGCCCACTTCATTTGCGTAAAAAACAAATCACTAGATACCTTAACCGCAGTAGAGGCGTCCTTAAGAAAACCTACTTCCCGACCAGACCCACGATTCACACCACTTATACCACTCATACCTTATCCTCCTCGCCTGTTAAGTGTATAAACAATTCCTGAAGAGAAACTGGCCCCACATCTAAACCGAGTTTCGCCGCTTCCAACTGAGTTTCATCGCTTAATTCGCCGTATACCATCACTGATTTTGTATCTCCAAGCTGCTGAGTTTTCAATTTCTTAACCCCAGTTCCCATACTTGCTACAAACGAATCGACGGACGTAGACGCCCCAATAACCGATGCACCACGACTAATAAACGCGTCATACTGTTCATCAATTAGCAACTGACCATCGTGAAGCAACAAAACATGATCAAACAAATACTCCATCTCCGATACCAAATGGGTTGATAGAATCATCGTCCTTGGATGTCGTGCCTGCTCCTCAATCACTTCCTGGTAAAACAACTCCCGTGTCGGGGCATCCATCGCTAAATATACCTCATCCAAAATCGTCACTGGTGTCCTACTTGCCAACCCCAATATCGAGTTCAACGCCGACTGCTTCCCACTAGAAAGTGTCGATATCGCCTTATCCAAAGGAACCTTAAAACGCCTCGCCAACTCTTCCGCATATTCCCGATCAAAGAAAGGACGATACCTCTCCGCAAACTCCAAATAACCCTTTACCTTTTCATCTTCGTCACTATAATCGGTATCATAGACAAAACCTACATGTGGCATCACCATCCTATTTTCAAACGGATCCTCCCCACCGATTAAAAGCTCTCCAGATGACGGATCCCGATAGGATGCTAACAACGACAACAAACTCGTTTTCCCTGCTCCGTTTCGTCCTAGTAGTCCGTACGTTTTCCCATGCTCAAGTGTAAACGAAATATCCTTCAACACATCGGTATCTTTCAACTTCACCCCTACATTTTTCGCCTCAACATTCAGTCTCATGATAACCGCTCTCCTTTCAACCGTTTGATAATGTCCGTAATTTCTCGCTCCGACAAACCAAGTTTCTCCGCCTCCTGAATCATCGGCACAACAAACTCATCCTCAAACACATACTTTCGGCTCTCCACTAGCATTTCTCTCGCACCCTCTGCAACGAACATCCCAACACCCCGCTTCTTATAAATAATCTCCTCATCTACCAACAAATTAATTCCTTTTGAAACCGTAATATGATTCACCTTATAAAATTGAACCATCTGTGTCGTTGAAGGAATTTGATCATGCTCCTTTAACTGACCCTTTACAATCTGATCCTCAATCCATTCCTTAATTTGCATGAAGATCGGCTTCTTGTCATGAAACGGATGAACCAACGACATCACCACCTCTATACACATATAGTTATATATATAAGCATATAACCTTTCAGGAATTTGTCAAGCCAAAAAGGAAGCATTGGGGACGGTTCCCCTGCTTCCTTCGTATAACGAAATATTAGAAAAAAATGCCTTATCTCCAAGTCCTTAATGGCGAAGCCTTAGTTTCCCTTATACTTTAGGCGGCGCTTAGTTAAGTTAAATTTTCTTAAAAGTATAAAAAAGGTACCTACCTCCGAGTACGATTATGCTTTCGCTGTACTCGAGTGCAGGTACCTACAACTTTTTCTTTTAATTCTCATAAAATCTTATCCCGAAAATCAATATTACTGGCCATAGTTCCCCCTACCTTTTTAACTTTATTATTTCACAGAAGGGTTCTACTTTGGAGAAACAGTCAAATCGGTTTCATCCTATAAATAGAAAACCTTCCAGATGGAGCGATATTCCTACACTACACGAGTGTTAATCTCTGTACTTAGTTATTCACACATCATCAAAACATTTCCATCTGGATCCTTAAAATTGAACCAATGACCATTCTCAATACTTGTTGTTAATTGTACATTTTTTTGTTTCATATATTCATAAGCACGATTGATATTATCTGTATAGAACTGAAATGCAGGAACTTTATATATGTTTTCTGGTGCGTAAATTTTACTATCTAGTACGATGTTAGGTCCCTCTAAAGGTAGGACATATATGTGGTCAAAATAAATGTCTCCCTCAGTAGATAATCCTAAAAGGTCACAATACCAATCACGGGCGCTTTTAATATTACTTACAGGAATGAAAACTCCACCTAGTTTATTAGTTATCGAACTCATACTGTTTCCCCCTATATATAGTATCCGTTATACATTCTACATACGTTGGAATATTACCTTCCCACCAAGTGGAACGATTCGTTTATTGTTGTATTCAGAGAACCGATAGGTTATTTAACCTCAAGTGAAGAACAATCTGAATCCATTTGTCTGCAGCACAGCTTTCATAGTTATCGAGGAACCGACCTCACCTTCAGCAATACATTGATTAAGTAATTAATTGTTATCTTAAAAAAAACTTAAACGAGGCTGAGACAAAAGTGTTTTCAGCAAAGAGAAATCCGAACGAAATGATTCTTGATGTACTATTCGCTACAGAAATATACTTCGCTTTCTGCGGGCGGCTTGTGAACCGCCAAGCGCTTAAGCACTCATGGGGTCTCACCCTTGCCTTTAGATCCCGTCGGAGTCTTCGGATATTTCCTCCGCTAAGGTTACCTATCGTTCGTCTTTTCAATGTTACACTTTCGTTATGTCCCAGCCTCGTTTAAGAAAAAAACGAGAAACTGCACAAAGGTAACCTAATTGCCCTAAACAACATATCAAATCTTCCAGCAACAAATTTCATTATCGGAATATAACTTTGTGTGAATAGTCGCGATTATTCTAATTTTAAAAAATCATTAGAAAATTATGAATCAACAATATTCTATTGCTTAATACGTAATCATTAAGCTTATTTTTTGTAATATAATTATTTTTGTAATATATTCAATAGAGTGATCATACATTTCTAGTTTATTTAAGGTGCGACTTTAAGATCATTTACTTGTATCAAAACAAAAGAATTTATGGATAGGAAGGCGAAAGTATGTTGAGTTGGAAGAATTTAAAAATGAAAAGCAAGATTTTAGTACTAGTCTTTTTTGTTTCTTTTCTCCCATTAATAGCTATTAGTGCATTCTTTTATAGTGGAGCAAAGGAAAACATCACGAATGAGGTTATAAATGGAAATAAAGTGTTTCTAGAGTTAACAAAATCAAAGATAAACAATTATTTTTCTGAACGGGCGGGTGACGGAGAAGTATTTTCAATTTCCTTACATGATGATATTGAAAGATTTCATAGTTATGAACGAGGTAGTACAGAATGGATTGACGAATATGACAACCTACATGAAATTCTATCAACTGCATTAGGTGTATACGACTTTACTAATATTTATTTAACCAACGAATTTGGAGAAATCACCTATGCCACCGTTGAAAGTGGTATTGAAGGTTCAGATATATCAAACCGAGACTATTTTCTAGCAGCATCCAATGGAAATCAGTATTGGACAGAATTGTTTTATTCTGATGTTTATTATTCCAATGTAAAAGTGTTATCCACTCCAGTATACGCTAATGGTAAATCTGGAAACTTTATAGGTACGTTTAATATTTTATTAGACCAGGATGCCATTTCTACATTGGTACATAATGAGATCCACCGTATAGGACAAAGTGGGGATGCTTACTTAATTGGTGCTGACGGATTATTATATACTGATACAAGACTTGGTGATTATTCAGAAGATAGTGCATTAAACGTAACTATTAATACAAAAGCAGTAGAGATGCTAAGAGATCCGATTAATAATCAAGAGATGAACTTTGAGTTTACAGGGATTTATCCTGACTATCTAGGTAATGATGTAATTGGAGCAGTTGGTACTGTTCTCATAGGCGATGATGTGTTAGGTTTAGTCATAGAAGTGGATGTGGAAGAAGCATTCAGTACGCTAACTCAACTACGAAACTATGTAATTGCTACTGCTGTTGGGATAATCATTATCAGTTTATTATTATCCCTTTGGATATCGACTAAGATGAGCAAAGAAATAAATTATGTTCGCAATGAATTAGATATTTTAGCATCTAATGGTGGGGACTTAACACAAAAGATTAATATAACAAGCAATGATGAAATCGGACAGCTTGCAGGCGCAACAAATAAATTTATTGAGAATGTAAGAGATATTGTTAAAAATGTGATGCAAAGTGCGGAGCATTCTGCGGCATCTTCTGAGCAATTAAATGCTAGTGCTGAAGAGATTGCGCAATCCTCTAATCAAATTGCATCATCGATTCAAGAGATTTCTGATGGGGCACAGAAGCAAAATGATTTAGCACTTAATACACTCTCTCTTGTAGAAGAATCTATGAAACATGTTGATGAAGGAAATAGAAAGGTTACACAAACATTAGCAAATGCTGAAACCTCAACAACAATTGCTAAACAAGGGGAACAAGCTATTAATGACGCAATTAAGCAATCGGATGAAATGAAACGAACAGTAGAATCAGCTTCGAAATCAGTAAATACACTGGGAAAACACTCCCGTGAAATTAGTGGCATTATTACGATTATTACTGATATAGCTGCACAAACAAATTTACTTGCACTTAATGCAGCAATCGAAGCAGCTCGTGCAGGCGAGCAAGGAAAAGGATTTGCTGTTGTAGCTGATGAAGTCCGTAAGCTAGCTGAACAGTCAAGTAATTCCGCTGGACAGATCACTAGTTTAATTAAAAATATTCAAGAAGAAACCTCTACGACCGTGGAATTAATGAATGATAATTTGCATGCTGTTGATTTGCAAGTAGCTCTAATTGGAAAAGGAGGAGAATCTCTAGAAGCGATTGTAAAACAGGCGGAAGATACAGAATTAGATGCCAAAACTACAAAAGATATTTTTGATCTCCTTTTCTCTAACATCCAGAATGTCCTTTCATCAACTCAAGAGATTTCTAGTATTATACAAGAAACAGCGGCTTCTTCTCAAGAGGTTGCTGCAGGAGCAGAAGAACAAACAGCCACAGTCGAGGAGATAACAGCAAGTTCAAATGAATTAGTCAAGATGGCTGAAGCTTTAAATGAGGAAGTTAAGAAATTTAAAGTATAATAATGTATTGCTATGTCAGGTATTGAAAAGAAAATATGGTTGGCCTCCTCCATTATGTAATATCTTTACTAATTGGGGAGGCTTTTTCTATAAAGTATTCTCAGAGTTCTTTCCGTTTTTCATGAAGAACTTTCATTTCATCTTCTATTTCATTTAGTCGTTTTTCTAATGGCGCGAGGTTTCCTTTGATAGATTCAAGCTTTTCTAAGTTATTTTGTAACTGTATATATTCATCTTTTAGTTCTACAATGGCTTCTTCTATTTGCTTTTTATCCATGCATATCACCCTTTTTGTATAACTTTCGGCATATATTTTCCCGCAATATATGCCTTCCACTGATAAATTAACACCTTACATATCTGCGTTTAAAACCAAGTCTTCCTCTATCCAATTCCTTTTGAATCGTTTCGTAGGCGTGTAGGAAACTGCTTTTTTTATTGTCTCTTTTCATTTCCACAATACCTACTTCTTTTGCAGTTCCCAGTGCTTTTTCATGTTGTGGAATATAGGAAGTTCCCACAGATAACAAAAAAGTATTCATCGCAGATTTCGTCCGCTCTGGCGCATTATGAATGGTATTTTTCACAATATCAAGCATATCGGAAATCTTGCTTTCTGAAAACTCGTGGTCTTTGCGATTCCCTAAAAGCCAGCAGTAACAACTCCAGCCCGCTGACATTCTTAACTCGTCTCCACTAGCTATCCATTTATCAGCAACCTCTTGTGCAATATCTGCTTCCGCCAATGTAACTGCTACCACATAATCAGACAACATATAAAAATATGCCCCATCTATCCATCGCTCAAAGTCCGCCACTGACATTGCTTTTGGATCGGCAATAATCCCTGCAAAATACATTGCATCATAGTTTCCTGTGGCATAAAGCTCTTCTGCTAAAGGTTGATTTATTTTAATTTCTTTAGCTATCGGTTTCATAGCTCCTGTTGCCACTCCAAAGAGTGGTTCCTTCGCACCATTGGATATGTAAGTTTTTTTCGTTCGTTCCTTACCGAGAGCTTCAAGCTCCAGCATCACTGTTTCAAAATCCATTCTAATCTACCTCCCTACTATTTCTGCTCTCTATATTGTAACTAATTCCCTACTCTATTCAAACTTAATTATACCAGGAAGCACCGGGGACGGTTCTCCTGCTTCCTTCGAATACCGAAGAAAATGAAATAGTACACCAACCGATATTACCAGAACAAAAAAGTAACTGTTCAAGAGTGTTGGTTAGTTACTTATATCTCTTTTTTTCTAGGAATGTAAATGGATTCTCTTTGTTTTTGCTGAAATATGTGTGTTGCTAATAATGATATAATCAAGACTAATTCCGAAACATTTCCCATCGCTTTGCTGTGGAAAGGGTTTGCTAAAAGTCCAACAACTCCCATTAGAACAAGCCCTATGAATAGCCATTTCCACCCTTGTTTTCGCCAAAGAAGAATGGAAGTAAGGAGAATAGTTAGGGTTACAATGATGATCATGAATGGGGCGCCTGTCTTGTTTACTCTTGTGTAGCTTAATACGCCATTTTGCCAAACTGCTTGAAGCTCTATACCAAAGAGGGGAATGACTTCGAGTAATATGATCGTCCCTGTCAGAAAGATGACGGTACATGTTGCTACAGATGTCTTTATCCAGGTTACGTCTGCTGATCGTAATGTTTGCCAGACAAATGGGATTAGTAATGGGGTGAATAGGGCGTGCATCCAATATCTTGGTACATTCAACGATTCCAGAAGCGCTCCTTGTCCAATATATCGTCCAAGTGCGAGAATGCTATTGTCGTACATTAAAGCTGCGATGACAAGTAATAGAAATATGGAACATAATGCCCAGCGTTTCTTGAAGGCAGCATATATTCCAAATGCTAAGAGTAGACCGTATACAAAAGATAAGGAGAAATAAATGGCCGTGTCCATCGGAATCACTCGCTTTTCACTGAAATGAAATTTAGAATAGGGTGCCCTATAGTGGAGGGATTTATCAGTAGGAAGCAGTTGGGGCGGTTCGTGCTTCATTCAGTTATCGAGGGAAATATATCTCCTCAATAAAAAGACCTACCTGTATTACAGTAATGCTGTACCGTACTTTGATCAGCAACCTTACTACTTTGTGATAGTCAACTTGAATTTACTCATAACGTTTAACAATCTCTTTTTTTAAGGTATTCATTAAATATGAAAAATAGAAAAGACCGTTAGTGCTGGTAACACAAACGGCCCTTAATTTCTATGTCTTTAAATGGAATATGCACAGTAATCAAAAGCATATCCATTGAGCCGTGAACACATACTTGTGAAGTATGTTTTATGTTTAAAGGTCCACATTCCTCCGTGGAATTAGACCATACTTTTTTTACATGTATTCCCAAAAAGGATGCAGCAAAAACCGTCCTCAATAGATGTGGTTCCTGTCCTATAAAAAAAAGAATGTAACTTTAAAGAAATCCGTTGACCATTCACGAAACAACGACTCCGTGATAACCTAATTCTTGCTGTATAAATGGACCTGCCTTCTAGCCAAGTTCCCTTTGCTGATGTCAGGTCCTATACAGTCCTACTAATTACTAGGATGAAGCTTGCATATTCCTCATTATATTCACAAATTGTTCTAATACAGCCCCATCTAAGTTCCCAGAATTAACTAAAATAACCAAAATGAAAAGAACCAAGCTAGTGTTATCTGTAAAGACCTTTGTTGTGTTGTTCCCAATATCACCAAAGGTTATATAGTCAATATCTTGTCGCTTCTGATTTTGCAGTTGGAGTTGATCTTGTAACTGAAGTTGTTCTTCTAATTGTGCTTGAATCTGTCTTTGTTCCTGCTGTATTGCTCCTAATAGTTTTTCTATTTTAGCAAGGTAGAGAATTTCTAGCATATCTATCAATCCACCTCCTCCATCCTTTTTTCAAAACAAAGGTGGGATTATTAGCTGTCTGAGTTAGAGAACAATTGATTAAACAGTCCCGTTCCACCACCTAAGCCAATAAAGATGATAATGATAATTAAAAATGTATTGTTTGTGTTGACATGCGTTCTGTTATTACCGATGTCACCAAACTTGATTTCATCCTTATCTACTTGCTTTTGACCTTGGCTTTGATCTTGGTTCTCTAACTGGTTCTGTAGTTGGTTCTGTAGCTGGTTTTGAAGTTGCTTTTGCTCTTGAAGCTGTTCTTGAACATCCTCTAGTAGTTGCTTCACACGAGTTATATCAATATCAGAATTTAGACCCATTTTTTTCCTCCTAAACTATATTTAAGGGGGGGATTCCTTATACATTACAGACTATGTCCAATATAAAAATTAGTATAGGAGATTAAATCAGTAGATTAGTGGATTTTTCATAATAATTTTTATATACTCACTAGACTTTGGGTAGATGGTGATAGATTGAAATGGGGAGCATCTTTTATCTCCCCTTCACCAATATGTCGTCCAAGTCCGAGAATGCTATTGTCGTACATTAAAGCTGCGATGACAAGTAATAGAAATATGCCCAGCGTTTCTTGAAGGCAGCATATATTCCAAATGCTAAGAGTAGACCGTACACAAAAGATAAGGAGAAATAAATGGCCGTGTCCATCGGAATCACTCGCTTTTCACTGAAATGAAATATAGAATACGGTGCCCTATAGTGGAGGGATTTGTCAGGATATCCTACGACAAGGATTCCTATGGAGTGTGCTCTGGCACGATGCGTATTCACTCATTAAGTTCTGGGCAAGTTTTGAAATATGAACGCATCAGCTTTGTGAAATCCTTTAAAGAAGTTCAACTCTTATAATATAAGAAGCGCAAGGCGCCCTCTCAGGACCGAAATGTAAATGTTCTGGACGATAAAAAGTGCTTTTTACTTTTTAATCGGCCAGGTTATTTGACACGAGGTCCTGGCGCCTGGAGCTAGACACCTTTCTAAGTTCAAAAAAATTTTATAAATTCTTATCTTTTTAGAAAAACTTGGCTTATCGCCAAGTCCTTAATGGCGAAATCCTTAGTTTTTCTTACACTTTAATCCTTTAGTGAAGTTAAACATTCTAAAAGTACAAAAAAGTGCCAGCCACCCGCTGTCCTACATAGGGTTCTGGCACTTATACTTATTTAACGATTCTCAGCATTGAATTAGCATTTCCTTGAAATTCGTACCTTGATTTTATTTCTTCTACAAAGTACCCTGTTCCTTGGAGATAACAGATAATTTCATCTAGAAATTCATATCTCTTCCCCTCCAGGTCAACTAAAGGAAATAGTCTAACTTCCCCTTTCGTTACCCTTAACAACTCATGTAAAGTTTCCATATGGAATGGATAATCTAATCTATCTGCGTATGTAAATAAAAAATGTGCTGATAGTAAAATATCAAATTCTTCATCCCTATATGGTAGAATCGGTAAACTTACGGGAACATATCTTTCTCTATAATCTTTCATGTCGTTTGCACAGTCTTCTAATGTTAGCATTCGATGATCCAAATACTCGCGAAACGTCCTGCCGATAAAAATAATCCGCTCTAAATCTAACTTTGTCCTCTTCTCCACTTTACTCAACTAAGCTCAACTCTTCTAAAAGATTACATCGCAATTGGAAATGTTAGCCTTCTATCTGGTCGAGATAGTCGCAAAGTGAGAGAACTGTTTCTATCTATCCCTCCACTTTCTTAAACATAATCCACTTAATAGATAGACCTGGCTTTACATCTTCCAATCTCAATTCGTGAAAACCTTCTTCCAATTTTACTTTATCTAATTTTAGCTGGATCCACTGACCATCTGTACCGCTAGATTGCACTGTCGTCATTACCTTACCATTTAGAATAATATTACATGCGCTTTGCGAAACATCGGAATGGGGCGACATGAGATTCACAAAGATCCGATATGTGCTTGACTTACTCACTTTAACGTAGGTTGATTGAGTTCCTGAAGGATGTAACTTAACTTGTTCATCTAGTTGTTCATATTTTTCAAGAGAAAGAGACATATTTGCTTCAAATGTCTTCACCGCTCCTACCATCACTAACTCTCTGGAAAAAACAGGTGCCTGCATTATGAATGTACATATATTCATCGCAGAACGCTGCAATTCACCTCTTGTTAACGTGCCGTTTTCTAAAGAGGCTATTGTATTATCATTAGAGGAATTCACTTCTGCACCATAATTATTTACAACCATATAAAGGTCATTTTGCGCACGAATCATCCAGTTCGTGAGCGTTGTATCCTCAGACCCTCCATGAACAACATCGTTCATTTTTGCCCACCAATCGGTCATGACAATCCCTTCAAATCCCCATTCCTTTCGAAGAACGGTTGTATTTAAATCATAATTTGATGCAGCCCAATGTCCATTAATAGGATTATAGGAAGTCATGATGGAGTTCGCACTTCCTTCTTTTACAACCATTTCAAATCCTTTTAAATAAATTTCTCGTAACGCACGCTCGGAGACAACAGCATCTACCTTCGTACGATATTTTTCCTGATTATTACAAGCGAAGTGTTTCAACGTAGCATTAGCCCCACCTCTTACAACACCACGAGTACAAGCAATTCCAAAGGCTCCAGTTATAAGGGGATCTTCCGAGAAATATTCGAAATTACGTCCATTTAGTGGGCTTCTTCTAATATTCATTCCTGGGCCAAGCAACACATCTATGTCGTTGCTAACTAACTCCTTTCCTTCCATAACATATAATTCTTCCACTAACGATGTATCCCACGTTGCTGCTAGTAATGTTCCAATAGGTACTTGCGTTGCTTGATGACCACTGTCCATCCGAATACCTGAAGGACCGTCTGCCGTACAAGTAGCTGGAATACCGAAATGAAGTAATCGATCACTCACTCCCCCAAACGCTGAGGCAGTTCCAGGTGTTACCAATGGACTGCTCATCCCTTCTCCCCTAACAATCGTGGCCAAGTCATCATCATCCAATTGGGCTATAAATGTTTCCATTGTCACTTGCCCATCAAGAACATCCCTTAGCTTATAACCCAAATCTCCTGTTTGCGGAAAGGTAGTAGGTGTGTTCTTCTCAATCCTTTCCATTAATGATATTCTTCGTTTTGGTACATTTAAATAAGTAAGCTCGTAGGAACCATCTTCTTTTTGATGACCTGGCATCATTCGTTTCAAGGATTCCGTTGGCGCTAAAGCTTCTTTCAGTTGTTCCACTATTTCTAACCTCTCTACCTCATAGCTACGTTTCCCATCTACACTCACCCTTGTTACATTCCTTACGCTATTCCCTAAAAATACGTTATACTTCCCTGCTTCAAGTACATAAGCTGAAGGATGGCCTGTTACTCCCCCATCATCATAGGAAGCCATAGAACGAACAGGGAACCGAATGGTTAAGCGCTCCGATTCACCAACTTGTAGTAACTTCGATTTCTTAAATGCTACCAACACTTTCGCAGGCTTCCCCAACTTCCCTTGTGGAGCTTCCACATACACTTGAACAACTTCTTTTCCTGCAAAACTTTCCCCGCTATTTTTTACAGTAACATCCAGTTCAATATGTTTCTCCCCTTGGACCTCAACGACTGTTGCATCTTCAGCGTCTATAGTAAAGTCTGTGTACGATAATCCGAAGCCAAATTCATATTGAACTCGATTTGGACGAAATGTTTCGAAATAGCGGTACCCCACATATATATCCTCTTCGTAAAAATTGCTGATCTCATTTCCATAATTCTTTGTTGATGGATAATCATCAATAGAATAAGCTATAGTATCCGTTAACTTCCCACTTGGGGTCACATCACCAACTAAAACATTAGAGATTGCATTTCCACCTTCCATCCCACCGTGCCACGCATAAAGAACAGATTGAATCTGATATTCATCTAACCAGCTCATATCAATGATATTAGATACATTTAGAACAACAACGATCTTATCAAAATGAGACGAAACAAGCTTTATCATCGCTATTTCATTTTTTGTTAATAAATAGCTACCAGGCTCATTGGCATTATCTTGATCTTCTCCTGCAGTCCGGCCTATGACGATGACCGCTTTATTCGAATGTTTGCTTGCTTGAGACACGACTGTATTAGATAATGGCATTTCTTTTTGATGCCATGGCTCAGCAGCCCAGCCCCCACCCCCATCATCAAATGGGTTATCCTCTATCCAAGCTTCATAAATCTTTGCTAATTCTTCATTAACAATTACTCCCTCTTTTTTTCGAAGAGAATCTAAAAGATTGGTTGTATAAGGAACGTGTACGCTCCCACCTGATCCTGTTCCACTTCGGTAATAGTTCACTTGCGTTCTACCGAAAATGGAAACCACATCTTCTTTTTGGAACGGAAGTACCTGCCCTTCATTCTTAAGTAATACTGCTCCATCTGCTGCTACTTTTCTACTAAATTCAGCAAATCCTTGTAATGGAATTCCGTACTGTTTCATTCAGTATAATCTCCCTTCCTAACTTGATAAAATTTCTAGAGTTCCCATCTTCTTTTTTACTCGGTTGCAAGCGAGCATAGTAAACCACATCATGAATGTTGCAATGATACTACCGAAGACCAATATTGTAAGACCTGGAATAATGGTAAAAATGAAATATGCTCCTATTATTCCAGTAGCCATAAAAAGGATGATATGTGGATTAATGAAGGAAATAAGGATACATTGTTTAAAATAGTCGAAGAACTTCAGTTCAAACTCCACATAAACTGGAACACTTATTAAAACCACTGATATATAAAACATACCAATAAACACGAAAGTAAAGGTTAACATTGTGTTCATCATACCTGATATTGTTCCTAATAAAGTATACGCAACTAGCAACACATAGCCAAATATCCCCAAAAGCAGGCCAATAAAATTAGATGGAAAGAATTGCTTTTTATAAGTGGAAACAAACGTTTTTATCAATGGTACAGTCGCTTCTTTTTTCAACAGCTTTCGAATAACGGTAAACATGGCGACCGTTGCAGGCATAAACCCAAAAACGATTATGCCAATGATCGTAAAACACAGCCACAATATGTTAAGTAGTGCTAACCTCATAATCCAGTCAGCAATTGTATATGATGGTGAATCTAGCCAACTTCTTTGCATATCTATCACCTTCTTTTATCAGCTTTGATAGGGCTAGCAATCTTGATTGTAATAGGTCCGCCTCTTAGAAGACGACGGACACAGTAATTTACAAAGGAGGGAACGGTGTGCCTAGTCATCTTCCTCTCATATTGAAACCGTGAATTCAGTGGAAGAAGAATTCGGTACAAGTTTACTACCGAGAGTAGTTTTTCCCACACTCATACCATCTGCTTCCCTAACAGAATCTATTCCCCGTAATACAATACTCCAAGGTCTTTCCGGTTTTCTATTGAACGTCACTTTGAACGATGTATCACTTCGATCAACCGTCACCGTATACACTTCGGTTCCTTTTACATCCCTTATTGTTGTGGTTGCAGATACAGCTTCAAATACATGTAGTTCAACCTCGTTGCTATAATCATAATCAGGTTTCGTATCAACTTTCCCAACAGCAATGATACTATTTGGACGAACATAGAGCGGGATACTAACATAGTCATGCTCTTCTTTGAACCATTTTCCACCTTCTACTTTTTCATTCGTAAGGTAGTTTGTCCATACACCTTCTGGTAAATAATAAGAAACCACTCCATCCTCACTAAATATTGGGGCAACAAGTAACGATTCTCCTAACATGTATTGGCGATCTAAATAGTCGCAAGTTGGATCATCCGGGTATTCTAACAGCATAGCACGCATCATCGGAAGCCCCTTACCAGAAGATTGAACCGCTTCATTATATAAGTACGGCATTAACGAACATTTTAACTTCGTGAAATATCTTACAACATCAACGGATTCCTCATCATAAATCCAAGGTACACGGTACGATTTACTTCCGTGAAGCCGACTATGGCTAGATAGGAGACCGAATGCTGCCCATCGTTTATACAAATCAGCCGGTGCAGTGCTCTCAAATCCACCAATATCATGACTCCAAAAACCGAATCCAGATAATCCTAACGATAATCCGCCACGAAGACTCTCTGCCATGGATTCGTACGTAGCATCACAGTCCCCACCCCAATGTACTGGGAATTGTTGCCCTCCCGCTGTTGACGAACGTGCAAATAGAGTTGCTTCTCCAATCCCACGTTTTTCCTCAAGCAGTTCAAAAACAACTTTGTTATATAAGTAAGCATAGTAATTATGCATCTTTTTCGGGTCGGAACCATCGAAATACACAACGTCTGTAGGAATTCTTTCCCCAAAGTCTGTTTTAAAGCTATCCACACCCATATCCATCAAGCGTTCTAAGTGAGAGTTATACCATTTGCACGCTTCTGGGTTAGTAAAGTCCACAATTCCCATTCCAGGCTGCCATTTATCCCACTGCCATACATCCCCATTCTCCTTTTTCAGCAAATATCCTTTTTCCATAGCCACATCAAAAAGAGGAGATTGTTGAGCAATATATGGGTTAATCCATACACAAATATTTAAACCCTTTTCTTTCAAACGCGCTAGCATTCCCTTAGGATCTGGAAAAACCTCTTTATCCCACTCAAAATCGCACCACTTTAAGGCTTCCATCCAGAAGCAATCAAAATGGAAAACACGAAGTGGAATATCTCGATCTGCCATACCATCCACAAAAGAATTCACTGTATCTTCATCATAGTTTGTCGTAAAGGACGTTGTTAGCCATAACCCAAAGGACCACGCCGGCGGAAGAGCTGGCTTACCTGTTAATGTTGTATAATTTTCCAATACTTCTTTCGTAGAATTACCACCAATAAGAAAATACTCTAGCGATTCCCCTTCTACACTAAACTGAATCTTAGATACTTTTTCTGATGCTAATTCAAAAGACACATTTTCAGGATGATTAACAAACACACCGTAGCCACGATTAGATAAGTAAAAAGGCACATTTTTATACGATTGCTCTGAGCTTGTTCCTCCATCTTTATTCCACGTATCTACAACTTGACCATTCTTTATAAATGGAGTGAATCGCTCACCTAGTCCGTATACGTTTTCCCCTACTCCCAAGCCAAGTTCCTCACGCATGTACGTGTTTTTCTCTGAATCTGTTACATAGGCTATCCCTTTAGAGCTACTTGAAGTAATTAGCTCCTCTTTATAAAAATAGTGAGTGCCCCAATCACCTTTTTTATTCAATTGTACTTTAAGATTTCCACTTACCAAAGAAACGAGATCAGCATTTTCGTCTATCGTAATTTCCTGATTTTCTTGCTCATAAATAGGAAAAGCAGGTATTTGAGGTTTTCTTCCCTTATGATGCATCACCTTCACACGAATTACATCTTTCATAGGGGAAGAGTAAGTCACCGTAAGTAAAGGTACATCCAATTGCGCTCCTCTATTCGATATATCATAAGGAGTCACAAAAGCAGTTAACGATTGATTGTCATGAGTCGTTTTAAATAAAGATGCACCTGTAATAAGAGTGAAGCCCTCTCTTATTAACCAATTTCCGTCTGTAAATTTCATCGAAATGTCCTCCTTTTTTAGTTACCACACATTAGGTACGTAAAATATTAACAGGCATAATTAACAATGAAGGTGACTTAAAAGGTGTATAACGAACCTTTCAAGCCACCCTGTTGATTGAACTCATACTCTGTTAAAAAAATAGTTTAATTACCGCCCCATAGTTCTACTCTTTTTTGTACAAGTCGAGAGAATTCTTTCTCTGCAGCTTCTATAGCATCTGTACTAATCTCCTCAATGAAGCTGTCATAAATGCTATCAAAATCAGCAGGATCAGCTAAAATCGCTTGTGGAATTCGAGTAAACATTGTATCTTGTGCACGTTGGAACGGAACAGCAATAGGTGAATCGGAGCTATAGTTTATCTCCCACGCGGCTCCATATGGTCTCGGACTAAATTCATCCTCTTGAGGAAATAAATCCTTCCAAATTTCAACATCATAAGCAGCTAACACTTCTTTCTCCACTTCTGTGTAATCTTCAATTAATGTCTCAGGAGTATGAATGGTATACGGTTGACCTGTAGGGTCTAACACGCCATTTCCATAATGTGGACCATAAGCTCTAAATACGTTAATTCCTGTTCTTTCATCAAAAGAACTGTCAGATCTACGTTCCTCGCGTTGGTCATCTGTTAAATAACGATTACCGTCATCATCTAATTGGTAGTGCTCTCCTTCAATTCCCCAGTTGTTTAGAATTTGAGCTTCATCACTAGCCATCCAATCTAAAAATTTTATTGCACGAACTGGATCAGGGTTATCAACAGTAATTCCAATTCCCCAAGTTGAAAGGTATCCAGTAGGTTTGAAATTTCCGTGTTTATATGTTTCATCTAATGTAACAGGGTAGACACCATGCATTCTATCTAGTTTACCGTCTTCGCGAAGCGCTGTTTGTGTATCAGCAATTGACCATTCTGCATCAATCATTCCTAATACTCTTCCAGATGAGATCTTTGCTTTGTATTGATCTTCTTGTTGTACAAAGCTTTCTTTATCTAATAGACCTTCTGCATTCATCTTATTTAACCAACGGAAATATTCTTTTTCCTCAGGACGCTTATAATGTAATTTCGCCTCAAACGTATCTTGATCAATAAACCATTCACCATCATCTGGTGCTCCCGTAGCAAAGAATGCTGGGTTTGTGACAGAAATTAACAATCTCCAGTCATCTGCTAACAACGTTAACGGAATCGTTGGCTGTCCATCAATTTCTGGATACATTTCATAATATGTTCTGATTGCGTTCTCGAAGTCCTCTAATGTTCTTATTTCAGGATATCCTAATTCCTTCACTACCGCGTGTTGTAGCCAGAAACCATTACCAGGTGTACGGTATTCCTCGTCAACTGGATTCGTTCCAATAAAGTAAATAGAATCATCATCTTCACTCCACACCATTCTTTCTAGATAATCACCATAAACTCTTTGAATATTTGGTGCATGTTCTTCAATTAGTGGTCGCAAGTCAATCATTGCTCCAGCATCTACTAATAAGTTGCCATCACCCTTCGGTAAAACAAAGTCTGGATAGTCACCGCTAGCAGCGAATAAAGCAATTCTTTCAGCTGGTTCTCCAATCGCAAAGTCTGCTTCTAGCGAGACACCTGTAGCTTTTAAAATCTCTTGTCCCACTGGGGAATTCATCCCATCCCAGCTAGGATTGTTGTCTGCCGCAAATAACGAGAATGTAATCGGTTCCAAATCTCCATCAATAACAACATCTTCATTCTTGTTTCCATCATCATTATTTTCTTTTGATGTGTTGTCTGTGTTATCACTACACGCAGCAACTACCAAAAGTAAACTAGTGAGGAATAAAATACTTGTTACCTTTTTAAACCTTCCCATAAGTAACCCTCCTGTATTGTATCTTTATTGTATCGAACAAGGATCTCATCTTGAACCCCTTGTTTATACCAGTTTCCTTACTTTACAGCCCCTAATGTCATTCCTTTTACAAAATACTTCTGCAAAAATGGATATACGAGTAAGATCGGTACAATCGTTACGATAGAGATAGCCATCCGAACGGACTCTGGGGATACCCTTTTAATGAGATCTGCCCCTGCTCCACCTCGCGTAGCATCAATGCCAGCACTTGTAGCTGTATTTTGTAGTATCTTCATTAATTCGTACTGCAACGTTGTTAATGCTGGATTTGCGCTGTTGTAAATATACGTATCAAACCACATGTTCCACTGCATAACAGCGATAAAAAGTGCGATGGTCGCTAGCACTGGTTTGCAGATTGGTAAAATAATTCTCCAATAAATCGTAAAGTCGTTTGCACCATCAATTTTTGCCGATTCTTGTAAGGCGTTAGGCAATGTATCCATAAAAGAACGAATAATGATGATATTCCATGCACTTACTAAAAGTGGAAAAATATAGACGGCAAAGGAGTTAATTAACCCTAAGTCTCGCATTAGCATATACGTTGGGATCAATCCACCGCTAAAGAACATCGTAAGTACGATTACAGTAGAGACAAATTTTCTCCCTTGGAAATCATGTCTACTAAGGGTATACGCTACCATGGAACAGACAAACAAACCTCCGAGCGTACCGATTACTGTTCGTAAAACCGAGTTGATAAAGCCAGTAATCAAACTATCATATTGCATAATAACAGCGTAGTTTTCTAGAGTGAACGCCCTTGGCCAAATATAGATTCCACCTCTAACGGTATCTGTGGATTCATTAAATGAAATCGCTAACACATTTAGAAAAGGATAAAGCATAACCACAACAACAAAACACATAAAGACATAATTTAAGATATCAAACATCCGTTCAGCAGGAGTCATTCTATTAAAATTCTGTTTCTTTCGTGTCACTTTCCATCACCTCCACTACATTACGCTAGTATTTGAGTATCGTTTGAATATGCCGTTTGCAAAAAGTAATAATAGAATACTTACCATGGAGTTGAAAATACTAATTGCTGTACCAAATGAGTATCTCCCCATCCCTATCCCGTAGTTTAAGGCGTATAACTCAAGTACTTCTGCATACTCACGTGTAAGTGAATTTCCTAATAGAAGCTGTCTTTCAAAACCAATCGCAATTAAATTTCCTATGGATAAGATTAAAATGACGTAGATCGTTGGACGAATACCTGGCAATGTAATATGCCAAATTCTTCGGAATCTTCCTGCCCCATCAACACGCGCTGCTTCATATAGTTGAGGATCAACGCCAGCCATAGCAGCTAAGAAAATGATGGAGTTCCATCCCATCTGCTTCCATATATCGGCACCCGTTACAATAAACCAGAACCATTCCCCTTTTGCTAAAAACTGTATGGGGTTATCAATAAGATGTAAACCTACTAACATATCATTGATAATCCCGCCATCAGTGGACAACATCTTTGTAACGATACCTGCTACTACTACCCAGGACACAAAGTGCGGTAAATAAGAGATGGTTTGTACAGTCCGTTTGAATAGTGAATCTTTTAGTTCGTTTAATAATACAGCAAATATAATTGGTATTGTAAATCCAACAACGAGGAGCATTACACTCATTACCAACGTATTTCGCAATACAAGGTAGAAATGAGGGTCATTAAATAATTCAATGAAATGTGCCAATCCTACCCATTCCTGCTCTGAAAAGGAACGTCCAGGACGGAAATTCTGAAATGCCATTGTCCAACCCCAGACAGGTAGATAGTTAAATATGAATACCCATATCACAACTGGGATTGACATCATATATAGTATTTTTTGCTCTCTCATTTTCTTCCAGAAATTCTTTTGCTTTGGAATTATTATTGTTGTTGTGTCTACCTTTTCTGTTACCTTCATCTCAATCCCTCCTGTTTACATGTCTATCATAACGAAAATTTCACTTCGGAAATACCACAAGGATTACTACTAAAATCATATAAAAATTTCATTATGAATCCGCTTCCAACATTGTTATAAAGGCATTATGCATATGATAGTGGTACCAGTTTAGAGGAACGCTAATTGAAAGACTGATCATCTCTGAACTAGATAATCTCCAGTAACCCCAATCAAGCTTTTCCGCACCTATGCGAACTAGTTTACGAGGAGTAGGTGGTGCCCTAGATCTAGACAACTCTCTAACTCTGAAAAATCCAATACTTTATATTGAAAAAACTATCTTGAAAGGTTGAAATACAACCTTTCAAGATAGTCACAATTAGCCACTCATATGTTGTTTTCTTCGGTAGGCAGATGGAGATATACCTTCGTATTTCTTAAACTTACTATGAAAATAATCAACATTTTTATAACCTACAATTTCCGCCACTCTATATACTTTTACTCCATTTAATAATAGCTTCTTCGCATTTTTTATCCGAACCTTATCTAAGTACGTGTTAAAGTACTCTCCTGTATAACTCTTAAAGAGCTTTCCTAAATAAGCACTATTATAATTAAAAATTTCGGCTAATTTTTCTAATTTTAAATTCTCGCTATATTTTGAGTCTATTAAGAGAAGTAATTTTTTCAATTGGTCATTAGTCTGATCGAGTTGTAATTCCTCAGAAATCCCTTTGATAACGCTTACTACATTATTTTGTAACGTTTCTATATTCGTACTATCATAAATTTCAAGAATTTTTTCAGAAGCTTCAACTAATAAGACTTCCTTTTCTGGATTAGACTTTTGTAGCTTCGTAACAACCCTTGATAATACACTGACATATAATTTTTTCAACGCCTCTTCAGAGAACTCATCTTCCATCTTAATAAAAGGTATTTCGCGTAATACTGTCTCGAGCTTCCCCTCTTCACCAATCTCTATTAACAAATAGAGTTTTTCAATCATGTCCTGAATTTCCATCGATGTTTGGTTTTCACTCTGATTCAATACAATCAATTCTCTTCCCTTTACTAGCAATTCATTATTAGGATAAAAAAATCGATTTCTGATAAGTGTTAACGCTGTTTTATAAGAGTCCTTAATTTCACATAGAGAATTCACACAGTTCCCGACGGCTACTACAGAACACACATTATGCAAACTCATAGCTCCTTTTACCTCTTGATAAAACAATTGGATATCTCTGTTTTTATAAGAACTACCATCTAATAACACACCAATATACGATTCATGTAAAAATACTACTGCCTTTTTGTCCAGACTGATCCTTCTATTTATTTCTTGCTTCAGTGATAGAAGGTTATTAGTTTCTAAATTCGTAGTCTCGATATGAATCAAAAGTACCCTGTACTTCTCCCACAATATGCCATGTACTTTGCCCATGTGTGCCTTTTCATCATCACTATAGTCTTTAATAGATTTGTTAAGGACCTTTGATAAGATAAAAGATTCCAGTTTTCTCTCTTTTTCAATACTTGAAATTTTTTTCATTGTGTTTTCTTCGTCCAGCTTCTTTTTTATTTCTAATATAGCAGGAATTAATTCATCTTCGTCAATAGGCTTTAATAAATACCCAGCTACCCCATAGTGAATCGCTTTTTTTGCATAATCAAAGTCTGCATATCCAGATAGAATTAAACATTGGACACGTTGATCAAACGAACGAATATGCTGTATTAATTCTAACCCGCTCATCCCAGGCATTCGAATATCGGAAATAATTAAATCAAAAGTGTGTTTTTCACACAAATCCAATGCAGTTTGGCCATCTTTTGCTAAAGCAACAACCTCGTAACCATACGTTTCCCAAGGAATAACTGCATCCAATCCCTTTCTAACCGTGGACTCATCATCTACAATTAGTACTTTATACAATTAAATCCCATCCTTTCAAATTACTTATTATCGAGTCAATATTTTAACTTGAGCTAGGTTCGCTGCTCGTTCTAAACATTCTTTTCTTGAACAGATACTTCTAAAACAACTATTCATTATTATCGATATGTGAAAGAGGAATCATAAAAGATATCTTGGTGCCTTTTAAATGGTTACTTTGAATAAGAAGACCTTGACTTGTGTTATAAGTTAATAAAATTCTTTCATGAACATTTCTTAAGCCAATACGATCTTCTACTTTTTCATCTGTCGCTGACAAAGTGTGAAAGATTTCTTCTTTTTTTTGTTCCGATATCCCAACTCCATTATCCATAACAGAGATAATGATGTTCTCCCGTGTCATTTTTGCTTCCACTATAATCTTCCCACCGTCAGGGTGGTTTTCTAAGCCATGTATAACAGCATTTTCTACTAAAGGTTGAATAATTAGGGGCGGAATCATAACCCTGTTCACCGCTGGATCTATTAATAGGTCGTATTCTAAACGCTCATCAAATCGGAAATTTTGGATTTCAAGGTAGGCATTCACCATTTCCATTTCTTGTTTCAATGTCACCATAGAACCGCCAACTTCTATACTAATGCGAAGTAACTTCCCTAACCTCTTCACTATATGAGCAATTTCCTTTTCCCCTATTAACAGCGTTTTCATCCTGATTGTTTCTAAAGTATTAAATAAAAAGTGAGGGTTAATTTGGCTCGCTAACATTTTCAACTTAATTTCACTCTGACGTTTAACTAACGCATTCTTTTCTCTATTATTTTGCTCAATCTCTTTTAATAACTCTTGGATACTTCTCATCATATTATTAAATTGTGACGATAACATACCTAATTCATCTTTGCCCTGTATGTTTACGTAAGAATTCAAATCTCCCGCCGAAACTTTCCTAATCTCCTTACTTAAGATGGAAATTCGTTTTGAAATTAGGTGGGAAACTCCAAAGATTAAAATAACAGCTATTAACATACTAAATGAAATTACGAAAAACCCTAGTCTAACTAAGCGATTTGCACCTTCCATAATTTGTGCTTCCGATATGATAGAAGCAATTCTTAGGTCATTGGCACTGTTAGCAACTCCAATATTCTCTACCATTATGTGCGAAGGTTCGTTGAATGCCACGTCTTCGAAAGTTCCTGTTTCTCCATTAGCAAGACGTGTGGATAAAGTTACTTCCTCCAAGTTTACTCCCAACAGCTCTGATCTATTTGTTGCAACAATGTAGTTTTGCGAATCTAGGACTAATATCGGCATCATTTCCTGAGTTAATATAAAATTCATATAGCTTGTATTCACATCCACTACTAAAACACCGAAAGACTGGTGTTCGGGAAAATGAATCACTCTATTCAACGTTAGTTTTTTGGATCCTCCAGTCAGTTGGTCTTCTTCAAACCGCCAGCTAAGCAACCCTTTGTTTTCAACTGCTTCAACATACCAGCTAGTGTTCCTCACTTTTTCATTCACAGGGATAAATCGCCAATTATTTAACATTGTATCGTTGTTAACATAGAATCGAATATTATTAATCTCTCTATAAAAGCGTGTACTATTTTGAAAGTAAACAAAATTTCGATAGGCTTCTACGACTTCAAATATTGTTTCATATTGTTTCGTTGCTATCTCCTTTAAACTTTGATCAACCAATAACGAATTTGAAATATAAACAGGAGGGGTCAGTGACTCCGATATCCTTATTTTTATCCTTGTCATATCAGATGATGTTTGTTCCAGTGCATTAGCTAGTGCAATGCTTTTCAATTCAGAAGTTAGTAAGAGGCCTACTAATAAAATTGGTACAAAAACCACAAGTATAAACGAAAATATCAATTTGTTTCTTAGTTTTAAATCATTTACTTTACTAATTACAAGTTTTTTCATCACTTTTCTCCAAGATAGGATTATTATACACACGTACAAGAAACCGCTTTCAATTACTTCCTTTTCATTTTAAAGGATATTTGAAGAAAAAAACACGTTACTAATTTCATAAAAATCATATAATAATTAGACATTCAACAAATTATGTACAGTATATGCTCAAGGAATCTCAAAACTTACTATTACTTCTACTATATCCTTTCTGTAAAATTACACAACAGTAGAAGAAAAAAAGCCGCAAGAAACGAAGATTTTTCATCTTGATCTCTTGCGACTTATTAATAATAAAGAGAGTTTTCTACACTCCACTTTGATTGCTAACTCGTATTTAAGTTAATTCAATCTCTAACTTTAATGGGGCATTTTGTTGCATTTCAATGAATAGGACGTTGGCATCTAATTGCTCTACCTTATTATTATCATTGCAAGTAACTTTTTTCATGCCATTTCTAATGAGCAAATCTAATTGCTGATTTTTCCGAGAACGAATCGATACATTTATCTTCTTCTCCTCCATATTCCATTCTAATTGTTCAATTGTGACTTCCGTTCGTGTTAACATACCTGTAATTGAACCTTTTAGCAGGTCATCTGGTAAAGCAGGTAATAACTCTATCATTCCTGGAACAGAATATACCAGCATTTCCATGACAAGCGTTGGGAAGCTACAATTAGCGTCCACATTATAAATGACACGACCAGGGTTGTGGGATGTTACTAGACTTGAATGAATATAGTCTCCTTCATGTAACAATAACTTTATATTTTCTTGAACAAGAGCTTTCTCCTTCAACCGTGCTGCTACAATACCACAATGCATGATTCCATGCGCTGAGTAATTGCCGCGCTTTCGTAACATTAACGCTCGTTTGGCTGCTTCAAAAAGCTCCGGTGTTTTTTCAGGTGTAATTTCATGTCCTGGCCAAACAGGATACAGATGAGAAATGTGGCGGTGGTCATATTCGTCGTTCAAATCTTTGTGGGCCCATTCTTTTAATGCTCCATCTTCGTTAATCATATACTCAGGAATTTTATTAAGCATCTCGATCCAATTACAAATGCTGACTTCTTCTATTCCCAATTCATCACATGTATTGATTAGATTTATGAGCAACTCCTTCGTTACAGCTAAATCCATCGTAGCATTTATGGTTGCCTGACTAGGCTGCCAACCTTTCTTAAGCAATTCCTCTGAGATATTGGGAGTATTTTCTGGTGAATAGGACGGGACAAACATCGTTTTCCCAAACTCATCCTGCTCTGTTAAAAAGTCTTCATAAAAGAAAGAAATTTCTTTCATTAATGGTAATACTCTTTTTTTGAAAAACTCACGGTCCCCAGTAATCTGGTACCATTCATAAAATGGCATTACTAGCCATTGAGCACCTGCTGTCCAAAAGCCCAATGGCCAATCCTCATTAAAATGAGTATGAATGTTGTGATTCCCGTCCGTACGAGATCCTGCTAAGAATCCTCTGCAGCCAAACATGGTCTTTGCATTCACTTTCCAATCAGGAGATATTTTCTCTATGAGATGAAAATACCCCTCTAACGCTTCTCCCATATTACCGATGCCCCCACCAGACACTGCAAGATTTACATTGGCGTCGGTCGTGAAATCTCCACTCCAAGGCGGACGCCAGTCTCCAGTCCATAGTCCAACTAAATTTGGTGGGTATTCACCTGATGAACAAAGGAAAACATAGCGCCCCATATCAAACATCTGTTGAAGAAGAATAGGATCCAATCCATCTGTTTTCGTAGCTAGTAAATCTTCTGTGGTTAAAGAGGCTCTATCTTGTTCACCGATAGTAAATGTCATACGATTGAACATCTCACCATGAATCAATTGGTGGTTGGATAGAATATCACCATAGCTCAAATCAGCATGTGATAGTAAAGAACGTTGAAGAGTTCTCATCTTCTTTCCTGACTCTTGGTTATAATCATCAACTGGGCAAATTTTTGTAAGAATTAACACTTCCGCAGTATCTTTTATTACTAGTTTTTCCTCCTCTACCTTTACCGTTCCTTCTCCATTTTTTAATATAATGTAGGAGCTTCCAACATATCCTTTGTTTGTCTTTGTATACTTACAGCTGAATGATAAGAACTGCTTATCTGCATGTATTTTAAAGATTCCACTTCCCTCATGAACGAGGTCATCTATGGAAATCTCTCCATTCACTCTATCCTTTCCATTTGTCTTTATTTGTAATGCGATAACATCATGCGCTCTAGAAATAACGACATTTCGCTCCTGGCCCCCAGCATGGCTCTCCCAATATACCTTTATTTCTCCTGACTCAAAATCTACCTTTCTAGCATAATTATCTATGTCTTCTTTACGTGTAGTCTTCCACTTTAATGCATATGCAGGGTGATAGGCGTCCGTAAATAAGAGAGGATGACCTGATTTATCTGAAAACAAAGCGGCAGCATCCTGAAATTTCCCTCGCTTCATCATTTCTCTTATTTCAGGTAGGTAAGGCGCTAAAGGTTTATTTTGAACTATTTCTTCATGGAAAGGTTCATATAATTTTTCATGATTTAGAATAATGGTTTCTTCGTATGGCTGCCCAAAAACTAGTGCACCCATTGTTCCATTACCTGTAACCAAAGCTTCTTCCCATCGATCAGCCGGTATTCTACTAATTAGACCTCTATTGGTTTTATTTACATCTCCGCTATTATTTCCATCCATATTCTCACTTCCTTCTTATGCTTCCAGGATCATTACTCCATTTGCAGCGATTGATACTTCACCAGCAACTTCTTTATTTGTTAGTAAGTCCACTGCCTTATTTTCTACTGTGAATACCGATTCAGAGTCATTATGATTCATGATAAACAAGTAGGATTTCTCTCCTTTCCTCCTTCTTGTTACCTCTACATTCTCTGGAGTTTTCAGTAATGAGGAAATCCCTTTTTCTTTGCATAGACTTCTCATTAAGTCGTTAATAAAACGTTGTTCTCCACTTGTTCCTACATAAACAGTTTTCCCTTTCCCAAAACGATTTGCAGTAACAACAGGGGTACCTTTGTAAAAATCAAATCCATATTCAGCAAGTACCTCTGCCCCCTCAGTATGAATAATGTCAAAGAGTAAATGACAGTCGTAACTCCCTGCTAAGCTTCCCCAGTTATCTTTTATCACCATTTCATTTTTCCGCTTAGGATCTAATGCGTCAATTTCCTCTACCCAAATTCCCATTAATTTTCTTAGCTCACCAGGATAACCTCCTAGTGTTACTAAGTCATGCTCGTTAACAATGCCACTAAAGAACGTAGTAACGAACGTACCTCCATTTTTCACAAAGGCTTCTAATTTCTGTGCATATCCTGTTTTCACCATATACAAAACAGGGGCAATGACAATATTATATTTACTTATATCATCTTCCACACTAATCATGTCGACGGGGATGTTTTGGTCGTACATGGCTTTATAATATTTGTGTACTTCTTTTACATAATCCAATGAGACGGATGGACCGCTCGATAAGTCAATTGCCCACCGGTTTTCCCAATCAAACACGATAGCAACTTTCGCTTCTATCCTCGCATCAATGAGGCCCTCACATAGCTGCTTTAGTTCCATCCCAAGTTGGGTGGTTTCCCTAAATACCCGCGTGTTTTCATGACCTACATGTTCAATTACAGCTCCATGATACTTTTCACAAGCTCCAACCGAACGGCGAAGTTGGAAAAACATGACCGTATCAGCGCCATGAGCTACAGCTTGGTAACTCCACAAGCGCATCACCCCTGGTCTTTTTAACGAATTATATGGTTGCCAGTTTTGTTGACTAGGTGTTTGTTCCATTAACATAAATGGTTGCCCACCTTTTAAACCTCTCATTAAATCGTGTGTCATAGCTGTTAAACTAACTGGCGTATCAATCCCGGGATAATTGTCCCAAGAAACAACATCCATTTCTTTTCCCCACTTAAAATAGTCTAACTCAGGATAAGTACCCATCAGGTTTGTTGTAATTGGTAGATTAGGTGTCCATTTTTTTAATGCACGATGTTCTAATTTATAGCATTCTAATAAACTATCTGATTGGAAGATACGGTAATCTAATGAGATGCCTTGAAATGCACTTACATTACCCTCTCCCTCTTCGCTCAGGCCATTTGGAACAACAATTTCATTCCACTCATAAAATGTGTGCCCCCAAAATCTAGTATTCCAAGCTTTATTTACATTTTCTAAGCTACCATACTTCTTTGCTAACCACGTTCGAAAACTTTCTTCGCAATTTTCACAATAGCAATATCCACCATATTCATTCGATACGTGCCATAGGATTATTGCTGGATGATCTTTATATCGTTCTCCTAATTTACTCGCCATTTTCTCTGCATATTTCCGATACGTTGGGCTATTAGGACATGAATTATGTCTTCCTCCAAACTTTCGTTTTCTACCATAAAAGTCAACTCGCAAAACATCTGGGTATTTTTTTGCCATCCAAGGAGGATGTGCTGCTGTACTTGTTGCTAAACAAGTATAAATACCATTCTCATATAGTCTGTTAATATGATTATCTAACTCTTCAAAGTTATACGTTTCCTCATTAGGTTGATTTAGTGCCCATGAGAATACATTTAACGTTACTACATCAATACCAGCTAATTTGAACATCCTAATGTCTTCATCCCAAATTTCCTTACTATCCCATTGTTCAGGATTATAGTCTCCCCCATACCAGATTTTCTTGAGTTTATCGTTAATCACGAAGATACAGCCCCTTCTCTTTTATGTTTTGAAACACATGGCTATCACCGAATCATTCCCAGTGAAATCCTTATATTTTGCACTTTCCCCATTTAGCCAAGATAAGCGTTTTTAAAGTACAGAAAGAAAACCTAACTTTTTGAAAAAACTAGCTTCCAAATCACCTACGACTCAGAAGCTAGATACGTATTTAACCTTTTGAAACCTTACCTCTAATACTGAAATATGCTAGTACACCGCCTATTAAAAGCAACATCATTCCAATTAGTATAAAGTTTGCGAAGCTAGTAGCTGTATTAGGAAGTTTTGATTCTTCTCCCTTTTTTACATCTCCATTTTGTTTTGTGGGATCAGAGGTTCCGTCACCTTTATCTTGGTCCGTTGGCTCATCTACTGGATCTTGGTCCGTTGGTTCATCCACTGGATCTTGGTCCGTTGGTTCATCTACTGGATCTTGGTCCGTTGGTTCATCCACTGGAACTTGGTCCGTCGCACTTTCGGTTCTACCAATAACCACCTCATCATGCCTAGTTATATAATAAGTAAGTGTTTCCCCACTCCAAAAATAGAAGGTCAACTCCACTTCTTCTCCATTCCTTATATCGCTTTCTTTAAAGAAGCGATATCTACCATATGGAAAACGAACAACATTTTCATCATAATCTGGTGAGAATGCATATCCAAACTCTTTATAAGTTGTCCACCCATGAGGACCCGCTGCACTTCCATCCTCATAAACCGCCTCCATCGTTCGCACATCATTTCCATTAAATTGCATTGGAATTACAAAATCATCTACAGTTCCCTCTGCATCTTCAACTGTTGGAGTATCATACGTGAAGACTCGAATATACCAATTTGATCCGTGATTAAACTCGATCGTTATTTTTCCGCGTTCTCCTAATTCTCCTAGATCACCTAACTCTTCAAGTATACTAGCTTTCAATGTTAACGAATCTCGTTCTGGGTTTAAACTATAATCTTCCCCTTCAACTAGTATCTCTTCGTTTAACTTAAGAGCTACAGCATTATTTCCATGAAGATTCAACTGAAGTGTTACATCTTCTATTACTTGATTCTTTTTCAAATAAATGAAGTTAGATTCAGCTGTTGCAGAGCGTGTCTCCCAACTAGCTTGCATCATTTCATAAAGCTCAGGATCAGACCACTGGAAGGAAGTACGCCCAAAGTGCTGTCCGTTATCCCAAAGCATATGTGCCATCTCTTTTTGTTGAGCATAGTGAATCATGTACTCAAAGAACTTTAGTTTTTCCCCCTGTTGAACAACACCGGTATGTGTATCAAAACCTAATAAACCGTATTCCCCTAGTACAACCGGAATACCTCTTGCGGTAAACGTATTGTAAACACGATTGAATGTCTCATTGATGTGATTTTTCGATGTTTCATCAAAATGTGTATAACCAGCAACGTTTACACTAAACGGCCAAAAACCATAGAAATGCACAGTCGCAATAAGATTCGGATCGTCTAACTCCATTATTTGATCATAAGTATCATCTAAAATAAATTGACTATCAGGTGTTGCATGTAAGGTGGAAAGTACAAGTGGGCGAACATCATTTTTACTACCTGAACTCCTCACAATGTCATAGAAGGACATATGAAGATCATATAAATATTTATTTGCTATAGACTCTTCATCTGAACCTTCAAAGCGTGGCTCATTAAGAGCTTCGAACATTAATTCAACAGGGTAATCTCTGAAATGATCTGCTAATTGCTCCCAAATTGCATTAAAACGCTCATGCGATTCTTCTCGGTTATTGGGCATTCCCCACTCTAACCAAACCCATGAGTCATGGTGAATATTAATCATGACATAAAGACCCGCTTCTAGTGACCAATCGACGGCATCCGTTATTCTTTCAAGAAAATCTTCGTGAATAGTATAATCTGGTCCTTCTTCCATACGTTGATCGAACGTAATTGGGATTCGATTTTAAAGCCTTGATCGGCAATTTGCTCTATTAATTCTTTTGTTACTCTAGGGTTTCCCCAAGCAGTTTCATCTTCACCAACTGCATCAAATGTATTCCCTAAATTCCACCCCGGTTGCATATTAGAAACATACTCATGAATGTCAATTACTTCTTCCTCATTAGCAAGAACGTTTACTGGTGGTACTATCATAGAAATAATAAAAAGAGTAGCTAGTAGCGTCACAATAGACGTGTTGCGAACCTTTCTCACACTAAAAAAACTATGAAGAATCACCATTAAAAAACCTCCTTAAAATAGTTGAATTAATTAGATAGTAGTAAAAAATAATCTATGGATTTTCTCCCCCCTCTCAGTAAAGCGCTTCCAAAAATAATGTATCATAGCTAGATTTTCGAAAGTACCCGAGTAATTATAGAAAAAAATATGTAAAAACTAGTGAATTGAAGCACTGGGGACGGTTCTCACTGCTTCCTTCGGTTGCCGAAACAAATAACTACGTTACATGATAAGGGAGCATGATTCCTATTACCTTCAAAGTTCCATCGCATACTTATAACTAACATTACTTCTTAAGGTAGTTGAACGTTCATTTCACGCATTTCGTTAACAATATATCAAATCTTACACAGTGCTAGATATAACTAATAAAAATAGAAAAGACCGTTAGTGTTGGTTACATTAACGGTCTGAAATAGTATATTCATTCAAAGAGAACATTGAGATCACACCCTGAAAGTAAATCTATCCATTGAGTCATGAACTCCAATGTGAAGGGATTTCATTTATGATGAATGATAGTATTGCAATTATTTTAGATCCCGTAAAAGGAAGCACTGAGAACCGTCCCCAGTGCTTCCATCTCACTCAGTATCATCGGATGATTTTCTTCCCAGATTAAACAATGCCTTGCTTTTCACCCCTGTTGTTTCTGTTACAAAGGATGCTTCTAGTATTGCGGTTGAGTCTATGGAAAGGACGAGTTCCTTTAGTTTTGGATATCGGAATCTGTCAGTTATACAGTAAATGATATGAACTTCTTGGTTGCTGTATCCTCCAACTCCGTGGAGGTAGGTTATGCTCATTCCTAATTCATCAATTAACTGCTGACCTATTTCCTCTGGTTTTTCAGAAATGATCATCACCGATTTACCTTGATTAATTCCGTCTAACACAAAATCAATTGTTTTGGAGACTATGAAAAATACGGCGATGGAGAACATTGCCTGTTCTAAGGAGAAAACAAAAGCTGCTACGGATAGTATCACGGCGTTAACCATCAATAAGAATTTACTGATCGGTATGTGATATTTTTTGTTGATCCAAATAGCAATCATTTCTGTTCCATCAACAGCTCCACCGGCTTTCACTACAAGACCTATTCCAACTCCAAGCAAGAGACCTCCATAGAGGACGATCAACACTTCGGATGTTGTAATTGCTGGAAATGGCGCCATATTAATTAAAGCGATGGTAGTAATGACATTTGCATAGAGAGTTCGAATAACAAACTTTTTCCCCATATATTTACCTGCCACATAGAGCGACGGGATGTTCAAGATAACAAAAGTGAGCCAAATGGGAAATTTGGTAAGAGCATTAATCATAATGGCAATGGCCGTAACCCCGCCATCAACTAAACTATTTGGTGCTAAGATTAGTTCTAATCCAACGGCCACAATTATAGAGCCGATCGTTAAAATAATATAATCAAAAAGTTTATTCATAAGACCTTCACCATCGTTTCTATAAAATCCACTCTTTTATTTTAACACAAAGGAAGATTTCCGTTATCAAACATGTATGGTCAACCATGATAAGCTCCTAGTTGTTATTGTAAAGTATCTCTATAAAAGTACCTACCACAAAACAAATACTACAAAAAGTATTGATATTTACGATATGTAACTTCCTCTAGCAGTCGAAACTGAAGCCTTTACTAATCAAAGCAAAAGGGGAATATCTCTCCCTTTCATATCCATAAGTTTGCTCTCATTTCTCCTTTTATAATTCCACTGTTTTATGGAAGTGTTCTAGACCTTCCAATTTCTCCTGATAGTCATACATCTATTTTACTATAGGATACGAAATAGAAAATGCCCTCCTATCAACTAAGTCAGTAAGAAGCATAGGTTAAATTACACTATCGATTCAACTATTTTTCGTTCTATTAGTACTTTAGTACAAGCATTTTCGCAGAATATGAATCTAATAGCAATGAAAGAGATTCTTTCCTAGTTATCTAATTTTATCTTGTAATTTTGGGGAATTGCATCTTTAAATGTTCACCAATTTTGATAAGAATCCTTTTACTACTATTCAACTTAAACTTTTTAGGTTTTAAACTATCTTAAGTAAGAAACTCAGACAAAAATGCTAGCATCCCAAGTCTCGTAACAAGCGGATCCATTATTACCATAACAAATGACAGAATCTCGCAGGTTGTCCTATATCAGAAGTTACTTTTTCATATTGATGATTAATACCTTTCATTTTCAATGAGTTGACAAAAATCACAGAAAAACCACAAGTTCATGTTCCCCAAAAAATAATCAAAAAAGGCTTTGTTATACTTTACTGTATTTTTACTTCAAGAGGATTGATTTTTCCTATCTAATAAACTCGACCGTCCATGCTTTCCTCTCTAAGATGTGGAGTTTTTTCCGTGTAGTTTCTTTTTTATATGAATAAGAAATCATCCTCGCATATAACACGGCCTAATAATGAAGGAGATGGTTCTTAATGGTAAGATTTATAAGACCTACAACTGTTACTAGAGTGACTAGCGGATTCAGAACACCTTCTAGACCCAATCATCATGGTGTTGATTTTGCTGAACCTGGTTATCATCCTATTTTCGCAACTGCAGATGGAATTGTATCTCGTTCTTACATTTCCACAAGTTACGGTGAAGTCATCATGATTAGACACACAATTAACGGAGAAACATGGGAAAGTGTTTATGCACATTTACGATCTGGATCAAGAAGTGTGGATGTCGGTAACAGGGTAACCCAAGGAATGCAAATAGGTGTTATGGGAGATACCGGTGATGCTACTGGTCAACACCTACACTTCGAACTGCATAGAGGAATATGGAATCAAAATAAGACAAATGCTGTAAATCCTTTACACTATTTTGAAGAAAAAGAAGATTCTACACCTACCTCTCCAACGTTGTTAAGAAAAGGAAGTATAGGAGAGATTGTTCGTCAATATCAAAATAAATTATTAGCAGCAGGTGAGACTCTGCCACTATTTGGTTCAGATGGAAACTTTGGTAATGAAACAGAGACTGCAGTGAAATCTTTCCAGAATCGAAGAAACATCCAAGTTGACGGAATTATTGGTCCGATAACAAGAAGAGAGCTGGATAAAGTGATGCCTAGTTATAATCGCTTATTACGAGTCCAGAATCCTTATTTAAGTGGGGCAGATGTACTAGCAGTTCAACGTGTGGTAGGAGTTACTACTGATTCATTATATGGACCTAGAACAGAACAGAGTGTTAGAAATTACCAAAATCGATATAATTTAAATGTCGATGGTATTGTTGGTCCTATCACGTGGAGAAACATGTTTGGGAGTTAATATAGAAGAAGCAGTGGGGACGGTTCTCACTGCTTCCTTCGGTTTTCGAAATAAAATCATCAACCACTATCTATAGAAACATCCTGCCCAGAGTACAGTATGGTATAACACTCTGAGCAGGTACTTATGCTCTAGTTCACAAACTACCGCCAATATTTTTTCATAAATTAATTGAAAACAGACAGGAATGTAAACCATTTTACAGACACTTCCACATAATAAATATAGTATTTATTGTAGCATCATCTCTTGATTTGCTAATTCTACTAAACTATCTAGATTAGTTATTGTGTAGTGTTTATTATTTTTTATTAAGTATCCATTTCCTTCTAGCCATTTTATGTTTTTGGCAATCGTTACACGAGTAATACCTAATAAATTTGCCATTTCTTGATGAGTAAAGCTGATAGTTAATTTTATTTGCTGATCTTTTATTTTATCGCCATATCTCATAGCTAAATTAATAAAAGTTGCACATACCCTAGGCATGGATTTTAAATAACTAAGTTCCATAGATTGCATACAAAGCAACCGGTACTTATGTGTAATCATATCTAGCAGTTGGGTGTATAAATTGGGATTTTTACTAAGTTCACTAAGGAAAGTAGTTCTTTTTACTTTTTGAACAATAACTTGTGATGCAGTAATTGCATTTGTTGCATATTTCAAGTCGTTATTTAAACTGCATTCACCTAGTATCCCGTTAACACCAATAATAGCTAAAGCTTTTTCTTCCCCGTTGGGAGAAATCAAACTTAATCTTACTCGTCCAGATACTATTATATATAGGTATTCTCCTAACTCGTTTTGGTGAAAGATCGTATCATCAATATTAAACTTTTGTATAGTTCCTTGGTTTTCCAATAAAGACCAATCATAGTCCAAGCCATCTAACCATGGATTAATAAAATCATAAGCTTGATTATCATGTTTGTTATTCATCGTTACACCTCCAAATATGTTGAAAGGACGTATTTTCTATGAAAAATAATACGACTACTAAATTTCCTGTAGACAGGAATGAATTCCCAATATTACAAGAAAAAATAATGTTATCTAGTTGTTCCCAAAGTGCTTTATCACTGCAAGTTATTCAAGCTTTTGACGATTACAAAAATAGTTTACTATCAAATGGCATGGAATGGGAGGAATGGATGACTATAGTAGAGTCATCTAGGAATCTATTCGCTAAGCTTATAAACTGTGACCCAGAAGAAGTAGCAATTTTAGCTTCTGTTTCCGACTGCATTTCTTCTATTATAAACTCAATACCATTTAACGAAGGAGAAAGTATTTGTGTAACAGATATTGATTTTCCATGCATTGGTCATGCTGCTCTTTCCAATCAAACAATACGAAATGTTCCAGTTACTTTTATTCCTCATCAAAATTATACTATAGATATAGACCAATTTGAAAAATTACATACAAACTCAGTCAAGCTTACTTGTGTTCCCCATGTAAACTATTACAATGGCTTTAAGCTAGATTTAAAATCTATTTCCAATATTGTGCACAAAAATGATTCATTACTGTTTGTAGATGCATACCAGTCTGCCGGTTCTACAAAGATTGATGTGAAAGAAATGGGAATAGATATTTTAGTTTCTGGTATGCAAAAATATTTAATGGGTGTACCTGGAATTGCATTTATGTATATTAATAAGGAAGTTTCTAGTAAATTAACCCCAGCTGTAACAGGTTGGTTTGGACAGAAAAATCCGTTTTTATTCGATTTAAAACACGTGGATTATGCAGAGGCTACGAAGAGATTTAACACGGGTACTCCCCCCGTAGCTAATGCTTATATTGCGGAAAGAGCTTTACAGTATATTTTAAACATTGGAATAGAGAATATCGAAGGTTACTTAAATGAGTTGTCCGAATATACCGTAAAAAAAGCGCAGGAATTAGGCTTTACTATTGTGAGTCCGATAGATACGAAATTAAAAGGCCCAACTACTGCATTACTCATACCAAATGCAAGTAAAGTAGAAGCAACTTTAAAGGAGAGAAATATCATCGTTTCATCAAGACAGGACGTCATTAGAATAGCACCTCATATTTATAATACGAAAGATGATATAGATCATACGTTACACCAACTAGAACCATTTATATCGTAAAAAAATAAGAAGAGCCTACGATTTATAAAATGTAGGCTCTTCTTATTTTTACCCTCTTCTAAATATAATTTTTTGTTGTCCATTTACATTAATATTCTTTCCAATTTCAGCGAGTTCCTTCTTATCTTCTTCTGAAGTGAGTTGTGCGAATAAGTTGCCTGGTAACCATCCCATTGGAAAAAATGTTCTTGCATCTCTTCCATAAAATATACCAACATCATAAATCGGAACAGGAATTCCTCCAAAAGCATGTTCAGGCATAAAAGTAAACAAAAGTTCACCTGGTAATGGAAAGCAAGTTAAGTTTTCAGGAGCTGCATTATACAATAAACCCTTGTTTTTATCATTCGGAGGAAGTTGAACAGAAACTTCCTTTCCAGTGTACATCGCATGTTTCCCGAAAACCTCAACTGGTTCTGAAATTGCTTCCCAAAAAGCTTCACATGTCTTTGGCGCTTTTTCTGTCAATAACTCTACTTTGAATTCTTTTCCTTCTTCCGGAAATTCAATTAAAAAGTATTTCATACTTCCCCTCCTAGACAACACTTGGTTCAAATAGTAGTTTATTCGTTTCGAATCTATCAAAATGTAAGGAACTTACATCCATTGGTTGTTTTTCCCCCGCTATCATACATGCAATAGATTCACCTATTGCTGGTGACATCATGAATCCATGTCCACTCATTCCCACAGCTTGATAATAACCATCTATACCATTCACATCACCTAGGATCGCTTGATGATCTGGTGTACTATCATAAATTCCATCTATATGTGTTCTTAATTCAACCTGATCTAGCACCGGAAATATCTCTCTTCCTACCTCTAACGTTTTTCTTTGGAAATCTTGAAGATTTGAATCTGCGTCTAGATCCTTACCTAAATAACTCATGTAAAGAACTCCGTTTGCAAATTGTTTAGCTGCAAACCCTTTCTCAAAAGACATTAATAATGGATCCAAAAGTCTCTCTTCGATTTTCTTGGTATACAGGATACGTCTTTTCTCAAACGTAATTGGCAAGTGAACGTCTATTGTTTCTGCTAACTCTTTTGAACCTAAACCAGCTGCATTTACCACAAAGTCAGATGCAATCTCTCCATTTTCTTTTGTGAATATCCCTGTTACCTTGTTATCAGAGCTCTTTAGAATCTTTACTACTTCATCATCGATAAAGGTTGTACCCTCTCTTTTTGCTGCGTCAGCAAAACTTTGCGTTACATGATTGGCATCATCTACAAAGCCATCTGTTCCACAAAATGAGGCAGTTAGGAACGAATCTTTATTAATTCCTGGAATAATTTCTTCTACTTCATCCGGTGTTAACATGCGAGTAGGTATATCTAAAGAGTTTTGTAGTTTCATAATATCTTGATAACCTTCTATCGCTCGATCACTGTGAAACGTACGTAAATAACCAACACTTTTATACCCAATCTTTTCTTTAGGCTGTAAATGTTCGTTAATGTTTTCAAAGAACGAAACGGATCTTTTAGACATTAAGCAATTGATTTCTGTCCCCCACTGTTGACGTACACCTCCTGGGCAAATACCAGTAACCCCTGAGGCAATCCCACCTTTATCTACAACTAACAATTTCTTAAATCCTTTTGTTGTTAGGTGGTAGGCAATGGAGCAGCCAATTATACCTGCACCAACGATAATTCCATCATATTTTTCCATTATGAATCCCCCTCATTTCAATCAAGACCTTATTAAAATCAGTTCATCCTGTCGTTTGGTTAAATATTTTGCCCCTGTTTCTCCAACTACTACGTTTTCCTCCACTATAAAATGGATTCCCTTATCCCTAAGAAAAACAGTTGGTTCAATTGTGAATACATTTCCAGACTCAATTACTTCATAAGGAGAATTTCCATAACGTGCCCATCTTGGTCCTAGTAATGCTCCTCCATCATGAACATCTCTACCTATTTGGTGTCCTGTTGCATGCTCAATTTCTGGATAGCCATTATCTACTAAATGTGTTCGAGCTACTTCATCCACTTCGTATCCTTGAATACCTGGCTTTATTTTGTCAAATGCTTTTGAGATCGCCTCGTGGATCGTGTGAAAAGTTCGATTCACTTCTTCAGGAGCCTGGTCTTCTTCATCCTTAAGAAAATAAACGGTTCTTGCAATATCAGAAACATACCCGTTGTAATCTACACTAAAATCGAAAATAACCAAATCTCCTTTATCAATAATTACATCACTAGGTGCACGGTGAGCTATATTCTCCTTCATAACGATCGGCATTGATAAGGCTCTGTCAATTCCATTTACTAATGTTCTTTCTTCTAGTGCTTCAACAAATAATTTGCCTATCTGTTTTTCCGTCATTCCAGCCTTCATTTTCGTAAATATTTCTTCATAAATCTCATGAGTAATGTCGATTGCCTTTTGAATGTTAGCAATTTCTGACTCCGTTTTGATACTTCTTAGTTTCTTTAAAAATTGGTCTGCAGGTACGTATGACCCCTGGAAAACATCGGCTAATGTTTTTTTCAACCATCTAAATCTTCCCTCAGTTAAACCATCTGCTAAATGTTCTTCTTTTGATTTATTCACTGCAATCTTATTAGGATTAATTTTCCCTACAAGATCAGCCAACACTTCAGCTAAATTGCTAGAGTATGTGAACACTTCATGATAGAGCTCGGATTCTTCAATATCTTGTGCATCTATGCTACTACATACAGCAAATTTTTCTCCCGTTTTTGTAAATAAAAATGCACCTGGGCCAACAGTCTTTACGCCTGTAATTAATGGTAAAGATATGTCGCTTGCTTCACTTGTATAAATAATCCATAAATCTATATCCAGCTTATGTAAGTATTCTGCAGCCTGTATCATTTTTTCTTTCTGTGTTTCATACATGACTTACACCTCCTAAATTCTACAATAATCACATACCGTTCGTTTCATTACTTCTACCCCAAATTCAAATGAATCGATTTCTATTCTTTCATTAATGTTATGAACCCGTTTTAACACTTCACGAAAAGGTGTATACACTGGTGAAATACCATATATGTTGTCAGCATACTCAGAAAGAAATCGCCCATCTGTTCTACCTAATGCAGTAAATGGAACCCATTCACTGTCAAAGCTTAACTCCTGACCATTCTTTTTAAATAGTGATATTAATTCATGATCTGGATTACTGATGTATCCCTTTTGAAAATCGAGTAGTTCCCAGCTTTTTTTATCAGTAAATATACTCTCGATAAATGATAGAAGTGATTCTCTATTCATATCTGGTAGTGTCCTAAACTGAATGTCCACAAATCCTCTACTTGGTATCACATTTATGCTATCACCTATTTCAAAATTTTCGATACTAAACGTCATTTGGCTCATATATTCTTGCAATTGTTTCACAAGCTTATGATCTTCTGACGCACTACTGCTATAATCATCAACTTTTATAAATTGAGTGAAACGGTTTGAAATAATATCATCTTGTTTATTGGCAGTACTCTTTAGAATTTTTTCGAGACTATCTATTATGTCTCCAGAAGCTGTGTTTGTTGGTGGTGATGCTGCATGCCCACCAGGTCCTTCGCCGTGTATTCGCACTTTCGCTGTACCTTTTTCAGCCGATGCGAACAAAATACTTGTGTTATTATCTTGGTCCTTAACGGTAAAGCCTCCACCTTCACTTAAAACCGTTGAACCTTTGAAAATATGGAAATACTTCTTAGCAAGAAATTCCATACCTTCTTTACTTCCAGACTCTTCATCGGCAGTCACTATAAAAAATACATCTCTATTTAATGATTCGAGTTCTTTCAATTTCAAGAAAGCTATGAGATGCATTACTGTCAATTGTTTTGTATCCAGAGTTCCTCTTCCCCATATACACCCTTCTTCTATCCGTCCTTCGAATGGGCCATATGTCCAATCTTCGCTAAAAGCAGGAACAACATCCATATGTGATAAAAGAATTAATGATGGGTTCCTATCATTACCTTTAATTTTGGCAATAAGATTAGAGCGACCATTAGGGCTTTCTACCACTTCTGACTCGATGTCATGATCTAGTAAAATCGAATGTATATAATTAATTGCTACTTCTTCGTTACAGTTTGATGTATCCATACTAAGGATGTTTGTAAATAGATCCATTGCTTTTATCTTCTTCATTCTGTCACCTATTCTGAAGGAATTAAAATTAATTCATTTTGTGGAACACTTAATAACTCAGCACCCTTTTCAGTCATGACAACATTCTCTTCCACTAAGATACAAGGTAGTCCATCATCTTGAATTACTGTCGGTTCTATTGCATAGATTTCTCCAACTTCTAGAACACCTTCCACCTCAGGCCTTTTAGGAACACGCTTTGGACCTAGGATAGTACCACCATCGTGAGTATCTCTCCCCACTTGATGACCTACAGAATGACGAATGGTAGGGTACCCATTATCTTCTATCACCTGTCTACCTACCGCATCAACTTCGAATCCCTTGTGCCCTGGCTTCATAAACTGAATTGTTTCTTTTATCGCTTTTACTGCGGAATCAAACGCATGTTGAATATCTTTCGGAGCTGCTGTTTGTCCTTGTTCTAGAAAATAAATGGTACGAGCAATGTCGGAAACATAATTTTCATACCTTAAGCTAAAATCAAATATAACAATGTCACCAGGTTGCACTTTAAAATCACCTGGTTTCCTATGCGCTAGTCCGTTTCTTACAGAGCAAACCATTGGTAAATCGAATGCGTTCCCTAATCCGTTCGTTACACCTCTTCTTTTCATTTCTTTCACAAAAATATTTCCCATTTCAATTTCAGTCATTCCTGGTTTCACTTGCTGGAAAACATATTCATATATTTCATTTGTTAATGAAATTGCTTTTTTTACTAACTGTAACTCTGATGCAGTCTTTACACTTCGTAATTGTTTTAGAATTTTCTCACTACTTACTTCAATTTCCCCTAACTTTTCATTGCCAATTCTATCACTTAACCATTCATATAAACCTGATGTTAACCCGTCACATAAATGATCCGATTCAGAAACATTAAGCGCTAATTTTTTAACATTCAATGATTCAAATGTATCTATGAATTTTTCATCTACACTTGAATCATATTGTATAACCTTTGTAAACAACCCAGTTGCTTCGTAGCTTCCGAAATCACTTGCAGACGTTAACACGATATGTTCTCCATTCGCTCGAATGAATATAGCAGCTAAATGAACAGATCTAACACTTACTAATAACGGCATTGACGGATCTGTTCCTTCACGTGTTAGGATTAACCATGTGTCAATCCCTTCTTCTTCCATGAGTATTTTTGCCTGGTTAAGCTTTTCCATTGATATGTTTGGATCCCCTAACTTCATGCCACATCCCCCTTTTCTATCGCTTTCATTATCTTATACATTTGTTTCATTCCGAAAACAAATGACTGAATTGATATTTTTTCGTTCCTTCCATGCACCATTTTTATCGCTTCATGAAATGGTAAGTCTAAATGAGTAGGACAGTATCCATATACTTTTGATCTGTACGGAAGCAAATGTCTCCCATCACTACTTCCAATTGATAAAAAAGGAACAATTCGTGCAATACTCACATCTTCTTGTAGTAGATTTTCAAAAATAGAAAGAAGATCCCTATCAAGAGAAGTTTCATATCCTTGTGAAAAAGACAATATCTCATATTTCACATTTAAGCCTTTCAGTTTTTCTGTTACGATGTTCTCGAAACTCGTTCTATCTATGTAGGGTAAGGTTCTAGAATCTAATAGAATTTCAAATCCATTTTGAAATTCTTTTCTTGCCCTCCCGCCTCTCCATCTAGTAAAAGCAAAAGTCGTTTTGGTCATAGCATGTAATAACCGATGAAGCTCACTTGGTAGCTTTTCAATAAACAACGCAGGATTTTCTCGATCAAAATGCAGATCTTCATTCGTTGCAATTGTTTGGAACATATAAGTAACTAAATCAGGTAAAGACTCGTTCACTAATGGCTCGCTAAACCTTTGATGAAATTTGATAAGATCCGTTAGAGGTTCGTGATTCGGCAAATATGGATTTTCAGAGAATTGAGATTCAAAAGTAAATTTAACTCTGGCAACGCCCTTTTGTCCCATTTCTGCAAGATAATATGGAGTTTCATTAATAATTAATGGGAATCCTCCACCTTCATTAAAGACCAAGGAATCTATGAAAAGACTTCCTTTTTTCTTTAATAAAGCTAATAATCCGAATTCACTACCTGCCTCTTCATCCGAAGTGACTACCATAATTAAATCTAAAGGTGATTTGTCTTTTTTTAGAGCTATCATTACCATTAAATGAATAATAGTGAGTTGTTTCGTATCAATTGTACCCCTTCCCCAAATATATTTATCTTTTACTATCCCTTCAAAAGGAGGTACATCCCATTCAGAAGAATCTGCTGGAACCACGTCTACATGAGATAAAAGAACAGTTGGGGATGTATAGTTTTGTTTTAATGATATGATTAAATTTCCTCTGTTAAGATCCGTTTTGAATAATTCCGTTTTTAGCCCTGCTTGTTTCGCTATCTTCTCCAAATATAATAAAGCTGATAATTCGTCACCTGGTGGATTTGAAGTATTTATTTTTATAAGGTTGCTTAAATATTCTATTGCTTTTTTTTCAACCACTTCCAAAGAATTTAGCATCATTTTCACCAACTAGTATTTTTATATTATTATAAATGAATATTCTAAATAGTTATGTAAAGCATTTTACACCATACTTTTGTGCGTAATAATTTTTTTCCTTGATTATTACGTTGACATTCTCTATAAAAGCAATTTAGAAGGAAAAGAAAAAACTCCGATTTGAGTAATTATCAAAATCGGAGTTTTCCATTTTAATTATTGAAGAGAAACACCGCGGAATTGATAGATTCCATTAGGTGCAACTCCAAATCCACTAACTGAATCACTAACACCAACAATATAATCTGTATGGTTAAGATATACCATTGGAGCTTGTTCTACTAACATTTTTTGTGCTTGTGAGTAAAGGTCTAGTCTAACATCAGGATCTGACTCCTGACGTGCAGTATCTAGAATCTCGTCGATCTCAGCATTATCAAAGAAAGTCATATTCCCTGGTTGACCATGATTATCTGAGTGGAACAGTGCATGAGTTGCGTAGTCACCATCCATCGTAGGTGTTGACCATCCAAGAATGAACATTTCTGTATTTCCGCCTGCAGCATCGTCAACAAACGCTCCAAACTCCATTCCTTCCACATTCACAGTGATCCCCAACTCAGATAGTGCATATTCAATATAGATTGCAATATCCATTCTTTGTGTATTTTCATGGTTCGTTTTTAATGTTACCTCAAACCCGTCCGCATAACCTGCTTCTGCCATTAGCTCCTTAGCTTTATCCATGTCATACCCTAAACCTTCGATATTAGGATCAAAACCAAATACCGCCGGTGGAATAGGCCCTACTGCTGGAACACTAGTGCCATAATAGATTCCTTCAACTATTTCTTGTTGGTCAATAGCTAACGTAATCGCTTGTCTTACTAATGGGTTGTCAAAAGGTTCAACTTGAGTATTAAATCCAACAAAGTTTATTGATGTACTTTCTTCTTCCAAAACAGATACATCTGCGATATCGTTTACCCTGTTTACATTTTGTGGTCCAATTGCATCAGCAATATGAACAGCACCAGTTTGTAGTTCCGCTATACGAGTATCAACCTCTGGAACAACCTTATAAGTTATGCTATTAAGGGCAACAGGATCTCCCCAATATTCTTCATTTTTAGTTAAAACTGTTTCATCACCAGGCGTTCTTTTTTCTAACTTGAAAGGTCCTGTTCCCATTGGATTAGAAGAAATATAAGAGTCAATATCTTCTCCATTTGCAACCGCCTCTGCGTCTGCTGCAATGATCTCTCCTGACATAATTGCTGTACTTCCATGTGCTAAGTGATTTATAAATGGTCCAAATGGATACTTAAGATTTATTTCAACAACATAATCGCTAACAACTTCGATTGTATCCACGGAACCTAATAGAAACGCACCGGCAGATCCAATTTCTGGATCAATTAGACGATCAAAAGTTGCTTTAACGACTTCAGCGTTTAAATCTGATCCATCATGGAACTTAACACCTTCGCGAATATCAAAATGCCAAGTAGTGTCATCAATTAACTCCCAATTTGTCGCTAATCGCGGCTGTGGTTCAGCATTCTCATCTAAGTATACAAGAGTCTCAAAAATATTCTCTTTTACATTACTAGATGGAACATCGTTAGACCCTTGCACCGATAAGGAAGATAGATCAGCTGGTACTGCAATAATTAAGTCTTGATCTGCATCTCCACCGTTCTCAGAATTATTATTATTATTATCTCCATTAGTCTCATTGTTCTCAGTATTGTCATTGTTTCCAGTAGTATCCCCCGTGGATGGCGTACCATTTCCAGCACAAGCTGCTAAAAACAAAAATAGACCAAAAACTAACGCAATAAACCGAATTTTCTTGAAATTCAAAGCATTTCCCTCCCTGATATTTATAATTTTAAAAGATTACAAGATACCCAAGTAGCATGGTATTCAAGTTTAAAATAAAATATAGACCATCTTTTTAAAAATATCAAGTATAATTTAATAGCAATTCTTTATATGAACTTAGTATTATGTTGCTAAACACCTCTTAAATTATAGGAATATTCATAAACTTACATTAAGTATATTTTTTTCTATCATCTAGCCTTCTCACTACTTTCCAATAAAAATTATTTTTTTCTCTGTGATAATTTGAACTCAAGTATCACCTCTACCATTTATTCATTACAACAGAAATTAAATATATCAATATATCATATATTTCAGAAAAAATAAATAAAGCAAAATATAGTATTTCACATGTGAATTGTGTTAAAATTCTGAAATAAGTTGCGTGTGGCTAATAACTACTCTATTTTAGGTTCATCGATAAAAATCTATTATTTATGATTGGAGGAATATCAATGCAAATGAAAAGCGCCCAGCAAAAAGTCTTTCCACCTACTCAAACAAATCCTAGATTAAGAAGTTTTAAAGATTTTATGAAACGTTTAAGTAAAAACAAAGCTGCACTTATTGGTGGGTATCTCATTCTATTCTTAATTATCATTGCAATTATTGGTCCGTATTTTTTATCTCATGGTACCAATGAAATCAGCTATTCATCACGATCGCAATCACCATCATTAGAAAACTGGTTAGGTACAGACCAACATGGTCGCGACATTTTTTCGCGAATAATTTATGGTGCTCGAATAACTCTACTTGTTGGTTTATTATCCGTGTTTATTGGTGGTACCATCGGAGTTTTCATAGGGATTTTCTCCGGTTACTACGGGGGAAAAATTGATACTGTAATAATGAGGATTATGGATGTATTGCTAGCATTTCCAGGTATTCTATTAGCGTTAGCCATTGTTAGTATACTAGGACCTAGTATTTTAAATGTTATTTACGCTATAGCAATCTATTCTATCCCTACTTTTGCGAGAGTTGCGAGAGGTTCTACGCTAGCTACTAAAAATTTAGAGTACATAGATGCTATTAAAGCGCTAGGAGCAACTGATACTAAAATTATCTTTAAACATATACTTCCTAACGTCACATCTCCTATTATCGTACAAACATCCGTTTCCATCGCTTCAGCAATATTAACTGCTAGTGGGTTGTCCTTTTTAGGGTTAGGAGCTCAACCTCCTTCACCCGAATGGGGAGCAATGCTGAATGATGGTAGAGGATATATGTATGACGCACCTCATATTGCTTTATTCCCAGGTTTAGCAATTATCATTGTCGTGCTAGCTTTTAACATATTCGGAGATGGAGTAAGGGATGCTTTAGATCCTAAATCTAATAGATAAAAGGTGGTGGGAATATGATACAATTTGTCATTCGTCGTTTGTTACAGTTAATACCTGTATTACTTGGAGTTTCTATACTTGTTTTCTCTATGATGCATATTACACCTGGGAGTCCAGCTGTGATTATTGCAGGTGAAGGAGCAAACCAAGAAACATTGGATAACATTAATCAACGACTTGGTTTAAATGATCCGATACATGTCCAATATTTTAATTTTTTATTTGATGCAATTCGATTTGATTTTGGAAATTCATGGCGCTCCGGGATACCAGTATCTGAAGAAATAGCTCCACGAATATGGGTTACAATAGAGCTTGCGGTTTATAGTACAATATTAAGTATTTTTATGGGATTAATAGCTGGCATAATTTCAGCTGTTCGTAAATACACAATGACTGATGTAATAATTATGATAGTGGCTTTGTTTGGATTATCAATGCCTAACTTTTGGTTAGGTTTAATGTTAATTCAATGGTTTTCAGTTGGACTTGGATGGTTCCCCGCAACCGGTTGGGGATCAGCCCCACAAGTAGTTTTACCTGTAATAGCTTTAGGCACAGCTGGTGCTGCAATTATTGCTAGAATGACGAGATCAAGTATGCTTGAAGTTTTAACACAAGATTATATTCGAACAGCTAGAGCAAAAGGGGTAAAACAAAGAATCGTAGTCTATCGGCACGCTCTTAAAAATGCGTTAATTCCTGTCATAACTGTTGTTGGACTACAGTTTGGATTTCTATTAGGTGGAGCCGTTTTAACGGAAACAGTATTTGCAATAAATGGACTAGGTAGGTTGGTTGTTGACCGGATTGCCGCAAGAGACTTTCCTGTCGTTCAAGCTTCCGTATTAATTATTGCAACTCTCTTCGTTCTTGTAAATTTCTTAGTTGATATTTCCTATAGAATGGTGAATAAACGAATAGACCTAGATTGATGAAAGGAGGCTCCTCATGAGTAAAAACATTTTAGAAGTATCAGATTTAAAAACATATTTTTACTTAGATGACAATAAAGTTGTTAAATCAGTAGATGGCGTTACCTTTGCGGTTCCAGAAGGGAAAACTTTAGGTATAGTTGGAGAATCCGGTTCTGGTAAAAGCGTAACAGCTCTATCTATCCTCAAATTAATCGATAAACCCGGTCAAATTGCAGGAGGTAGTATACTATTTGATGATACAGAAGAGTTAACTTCTCTATCAGAATCAGCAATGCAAAAAATACGTGGAAATAATATATCTATGATTTTTCAAGAACCTATGACATCATTAAATCCTGTTCATACTATAGGAAGACAAATTCAGGAATCATTAGATATTCATCAAAACCTAAATAAAAAACAAACGAAAGAAAAGGTAATAGAGCTTTTACAACTAGTAGGGATTCCATCACCCGAAAAAAGAATAACTCAATACCCTTATGAATTATCTGGGGGAATGCGCCAACGGGTTATGATTGCAATGGCATTGGCCTGTAATCCTAAACTACTAATTGCAGATGAGCCAACGACAGCTCTAGATGTAACTATTCAGGCTCAAATTTTAGAATTAATAAAAATGCTACAAGCAGAAATCGGAATGTCCGTTGTTTTAATCACCCATGATTTAGGAGTAGTAGCAGAGACCTGTGATTATGTTGCTGTTATGTATTCAGGAAAAATTGTAGAGTATTCAGACGTTTATACTTTATTTGAGAATCCTCGTCATCCTTATACTGTTGGCTTATTAAACTCCCTACCTCGTCACGATATTGATGTAGAAGAATTAACACCAATCAAAGGCATGGTACCAAGTCCTGAGGATATGCCAGAAGGATGCCGTTTTGCTCCAAGATGTCCTTTTGCAACAGATCAGTGTCATAATGAACTCCCTGATTTACAAGATATCGGTGAAAATGAACAAATTCGTTGTTGGATTTATACCGATAAGTGGGATGGAGATCCGGAGGTGAAAGTAAGTGAGTCAAAAAGAGCTTTTAAAAGTTACTAATTTAAAAAAATACTTTCCAATAAAAGGCGGTTTCTTTGGGAAAAAGATTAATGATGTAAAAGCTATTGATGATATCTCCTTCTCCATAAAGGAAGGGGAAACATTATCAATTGTTGGAGAGTCTGGTTGTGGTAAATCCACTACCGGGAGAGCAGTTCTAAGACTGGATGAACCTACGGAAGGGTCCATTGAGTTTGACGGAGTTGATTTACTTACTCTTAATAAGAAGCAAATGCGAAAAATGCGAAAAGATATTCAAATCATCTTCCAGGATCCATATGCTTCTCTTAATCCAAGACAAACGGTACGGCAAATTTTAAATGAAGCTATCGAGATTCAAAATGTTGTTCCAAAGAAGGAACGAAATGATACTATTCATAACTTAATGGAAATAGTAGGTCTCCAACCACATCAGATTGATAGATTTCCACATGAATTTTCAGGCGGCCAGAGACAACGAATTGGAATTGCTAGAGCATTATCTGTAAATCCAAAGCTAATCGTATGTGACGAAGCAGTTTCAGCCCTTGATGTTTCTATACAGGCGCAAATACTAAATCTACTAAAAAGATTACAAAGGGAATTTAACCTTACTTATTTATTTATATCTCATGATCTAGGTGTTGTTCGACACATCTCAGATAGAATTGTCGTTATGTACTTAGGTAGAATAGTAGAAATCGGTGATAAGAAATCGATATTTGAAAACCCTGAGCATCCATACACAAAAGCTCTTCTATCGGCAATTCCTATACCAGATCCAAGAAAGAGAAAAAACAAAATATTTTTAAAGGGGGATATCCCTTCTCCTATCGATCCTCCGACGGGATGTCGCTTTCATACTCGTTGTCCTTTTGTTACAGACAAATGTAAAACGGAAGAACCTCTGCTTCGCCAAACGGCGGATATGAACAATGGGCATTTGGGGGCGTGTCACTATATGGAGCAAATTAAAAGCGGTGAACATAAGCCTCTACCAGAAGTATTATCATTGAAATAATCCTACTTTATAATACTGTAGATAACCTATATGGATCTTTCTACAGTATTATCTATTTTTACAATCCAACATAAAAGGAGATAGGATCGTTTTGCATTCATTTACTGACCATTATCAAGATTGTTTAGCTGACATACAATCTTTAGTTAGAATTCCAAGCGTGAAAGACTTCAACTCGAAGACCACCCCCTTTGGTAAAAACATCGATGATGCCTTATCCTTTGTCTTAAGTAAAGCATCTTCCTTTGGATTTCGGACATGGGATATTAATCGTAAAGTGGGAATTGTTGAATTTGGAGAAGGAGAAGAGTTATTAGGGATATTCGTACATATCGATGTTGTTCCTCCAGGGAGGATCGAGAATTGGAAGTACCACCCTTTTGAAGGTATTATTCATGATGACAGAATTTGGGGTAGAGGAACTTTAGACGACAAAGGGCCAACTATCGCTATCCTTTATTCTATGAAAAGGTTAAAAGATTTAGGATATGTGCCATCCAAAAGAGTGCGTTTAATAATAGGAACTGATGAAGAAAGCACATGGGAATGTATGAAAGAATACAAAGCAGTGGAAGAAGAGCCAACAATAGGGTTTACTCCAGATGGATGCTTCCCTGTTACTCATAGTGAAAAAGGTATCATATATGTTCAATTAACATTTCCTAAAGTGTTAGCTACCGATCTTGTTTCTATCGATGCTGGAACTGCAATTAATGTTATCCCACATGATGCTCAAGCTAGACTGAAGAAATCATCTACTCCTCTTTCCATAGATAAGATTCAAGGAAAATATTCAGATGAAGAACAGCATACTCTAATACAATCAAAGACTTCTAATAAAATGGATGCTTTACCATCACTTGTTCATGATTTACATAAGCTACTTCCTCCTGGTGATGGTATGCGTAAGGTGTTAACTGAGATTAAGGAAACAATATTAGATTCTTCTGGTGAAAATCTTAGTTTGCATTTCTCTGATGACATTTCTGGAAAACTAAGTTTACATCCTACTATGATGACTTTCGAGAACAATCAACTGCAATGCACCCTAAATATAAGATATCCCTCCTCATTGGACGCTGATTTTTTAGCAGAAAAATTAAGAGAGGCCTTTCGTGATTTTGATGCTAATCATCAAGTCATCGAACACAAAAAACCAGTTTATTTTTCCGAAAAGAGTGATTTCATCCAAAACTTTTTATCTATTTATAGAGATATTATGAATGATGACTCTGATCCTGTTTCCATCTCGGGCGGGACCTATGCACGAGCTTTTCCAAACACCGTTGCCTTTGGTGCTTTATTTCCCAATGAACCATTAAATGCTCACCAAATAGACGAGAGTGTTTCTCTCACAGCCGTCTATGATTGGTTAAGAGTATATGAAGAAGCTATAAAACTATTATCCAAATAGATAGTATAAGAATTTTTTAAGGAGGCTGCAAAATGAAACTTAGTCATAATGCTGACATTACGAAACATGTTTTATCCATGGAGAAACGTGATGAAATACAAGACTCATGGTTAAAAGAGCGCTTAGATAACATTATTATAGAAGCTATGGATAAAGCAGAGCTAACACTTTGGATAACCATAAGTAAAGAATACAATGAAGATCCACTTGTTGATTCGTTAACTCCCCGTCTTCATGATGAAACCCGAAGATTAGGGTTTATTATTTTTCATTACAACAAAGAAAATCAAACTTTAAATAGGTACTGGATAGGTGTACCTCACCCTGGACTTAATGGTTACTATGATTTCATCTGGGATCGAAAAAAAGAGGATGAATGGAGTTGTTTGAAACATTTAATTGAAACAATTAATCCTGATAAAATTGGTATTAATAACTCCCAAAACTATGCAGTTGCTGACGGTTTATCTCACAGTCTTTATCAACAGTTAACCTCCACATTAGGAGAGTTTTGGTCAAGTAGATTAGTAACTTCTGAAAAAGCCGTCATTCATTGGTTCTTAAAGCGTTCTCCTAGTGAAATGAGCTTTTATCCTTTTCTTTCTAATCTAACATTGGATATTGCAAAGAAAGCATTATCAAACGAGGTTATTATCCCTGGCACGACCACTTGCTTAGAAGTAGTGAATTGGATTCGCCAAACCGTTCTTGATTTAGGATTGAAGACTTCCTTTTATCCAACCATTGATGTACAAAGACCAGGCAGTGGTGTCGATCGTCTTAGTGAGACAACTATCCAGTATGGGGATATTGTACATATTGATATTGGTCTAACATACCTAGGTATTTCCACTGATATGCAGCAGTTAGCTTATGTCTTGAAACCTAATGAAAAAGAAGTTCCTACAGGACTAAAAGAAGCACTTAAAAAAGCAAATCAATTTTCTGATATCGTAATGTCTCACTTTAAAGTTGCCTCTAATGGTAATGAAATTTTTGAAAGAAGCATACAAGATGCACAAGAGCAATCGTTATCTGCCATGTTATACTCGCATCCAGTAGGAGTTCATTGCCATGAAGTGGGTCCCACTATTGGACTCTTTGATCGTCAAGAAAGAATACCAATTCGTGGTGATTTAGAAGTAATCGAGCATTCAGCATACGCGTTAGAATTTAATATAAAATCGTATATACCGGAGTGGAATCAAGAAACATTTATCTACCTTGAACAACCAATTGCAATACTCAACCAAACACCCGTTTATTTATGTCCAAGACAAGAAGAATTCTATATTATCAATTAGGAAGCAGTGGGGACGGTTCTCTCGCTTCCTTCGATTACCGAAATAAACATATCGCCCTGGCACAGCAAAAATTCCTACTGGGGCGATCAAATAATCTGTCTAGTTTACTAATTGCTAGAGGTTTTTCACCTCCCCCGTAAATTGCTGTGATCTAGCCTATTTTTTTACAACGAAGCATGAAGCAGTGTGTTTGGAAAGATAATAATGAAGTGATTCTCCGGAGGAAGGACAGTCCAAAATGAAAGAAAAGTCACTTCTATTCACCTACGGAATTATCTTTTTTGTGGTGATAACATGGGGCCTTAATATTGTTATGGTAAAAGTCTTAGTTGAATATTTCCCACCAGTAACTATGACCGCTTTACGTATCTTACTTGCAGGGGTTGTAGCTATGTCTATGATTGTTGTAAGTATGAAGATGAGAAAGTTAACAAAAAAAGAATGGATTTATACTATTGGTGGGGGTCTTTTAGGAATAGCTGCACATCATTACTTTTTAACTATGGGTTTAACGCTAACAAATGCTTCCAATGCCGTGGTAATTTTAGCTCTCGTTCCTGTAACTACCTCTATTTTTGCAGTAATATTTCTAGGAGATCGATTAACGAAGTGGCGATTGTTGGGGATAAGCTTAGCATTTAGTGGTGTTGCTCTCACTCAAGGCGGGGTTCAAGAAGCCATAGCTCTTGGGGATATCTATGTATTTGTTTCCATGGTAGTTCAAGCACTAAGCTTTATTTTTATTAGAAAAGCGACGGTAACAGTAGATCCTAGACAAATGACGAGTATGATGCTTCTTATTGGGGCTGTTGGAGTACTTATTGTTAGTTTTATTTTGGAGCCTGGGAGTTTAGTATATATGGTTGGTGCACCATGGGGAGTCTACGTTATCTTCTTAATTTCTGCCGTTCTATCAACTGCCATAGGGCATTTTCTTTTCAATGCTGCAATTAAGCGGATTGGAGCAGGTCAAACTGCCGTTTTTATTAATTTAGTTCCTTTTATTGGTCTTGTTGGTTCCGCCATTTTCTTGAATGAACAGGTTTATTGGTATCAGACACTAGGTTTTCTGATTATTGTTGTAGGTGTTCTGTTTGGAACAGGCTATATAGAGAGAACTTTTATGAAAAAAAAGCAGGGAAACGGTCCTCTTGCTTACAAAGATAGAGCAGGATAACTAAAAGGAACGGTTTTCTAGTTACTGAAAGACTAGCATATAAACCGTTCCTGCTTCCCTCCCACACATTACATTCCTATATTTTTGGGAGCAACAACATAAACAAATAATGGTAATAATTTACTGCATTACGTCGTAACTAAATACAAATCAAACTTACATTCGCCTATGCAAATACATAAACCGTTCCATATAATAAATGAAAACTTGGTTGTAATAACTTGAGAAGTAAAAGTCTCCGTTGTGTCCTGCGTAAGGCATCTCTAAAAGTACAGATCCTTGATTATTATTGTTTCGATACATGTTAGCGAAAGTCTCTGCAACGGATAGATCTACCACACCATCTGCCGTTCCTTGAAAGATTAATGCAGGTGGGCTATCTTCCTTAACAAGTAGCGCTGGATCCACTAGTGCTTCTGATCCGCCAATTCCGACATTCCCTGCTAACCCATTTGCTGGATAGATAGGAATGATCCCCTTCACATGAAGCTCAGGATTTAATACATCTTCATAATTACCACTTGCTAACCCTAGTCCAACTGCACTGGCTAACTGTCCTCCTGCGGATGCTCCAGAAACAAATACGGAATCTAAATCTCCTTGAAACTCATCATTGTGCTCCACTAAGTAATCGGTAAAGAGCCCAATATGTCGCACCATATCATCAATGGTGAAATCCCCAACACGCTGTTCAGGTACAGGAGCAAATTCCACAAATCTATCCTCACTACTTAAACCATATTGCACGTCAAAAACAACATAGCCTTGATTGGCAAAGTATTTATTCACTTGAGCATTGTTTGAAGCGCCTTTATCACCAATTGTCCATCCTCCTCCATGGATACGAATTAGAACAGAATTGTTCCCGGGAAGGGGGTTCGACCCATCCGGTGGGAGATAGGCATCAAAGCGTAACTGTATTCCCTCATCTACTCCTTCTACTCCCTCGTAAAATAGAATGTCTTCCTTCACGATATATTTACCTGTTTTTGTTCCGAAAAAGTAGTTTGGTAACGAAAAGGTACTCGTCAAAAAGTAGTCGCTGGATTCAGATTCGAAACGGGAATCCAATCTGTCTCCAAAAGCTTCTACAAAAGCTCCCTCTGTTTTTTCCAGTGAAAGTAACGTAGAAATTACAGGTACGCTAAAGCATGCAGCTACAACGAAGCCAATTATAGGAAGTATAATACTAGCAACGACACCACGGTTTTTGCCGCTCCCCATTCTTAAGATCAACGAAACTATTGCTAACGTACCTATACAAAAAAATAGAGTATATCCAGGGAAAATCATTTCGATTGCCCCACCTGTTTTTCCAACTAAAAGTACAAAAGCAACATAGATCCCACCAAGGAGACATAGACTCCAAAAAAACATCGTTATAATGGCTGCTTTAGAAAAATGTCGCTCCTGGGAAATTTGAACTGGGAATCGACTATCAAATCGTATTAGAGTCTGATCCCCCCTTTTTATCAAAGCTATCAAACCTCCTAAAACTAGTAAACTGAAAAGAAGGAAAATAGATACGAAGCTTAGTGAATCAGTGTTGGATAGTGAAACAGATGCCATTGTGTTGAATACAGGAAGCAAAGTCATGACTAGAATAGTAAAGTTCAAATAGAATAGATCGTATTTTTTTCGGTCACCTGGAATCCCAGCTAGTGCAATATTACCTAGTAACGTAAATAATAAAATAATGCCAAATACATTTGGTATCATGAACTCTATGTTTAGCAAAAAAAGTGTGCTAAGAATGATAGATGTGAGATTTGCTATGACTAGAATAATGGAAAAAAAACGTAAAAAGGAACGCTTGGGGTTTGAGTGCAAGGCTGGTAATGGTTTTCGTAATGGATCAGCCACATTCATTGTAAATCTCCTTTCATGTATGATTTTCTTGAGTTTTTCATTTCCATAAGATGTTCATTGCTTAATGCTTTAATATGAGTTTTTCGTACCTTATATGGTATTCTTATTTTTTCATCCACTTCTTTGAGTTATGACTAATAAATCCAAAAAAGGAAGCACCAAGAACCGTCCCCACTGCTTCCTACCTGCTTCCAATTACTGACTCTATCATCGGCATCATCAACAGATCAACGATTCGTTCTACATAGGAGCGATCAAATGGTTTCCCTGTGAATACACCGCGATAGGTAATTAGTGCGGGGCCAATATCTGCAAGAAGATCGAACTCTTCTTCTGTTAGAGTGTGACCTTTCTTAATAAAAGGTCTAATTATTGATTCCATCCCCTCTCTATGTCTTCTGTAAAATTCATGCTTAAGTTCCTTGTCCAATTTCTCATTCGCAGAAGCTGCATTATAAATCGCTGTTAGCATGGTTTGGGCTTTTTCATCGTCACATTGAAAAATAATAGAAAGCATATCGATTAATTGGCCACGTAATCCTTGATTCCGGTTTAAACTCTCTTCCATCTTAAGAAAAGGACTCATCAAAGAAGCTGCATCGATGACAAGATCTGTTTTTGAAGACCAACGTCTATATATTGTCGCTTTACCCACTTTTGCCTTTGCCGCTACAGCATCTATTGTTAAGGCATCGAAACCTCTCTCTGCTAATAATTCTAGTGTAGCTGTAAGAATGACTTTATTTCTGGATAAATCAAGAGGTCTTCCTCGTTTACTTTCCTGCTCTTCCTTTCCCTTCTCCATAAAAGCACACCACTTTCACCTATCTTGTCTGATTTCATCATTTTAACATTTCCACTCTTATTCCACAAATACAGAACTATTGCGTTTCGTATTTGGTGGTGCTACTATTATATAGCGGAACGAGGCCGTTTCGTATTTAAATAGAATTTGGAGGAGAAAAAATGGCTGTTTTAACTCAAACTAATGTTGCATCTACAGAAACAACTAAACCAGAGATAAACCCAATTCCCATTCTCGCGGTGCTGCTTTCAGGCGCATTCGTCGCTATTTTAAGTGAAACAATTTTAAATGTTGCCTTGAATACCATTATGGCTGACTTTGGAGTTGCTTCCAGTACTGTGCAATGGCTTGTAACTGGATATATGCTTGTTATTGGTACGTTAATTCCTATATCTGCATATTTTATGCAACGCTTTACTACACGTCAGTTATTTATTAGTGCCATGTCCTTATTTACAATAGGAACAATTATATGTGGAGTCAGCCCAGTATTCTCTGTTCTTTTCATCGGTCGTTTAACTCAGGCAGTCGGTACAGCTATCATGATTCCACTTCTGATTAACATTATTCTTACCGTTATCCCTATAGAACGTCGCGGTGCAGCAATGGGAATGGTGGGGCTTGTTATCATGTTTGCTCCAGCAATAGGACCCACTGTTTCCGGTCTTATCGTGGAAAGCTTAACTTGGCGTTGGTTATTTTATTTTATTTTACCTATTTCCATTGCTTCTCTTTTGTTTGGAATGAAAGTGCTAACGAACATGTCAGAGACGACTAAGCCAAAATTAGATGTGATCTCCTTTCTTTTGTCCATGATCGCTTTTGGTTTTATCGTGTACGGCTTTAGTGCTGCCGGAAAAGGTGACGCTAGCTTTACGGACCCTTTGGTCTTTTCTTTCTTACTTATTGGATTTATATCTCTTACCTTGTTTTGTTGGCGCCAATTAAAGATGGATACTCCTCTATTAGATATTCGTGTATTCCGATATCCTATGTTTACACTTGGCCTCCTGATGGTGATGCTCGTTATGATGACGATGTTTGCCATGATGTTAGTGATGCCAATTTATATGCAAGGAGCATTATTATTTAGTGCAATAACAGCAGGACTCGTTTTGTTGCCAGGTGGTTTATTAAATGGTGCTATGTCTCCTATTATGGGGCGTTTATTTGATAAATATGGGCCTCGTCCATTATTAATTCCAGGAACTATTATTCTTGCTGTTGTTGTTTTTACTTACCGCTACACCACTCTCGGGATACCTGTTTGGGTTGTGGTTATCCAGCAAGCTGTCTTAATGATTGCCGTTGCAATGATTATGATGCCTTCTCAAACAAATGGTTTGAACCAAATTCCAAAGGAACTATACCCTCATGGAACAGCGATTGCGAACACATTGACTCAAGTGTCTGGCGCTATTGGTGCTGCCTTATTTATTTCTGTTATGGAAAACGGTCAGCATAGCTACTTACAAAGTAAGAGCATTATTAATCCTACAGAAGAAGAATTGATTGCTGCTCTTACATACGGATCACAGCAAAGTTTTTCAACAGGATTTTACATGGCACTAGTAGCCATAGTCCTTGCTCTTTTTGTTAGAAGAGTGACACATGCAAATCAAGCATAAAAAGAGGAAGCAGTCCTCTCTGCTTCCTTCGGTTCTCGTATTAAAATATAAATACAGCCTACTAGATATGCAAAAAGCGCAAGACCCTTCAAATCAATAAAATGAAAATGTTCTGGCCGATAAAAAGTACTTTAATCGACCAGAACATTTGAAATCAAAAACCACTAAAAAAGTACAGGCCAACTTGTTCAGTGACCGTATTAACCATCACAGTAGGGTGTTCATTAAGTAGACACCAACGCCACATTAACATCTATTTCCTCCAAAAAGTCGAACACTCTTCTTTATCCACAATATTAAACTCGATAATTGTCTCAAGCAGCGAGAAATCAACTGCACTATCCCACTTGATACGTATCAATTCCTTTGTATGATCATAGCCCGCTTCTATAATTTCCTTAGAAAAATTAGTAATTCCTACACTTTCAGGAGCAACCGCCATATGTTTTTTCGCCACACTAAAGCCAATGATAAATGTACCGTGATCAGTAAACATAGGTTGATTCCACGCGATTTTCGGCTCTAGATTAGGAAACCTCTCCATTATCCATACCAGTACTTCTTCTGTCCGTTCGCGATGATCTGGGTTATCAATTTTCCCTAAATATTCTTTAAAAACGTCCATATTTTTTCCTCTTTTCTATTCCTATTTATGTACTACGAATCAAATTTAGTTATAAGTTTATATAGTTTTCTATATAATAGCACATTCCAAACTACACACCAATGTACGAATGGAAAGGAGGATAGTGCTTACATTACGACATTCACATGGTTACCCCCCCCACAAACGGGTATAGTGTTACAATAATGGTAGAATAAGAGAAGTAACTTAGGAGGATGATGATGAAAACAACACAATCTCTACTATTAACTCAAAAAGATATCAATGAAAATCAAACATACCCTAACTGGTTTTATAACGAATATGCTACGTTTCGTGACATAGTAACGAAAAAAGACTTCCCATGCTATTTTGGTCAAACTGCCGAGAGAAAAGGGGAACTTCGGTATTCCTTTATCAATCAGGACGATTGGTCCACACTTCCTGATACATTAAGTGATTTTATAGGTCTGTTCGATGGAACACACGATACACGTCATGGCTTATTTGTTTTTGTAGAACCCGAAAAACAAGAAAGAAGTATTGAATATTATCGAGATTACTTTTGGGATATTCTTCAATACCTTCATCGTCAGGACAAAGCTAGTTGGCCAGAAGATCAGCCTAGGGATCCAGAACATTATTTGTGGGATTTCCACTTTCAAAAAGAGCCTATCTTTGTTTTCGGAAATGCACCTGCATACAAACAAAGGAAAACACGAGATCTAGGAAATAGCCTTGTCCTTGGTTTTCAGCCAAGAAGGATCTTCAAAGGGCTCGAAGGAACAGAACCTGGAGGAGCGATGTCGAGAGAAAAGGTGCGAGAACGAGTAGAAGCGTGGGATAAGTTACCGAAGCACCCTGACATTAGTCATTACGGAGATCCAACCCACAACGAGTGGAAACAGTTCTTTATCGGTGACGATGCGGAACCAATCAAGGGAAAATGCCCATTTCGTGTAGAAAAATAGGAAGCAGCGAGGAAGCAGTGGGAACGGTTCTCGCTGCTTCCTTCGAGTTCAGAAATATGAAGTAAAGAGAGGATTCACCTTTACGTTAATTTCACTCGCATGGTTATAACACATCCATCAAAACCTTCACAAAGTTCCGGATTACCGCTGCATTCATGCTCTACTTCGCAATGGGTACAGGAACTTTTGCAACAAAAGAACAAGCACCTCGGTTCATAATTTCTGTTAACTCGATCTCCATTTCATAATCTATTCCAATTTTTCACCTGTTACTATTTCATATAGAATGGAAGAGTCTTCCTCAGATAATGTAGTATGATTATATTGATCTTCGATAATAATCGATAATCTATTCGATACTACGTTTTCAGTTGATCTATCAGTTTCTTTCATTTTCCACACCCACACACCATGAACATAGGAATTCCAAGTAAATCGATAATCAGGAGGCTCATTATCTGCCGATATACCTTCTATCCATTCTGTTTTCTTCAATAGGGTAAGCATTGTTTCAACATCTTTGCCGTCTGTGATTTCATTAATTATATTGTAATTCAAGCTCTCTTCGTACTCTTCAACAATTACCGTTTCTCCATCCCACGATTCACTATAAACTCTTTCTACTGTGGGTGTTCTGCTTCCAGATTCATTTTCAAATTCTAATGAGAATGCATAACTCGCAGTTCCCTGTTCCCATGTTGCAATAATATCAAAAAACTTTACTCCACTAACATTTTCTAAGTCTATATCGTTATAAGTAGCTAAAACTTCATTGAATTTATTTTCCCATTCCCTTATTTCATAGGAACTTGGAGGTTTTTCAAAAACAAACGTGAGCTCATTAGTTGAACTTACTATTAATGGTTCCTGATTTTTAAGTAGAACTGGTGGGGGCTCCGAATCTTGAGTATTGTCTGTTGATGTACCGTCATTGTTTTCTACAGTCCAACTATATGTTCCTAGTATAGGGTGTATCGTTTCATCTCCAACAATAATCGCTAACTCTGGTGGTGCATACAATTGTGTCGTCGCTTCATTTTCTTTAGACATACCCATGAAATCTAAAATAAATGGTATTGATAACACGAGGAATAGTAAACTTGCCGAAGTAAGCACTATATAATATTTAACGGGAAAGGACTTACGAACCGACTCCTTTTCAATTCTTTCCATCATTAATGTTTCTTGCACACCGGAACGTGTCGTTTTTCGCAGCTTAGAAAAATTCTCTTCGGACAGATATTTTTTCGAAAAGTCTCTATTCATTTTAACTACCCTCCTCATTTTTAAAATTTTCAATTTCCTTTTTTAAGGCTTCCAACGCTCTATGTGTTGTGGACTTAACTTTACTCACTGACCATCCTAATACCTCCGCTGTTTCCTGCACTGTTAAAACGTGAACCTTTCGAAGTATGATAACTTCTTGATAACTCGTCTTTAATCTTTTTATACAGTTATATAGTTCGTTTACGGTTTCGTCATCCTCCAAAATCTTCTCTGGTGAATTATTATTGACTAATGGAACAGATGTCTTTAAAGGGATGAATGTTATTAACCTTTTTCTTCTCCAATAATCATAAATGGAATTCCTCGCCATTGATATAATCCATGTATAATAGTGAGATTCCCCACGAAATTTATGTAATGAACTTTTTACTTTTATAAATGTTTCCTGTGTAATATCTTCTGCAGTCTCTTTGTTTCCGACCATAAGTAAAATATAATTGTAAACATCTTGATTATAGTTTATGTATAACTCCTTCCATGTCATCCTTTCACCTCCTATTTGTCTATGATAATAGACGAATAATGAATGCCGTAGTCGCACTTCTGAAAAAATTTCATCAATAAATAATTCATTATTAATCCTTAGCTAACACCATGAACAATTGTAAGCACACGCAAAATGACCCCGGAACCACTTTTCCGAGATCATTTCCTGCGCTGTCCGTAAAGTACGAAACAAGCCAGATCATTCTGCTATCTACATTGTCAATACATACTCTTTCCCTTTTTCCGTCTCAAACTGGAAAACAAAGTTCTCTTTCTTTTCCACTTGAACCTCTGTATTATCACACGTGATGGATACATCCACATTGCTCGGTAGTCTTAACGTACAAGTCCTTCCATTCAACGAAGTAATCCGCCCATTCCTCAATCTATTATTCTCCCACTCTAGATCTACTTCAAATCCACCTTTTGCTCGAAGTCCCTTCACCTTGCCACTACACCATTCCTTAGGCAGCGCAGGTAGCAAACTAATTTCCTCCAGATGACTTTGTAGCACCATTTCTACCATACCAGCTGTGCCGCCAAAGTTTCCATCAATTTGGAAAGGTGGATGATTATCAAATAGATTTGGTAGTGTGGATGACGTGAGAAGACCTAGTACATTTTGATACGCCAACTCCCCTTCTTCTAACCGTGCCCACATATTAATAATCCATGCTCGACTCCAGCCAGTATGTCCACCGCCGTGTTGCAATCTTCTTTCTAACGTTACTTTTGCAGCTTCCGCTAACTCTGGTGTTTTCCTTGGAGAAATCTGATTGCCAGGATGTAATGCAAAAAGATGAGAGATATGCCGATGCCCAGGTTCAGCCTCTTCATAATCTTCTTTCCACTCTTGAATTTGTCCATACTTCCCAATCTGCGGTTTTGGAAGCTTCTCTTTCATGTTTTCTAATAGTCCACGGTATTCCTCATCCTGTGCGAGAATCTCACTTGCTTTGATCACACTTGAAAACAAAGCGTGGAGGATTTGACTATCCATAGATGGTGCTTCACACAATACCCCTCTTTCCCCGTTCGGCAGTATATACGTGTTTTCCGGTGAAACAGATGGAGAGGTGATCAAATAACCATCCTCCGTTTCTTGTAGAAAATCCACAAAGAACAGGGAGGCTTCCTTCAGTGTTTCGTAAACCTTATGCAAAAACTCCGTGTCTCCTGTAAATTCATAACGCTCCCATAGATGTAAACTGAGCCAAGCAACACTCATCGGCCAAAATGATGCTGGCATATAAATGTCCTGTGGTGCTGTGTCAGCCCAAATATCTGTATTATGATGAGCAACAAAGCCACGACAGCCATACATTTTTTCTGCCGTAATACGCCCCGGTACCCTCATCCGCTCAATAAGATCAAACAACGGCTCATGACATTCCGATAATTGACATACCTCTGCTGGCCAATAATTCATTTCCGTGTTGATATTTACCGTGAATTTACTATCCCACGGTGGCAACATTAAGTCATTCCATATTCCTTGTAGCGTTGCTGGAAGCGATCCTGGACGACTGGAAGAAATCAATAAGTATCTTCCAAAATGAAAATAAGTAGAAAGTAAGTCTAGATCACTTTCCCCATTTCTAAGTAGTACCAATCGTTCATCCGTAGGGAGAGAATTTTTCACTACCGGCTCATCCAATTGAAATTCTACCCGATGAAAAAGTTCTTGATAATCTTGTAAGTGGTGCTGAAGCAGCTGCTCATATGACTTATCGAAAGCAGCATCAAGCAATCCAACACAATAGTCCTCAGGTTTTTCAAATCGGTAGGATGTTGCCCCAGATAAAATCAGTGTTACCGCATCCGCATTTTCAACAATAAGACGGCTTCCAATCGTCTTGACTGTTCCATTTTCAGGTATTGCCTGCACAACACTTCGAAAATGAATGCCATCACTACCTCCTGTAACTCCTCGCATCACTAACCGATCCTTTGACAATGCCCTCATATCATCGAAGTTTCTCGATTTCCCTCGATCAAAATAGGCACGGAACGAAATACCACCCTCTTTAGAGGAAGTAAGTCTCACAACCATTACTTGATCTGGAAAACTAGTAAACACTTCCCTTTTGTAATTTACATTCCCTACTTTGTATGTAACAGTCACAACCCCTGTATCTAGATCTAGTTCTCGTCGGTAGTCGTAGTGATCTTCACCCTTCCCCACATCCTCACCATCAAATTGTAAATACAAATCTCCTAGCGTCTCATAATGTCTCTGACATTCAGGAACTCCCGGTAGAGCAAGCGCAGCCAATTTCTCCGCCTCTTTTAACCTACCTTCCGATAAAAGCTTTCTAATTTTAGGTAAGTACTTACGGGCATCCGGATTATTACGATCTCTAGGTCCTCCATACCATACGGAGTCCTCATTTAATTGAATGCGTTCCTTTGCTATTTCTCCGAATACCATTCCTCCTAATCTACCATTTCCAAGAGGTAATGCTTCGTTCCATTCCTTAGCTGGTTGTTTGTACCACAATGTCTTTGTTTTTGTCATGACAAGCTGCTCCTAACATCCTATTTTTGTTTCCACTTTTTGAACTATAACTCTACTATTGCCTTTATTACCTTTGATTCAGGTTGTAGCCAATTCTCAAATTCTCCCATCATGTCTTCAAAACTGCAACGGTGGGTTATATAAGTAGGTATGTCTACTTCCCCTTTTGCTAACACATGCTGAACATATTCAAAATCTTCTATCGTTGCGTTTCTACTTCCTAATAGCGTTGTCTCTCGTTTATGAAAATCAGGGTCATAGAAACTAATATCATCTTTTACTAAACCAACATACACGAGTTTTCCCCCATGTGAGATATAATGGAAGGATTGCTTCATTGACTGCAAATTACCTGTTGCATCAATGACGACAGAAGGCATATTTCCATCTGTTACATCTAATAGCTCTTCAATAGGTTGATGAAGTGCATTTACCGTTGCCCCTACTTCCCCCCATTTTTTACAAAATTGTAGTCTTTCTTCATTTACATCCATTGCTATAACATTGGCTCCTTGGTCTCTTGCGAAAACCATGATTCCAAGACCAATTGGCCCCGCTCCAATTACTAGCACATTCTCTCCACGCTTTATCTCTGCACGTCGAACAGCATGGGCACCAATTGCAAGTGGTTCAAGTAGTGCTGCAGCATCTAAAGAGAGATTGTTTGTCACTAATAGATGACTTGTTGGAACAGAAAGAACCTCTCTCATTCCTCCATCCTCATGAACCCCTATCACCTTTATTTTCTCGCAACAGTTTGTTTTTCCCTGCTTACAAGCAATACAATTTTCACAATGAAGATATGGGATAATCGCTACTTGATCACCCTTTTTTAGGTGTTTCACATTAGGGTCAATATCCATTACTATCCCTGACAGTTCGTGTCCTAGTACTCGAGGGTATGTGAAATATGGTTGATTTCCTTTATAAGCGTGTTGATCAGTGCCACAAATACCAATTCTTTTGATCTGAACCAACGCTTCCCCTTCTACTAACGAAGGAACTTGTTCATCTGTCATCAACAACTCATTTGGTTGAACACACACGATGCTTTTCAACTGTTTTTTCCCCTCACCTAAATAATATTTTCGTTATATTCTGGCTTTCCACTTGACCAAGTACGGTTATGAATCGGAGCTAACATTTCTAATACAGTGCGTAACAGCTCTTTATTTATTGGCTCATTTGCCCATGAGATATTTCTCGATATATTTTTTACACTAGCTGTACTAACTAATGTCGTAGGAATACTTGTATTTGCTACCGAATATTGAATCGCTAGTTTGGCAATATCTTCTCCAATGCTTTCACAGTATGCAGCAGCTTTTTTGCAAACAGTAACAATCTCGGGATCTGCTGGATGCCAATCCGCTACCTCTCTCGTATTTAACAGCCCCATCGAGAGTGGAGATGCATTTACAACACCTACTTCCTTCTTCTGCAGAGTAGGAAGTAATTTCAGTAGTGACGTATCGTTCAATGAGTAGTGACAATAAGATAAAATCACATCTAGCTTCTCTTTTTCCAATACCTTTTCAAAAACCATAAGTGGCAAACCAGACACACCATAAAATCGAACTTTCCCTTCTCGCTTTAACTGCTGCAGCGCTGGAATACCCTCTTCGATTACTTCATCAAAGGAGCCAAATTCAATGTCATGCAGAAATAACATATCTAAATAATCTGTATGTAACCTTTCAAGACTTTCTTCTACACTTTGAAAGATTCGATTTTTGGAAAAATCAAATGTGTCAGCCCCATATCGACCCGCTTTGGAAGACAATAAGATTTTATCTCGTGGAAGCTCTTTAACTGCTTTTCCTAAAACTGATTCAGCCTTTGTAAGCCCATAATATGGACTTACATCGATGTAATTGATTCCCATATCTACCGCAGTATGAACGGTCTTAATTCCCTCAAATTCATCAATATCACGAAAAACGGATCCTAATGAAGACGCTCCAAAGCTCAAAATGGAGACGTCTAATTCTGTAGTTCCTAGCTTTCTATATTCCATCGTTGTTCATCTCCTATATTTTATAAAACGTTTTTGCATTCAAGCCAAACAGTTTTTCCTTATCCAAATCCGTGAAATAAGGTGGCAAATTATTTTCTAATATAGATAGTACTTCATCGTAACTACCTGCTAAAATACATACAGGCCAATCACTTCCAAACATGATTCTGTCTATTCCAAAGCAATCGATAATATGTGTTATATACTCTCTAAAATCTTGTAGCATCCACGAATGGTGATTTGCTTCTGTTACCATTCCAGAAAGCTTACAATATATATTGGGATTGTTCGCAATTCTCTCCATCTGAGTTTTCCACGGTTGCATGATCCCTTGTTTTATATTAGGCTTCGCAATGTGATCAATTACCGCTCTCATTTTTGGTTGTTTATCAAGGAGATCAACTACAACTTGCAGTTGATCTGAGGTAATAAGTAAATCGATAGGCACATTTTTCTCGGAAAAATACGCGAAAGCCTCTTGATATGGTTTCGTAAGAATTAAGTTTGGATCTTTCATATCTTGAATCATGACACGAAATCCAACAAACTTTGGATGTTTCGCAAACGAGCTATAGTGTTCAAGGTATAATGGGTCCTCTAGATCTAGCCATCCTACAACTCCTGCTATTGTGTCGTCTTCTTCACTTAGATGTAAAAGGAATTCTGATTCTTCTATTGTAGGTGCCGCCTGAACTAAAATTGTTTTCTCGATATTATGCTTTTGTAATTGCGGTAATAGATGCTCAGGTAAAAAATCTCTGTATAACACAGGAACTTCCGGTGTAATCCATCCATAATCGTTTCTATCTATTTTCCAATAATGCTGATGTGCATCAATTCTCATCATGATCCCCATCCCGTTCTTGAAAATAATCACATATATGTCATGTTTTGTTTATATTAGAGAATACTTTTGTTGGTAAATAATCTTTTATTTATTCTCATTGGTTTTATCCCTACAACTTCATTCCAATATCGTAGAATTTGCATGATAAGACTCCCAGAGAATACGGAAGCCTAATTATTCAATTATGTGGTAGGGCGTTCACTAACCTCACCTGTCCATCAACATGCCCCTCGTCATGTATCATCGTAGTATGTTTATCTATATAAAGGACCATAAGTACTACATGCACGGAAGTCTGCACCCTCTAAGTCCTCTGTTCCAAACATATTCCAAGCGCTAGGGCGGAATATGTTTTCACGTGGTACATTGTGCATATGAACTGGGATTCGGAACATGGATGCCAACGTTAGTAAGTCAGCACCAATATGTCCATAACTTGCTACACAATGATTTGCTCCCCACGTGTTCATAACAGAATACACATCAGTGAAAACACCTGTACCTGTTAGGTTGGGAACGAACCACGTTGTAGGCCACGTTGGATCTGTCCGTTCATCCAAGGTATTATGAACGTTTTCAGAAAGTTCAACAGAATATCCCTCTGCAATTTGGAGCACAGGACCAATACCTTTTACTAAATTAATTCTTGAGATTGTTAGAGGCATTTCCCCTTTTGTTAAGAAGTTACTAGAGTACCCACCACCACGGAAGTATTCTGTATTCGCAGGTCTCCACGAAGTTGCCTCCAACGACTTTTTCATTTCATCTTCAGTGATGTTCCAAAATGGTTTCATAGCTGGCTTCCCATCAATCGTTTGTTCACCTGTACCATCTAATGTTGCTGAACCCGAGTTAATCAAGTGAATTAATCCATCTTTTGCTCTGCCAGAGAGTTCTTCTCCGGTTACTCGCTTGACTGCTTCCGGGCTCCAATACGTCCTCACGTCTGCAAAAATTTGTGCAGAATTTGTTAGTAAGTGACCGAACAACATATTCACCGCATTTAAAGAATCATTTTCCGTAGCAACAATATATGGTGGTCGTTTCCCATTCCAATCAAAGGAAGAATTGAGTATCGCTTCTAGGAAGTCTCCATTTGGAAAATGATCCGTCCATTGCCGTTGACCTTGAAAACCAGATGCAATCGCATTTCTTCCATAGGCTTCCTCTTCGTAGCCTAAATCCACTAGCTTTGGATTACCTACCATTAAATCTCTTGTGATTAATGTCATTTTCACAACCATTTCCCAATCGCTTTGCTTCTCTTCTTTTGTTCTTTGCTTGTCTTCTGGGTTATTGTCAATGCCTTCACCACAGTATTCCTTTACCCAGCTAAGTGCCTTTTCATATTCTTCTTTATCATAGATTCCAAGATCTGTACGACGAATGAATTCTGTCATATCCACATACTCATTTCTCATTCCTAAATACTCTTGAAAGAAATCTTCACTTACCATACTTCCAGCAATCCCCATAGAAACAGACCCCATGGAAAGATAGGATTTCCCTTTTAGCATAGCAACAACTAGGCCTGATTTTGCAAAACGGAGTATTTTCTCGCTGACATCCTGTGGAATCTCTGAGTCTTCTACATCCTGCACATCTTTGCCGTAAATACCGAATGCAGGAATTCCCTTTTGATTATGTGCTGCTAAAACAGCTGCTAAATAAACAGCTCCCGGACGTTCCGTACCATTAAACCCCCAAATCGCATTAGGAGTGGACGGATTCATATCCATCGTTTCTGAACCATAGCACCAGCAAGGGGTTACCGTAATCGTCACTCCTACCGATTCCTTTTCGAACTTTTCTTTTGCTTTCGCAGCTTCAGCTACCCCACCGATACATGTATCCGCAATAACACACTCTACGTGCTCACCATTATAGTGTCTTACATTTGAAGAAATGAGTGATGCAACTGATTTTGCCATTGCCATTGTTTTTTCTTCTAACGATTCGCGAACCCCTTTCCTTCGTCCATCAATGGTTGGTCTGATGCCAATTTTAGGTAGTTTTCCATGATATCTATTATTCACTTCCATTTTCGTTACCTCCTAGTTCTTTCTATTTATTTGGGCGAAAAATTCAGTTCTTGTTATTTCAGTGTGGTAACTTCCAAAAACTTCTCATAAGCTTCTTGCCAATTTGCTGTGTTCATTGGCTCGTAGATTTCTGTATGGAAAGAGTTTTGCACAATCATTCTAGCTTCCTTTAAGTTCTTGAATTCCCCTAAAGCTATCCACTGTGCAATAGAATTCCCAATCGAACTAGCTTCTACAGGTCCTGCAATTACTTCCCTACCAGTAGCGTTGGAGGTATATTGGCAAAACAAATTATTCTGAATCCCACCGCCACCCATATGGATCTTTTTCCATTGTTTGTCGGTTATCCTTTCTAACTTCTCGACTACCCAGCGATATTTTAAGGCGAGACTTTCTAAAATACAAGATAGTATCTCCCCCCTTGAATTTGGCACAACTTGACCAGTATTTCTGCAGTATGATTGAACTGCTTCTACCATATTGCTCGGATTAAAAAATAGAGGATCATCCGGATCTATGAAAGTTTGAAAAGATTTTGTTTTTTCTATCAATCTGCTTTCCTCAATATAATCTGTTTGAATGCCTTCCTTTTCCCATATGAAACGACATTGTTGTATGAGCCATAATCCCATATTATTTTTCAAAAGTCGGTATTGGCCATCTAACGTACCTTCATTCGTAAAGCCATAGGTAAAGGCCTCATGCGATACATTCGGTTCATTCATCTGTACCCCCATTAGTACCCAAGTTCCACAGCTCATAAATACGGAATCATTACCCTCCATAGGTAAAGCAGCTAATGCACTAGCAGTATCATGTCCTGCAACATTCACGATGTTTACCGCCGACATCCCAACCTCTTGATTTATGTGTGGAAGCGTCTTGCCTAACATTGTCATTGGCTTGACGATAGGTTCAAAAATATCAATTGGCAAACCTAACGTATTGATCAGTTCACTATCCCAACTTTGACTAGAAATGCTAAGCAACTGAGAAGTGCTACTGATAGTAAATTCATTTTGTTTCTCTCCAGATAAAAGGTAACCAATTAAATTGGGAGTCATCAGTAAAGATTCCGCTTGCTCTAGTAACATTGGATTATTTTTCTTGATTCCGTAGAGTTGAAATAACGTATTGATTTGGGTTGGTTCATTTCCCGTTCGGAAAAACAACTCTTTTTTTCCAACAAGCTTTGTTACCTCCGCTAAACCTAGAGCTGCGTAAGGGTCACGGTAACAGTATGGGTTCCCCAATATCTCCCCGTTACTAGACAATAACCCGAAGTCTACTCCCCATGAATCAATACCGAGACTTTCCACATCTCCATGCCCTTTCACTCTACTCTTGGACATACCTGTTTTCATTTCATTGATGATATGTAATACATCCCAGTAGTAGCGATTCATGACTTTGGTAGGTTGGTTAGAAAAACGATGAATTTCCTCTAGCCCTAGGCGATTTCCATCGAAGCTACTCACCATTAACCTTCCGTTTGAAGCTCCTAAATCAAACGCCCATACCTTTTTCATAATTACCTTCCTTTCTAAACGAAGCACTCTATGAATCTTTTAGTAGTTTCGCTCTATATCTTTCCGCTGAAAGATTTTTCAGATCTTCACATTCTTCCTCTGTTAAAACTCGAGGATTACCTACAATGGAAGAGATGGTGTAGACCTTTGCGGCTTCCTCCGTTAACTGCATAAAAAAGTACGCTTCTTTCATTGATTTCCCTAACGTTAGTACCCCATGATTTCTCATTACAATTACGTCTGTATTATCGATAACTTTCACCACTTCTTCCGCTAATACATTTGTGGTAGGAATGACATAATCTATGTAAGCTATGTTCTTTACCATCGCTGGAAAGTCAGGAAACATACTTGGAATCTCCTTACCAGTTGAGGACACACCTACGGAATAGCTTGGATGAGCATGTAAGACAGCATGAACATCTGGTCTATTTCGAAAGCACTCCAAATGCATTAATATTTCTGAGGAAGGTTTCAGATCACTCAGAACATCACCTGTCCTAATATCCACCTTTACCCATTGATGATCCTCAATTTCTTGTAAATCAAATCCACTAGGGGATATATACATATAATCACCTTCACGGATACTAAGGTTTCCACCAGCTCCTACCACTAGTCCAGATTGAACTAATTTTTTCGCGTATAAGCTCAATTGTTCTAAAACACTTACCATATTTATTCACCTCAAAAATTTATTAGATTAGGAGTATCAGTCCTTTACTACACCTTTCGTAAGTAAGATGTTTGCATATAGTGCCTTCTCACTCGTAGCAACAATGGCATATGCGTTTTTTGCTCTCTCATAAAAAGAGTGCCTATCCAAAAAAGCAATATTGTTCTCGTCACAGCCTTCCGTTCGAATGATAGATTGGTATTCTTTCCATATTGTTGGTTCCGGAGGGTCTCCTTTCACTACTTCCATTAATGTGACAGGCTGTTCTACGTACGTATCGAGCGGGAAAAATTTAATGATAGCTTCTAGCAGTTCAGGAACATCATGTCCATCGTAGCGAATAAGTCGTTTAGAGAGAGAAGCCGCCGGGAAGTTCCCATCAGCAATGACTATTTCATCTCCATGACCCATTTCGTAAAGCGTTTTCAATAATTCTGGTGAAAAAATAGTGGGGATTCCTTTTAACATATACATATCTACTCCTTATCACTTTTTACTATGATTATAGTGTTACAGAAACGAAGGCTAAGTTTGATGCTCCCTTACATGCATTCCAATCGAGAGCTTGCTAAGTTACAGAGTGACGGAATCTTATATTTTTTATCTTATCGTTATTTTTATGATACCGGTAACATAATTATAACACAATATATAATTTGATTTATTTCATTAAGTTGCGATTATGATAGTTAAACTTCTAGTTCTCAATAATTAGAGTGAACAACTCTAGTTTTCCAGTTGACATTTTTCTGTATTTATAATGTTATCGATACCATTATTGTTATACAATTAATTGTTTCCATGTTCAAGTTAGATTGGTTACATCTTGTTTACTTGGTGAATCTTTTTGAAGGATAGATACGGAACGGAAATTAACTCGAATACACAAAAAAACCTAAGGAAATATAACAGACTTCCCTAGGTTGGTACATATTTAATAAAACGTATCTATTGACAACAGGTGCGCGAGGAATACAGATACTTTAGGTATGTATATATGTGGCTAACGAATCTAACTATCTCAATGTGTAGCTAGATCATTAGTAGTAGCTAAAGAAGATTTTCTAACAATTATTTCTGGAGGTAAGATAATCTTTCGTTTCTTATCTGCCATATTCCCTTCAATCTTGTCTACCAGCATTTGAACCCCCATAAATCCGAAGTCATAAGCTGGTTGAGCTGCCACGGTCAGAAAAGGGTCTAAATCAATATCTTGATCAAAATCATCGAAACAAACACACGCAATATCCTCCGGTACACGGATTCCTTTTTTTCGTAATGCTTTAATAACCCTAACTGCGATAAAGTTATTTGCAGCAAAAACAGCTGTCGGTCTTTTTCCTTTTGGTAAAGAGACGAGATAGTCAACTAACTCTAATCCATCTTTTTGGATATAATCTGTTTCAAACATAAGATGTTCTTCCATCGGTATTCCAGAATATTTCAGTGCTTCCATATAAGCATTTCTTCTCTCTCTTGCAGTAGATATATAGGATGGACCATTTATTAATGCAATACGTTTATGACCTTGATTAATTAAGTGATCAATCAACATTCTGGTTCCTTTTTGACTATCTCCAAGAATGACGTCAGACTCGATCCCTTCTACTTCCCTGTCCAACTGTACAAAGGGGATTTTATGTTTGATTAACGTCCGGATATTATTTTTGGATTCATCTCCAGAGGGGGCTATTAATATGCCATCAACCTGTGATTCTAATAACATCTGTATATAGCGCGATTCTTTTTCAATGTTTTCGTCACTATTACTCAAGATAACCTGATATCCCAATTGTAGTGCCTTATCTTCCGCACCTCTTGCTACTTTTGTAAAAAAAGGATTATTTATGTCTGTGATAAGGAGGGAGAGAATGTTCGTTGCTTTAGAAGTCAAGCTCCTTGCAGATTTATTTGGGAAATAATTTAGTTCTTCTATCGCTTTTTCCACACGTTTTCTCGTTGCCTCACCTATATTTCCTTTTTGATTAATGACCCTTGATACAGTCATGGCTGAAACATTTGCCCTTTTAGCAACATCGTATATTGTAGACATAAGAAAACATCCTTTCTAAACAACTAAATACTTCTATAATAAAAATATAATACAATATGTTATTTTACATTTAAAATTAAAATGATAGTGGTATAACGTGTATTTTTACTAACCTAGTTTAGTGAGTTTTCGTTTGTATAACTAAAACGCAGGCTGTTACCAGTATGTTAGCGATAAATGCATCATAACAGGATTTTATTAGGTCCGCAAATAGATTGTATTTGAGTTGAAGTTTTGGGTTTCCCAATGTAACAATGACACTCGGACTTAACTAACTGTAAATTGGCTGTGGATTAAAACCATCTGAATCACTAAGAAAAGCAAATCATTGGGCAGGTTATTTGACACGAGCCAAGTACTGCCTAGACAAGTTTACGACGAGCAGATGGAGCCTATAACTAGACAATTTTTCTAAGTACGAAAATGGTATACTTTCTTTTTTTTTAAAAGACACAACCCTATTACTGGTTGCGTCTTTCAAAGTAAATAAATTCTTTATCCTATTTCAGGTAGACTCTAATAATCCCACAATAAAAACAAATCAAAATTACACTATTTTAATAGCTGTTTCTACAGCCTTGGATCGATAGGATCTGATTCCATTGCAAGTGTTCCAAGTACACATTCATGTACTCTTTCTATGGATTCTCCATTCACAAATCGTCTTACGCCTTCCACGCCTAGCGCAAATTCTTTTAGTGCAAGCTTTTGTTTTTTTGAAACGTTTCTTTTCTTTAATCGGTTTATGTTTTCTGGCAGCAAGTAATCCATCCCATAGATAATGTTTAAATATTTACGACCTCTAACCTTTATGGCAGGTTGGATGAGTTTACCCTTTGATTTTGTAATAAATGTCTCTGGTTTGATCACAATTCCTTCATGACCGTCACTTGTGATATCTTCCCACCACTCGATTACGTCCGTCTCACTTCTAGCATCATCAATAAGCATAAATTCTGTTTCCACAAACATATCTACCATATTGGCAAATTCTCGGTTCATTTCCATATGCCATGTGTGAGGTTTATGAAAGAATGTTTCATTACTATGTGCCAAAACATGAAATGGAGCAATTTGAATATGGTTAATGTCTTCTACATCCCAACAATACTTCTGAAACACTTCTTTAAAAATGATAGCATTCTCAAGTTTACTGTCGTATTCAGCAAGCCATGTCTCTAAATCTTTATGACGGGGCAACGCTTTTTCCAATTTTTTCTTAAGAAAGCTACGATCTAAAATAGCATTTTCGGAAACGTGAGCATATTGGCTACTAATTAGCTCTTTGGCTTTTAGATTCCAGGGCATAATCTCGGCATCTAATAGTACATAATCTGTCTTGTACCTATCAAAATATTTATTGTTCATTAATCCTTCGTGTAGCCTCTGAAGAATTTCGTTAGCTAATTCATCTTGAAAGAATTTTCTGCCTGCTCTAGTATAAATTACACCAAGAGTTTCACGTCCAACAAACTTTAATCCTGATTCTTTATTTTTAAACAAAAGCAAAATACCTCTACTACCCATATGCTTTTTCTCCGCAACCATTCTTTCTATACCCTTGCTCCGGTAGTATTCAATGACTTCCTTTGGATGCTCTAGATAATCTTCTAAAACAGAAGGATGAGGAGTAGGACTCATTGTTGGGGGAATATACATTATCTCTTCCATTGGAACCGTAAAGTGAGATACTGCATCAATGGATGGGATTGCATATTCTTTAGCAATTTTAATTTCTCCATAGTCATCGGTTACAACAGAATAGCCATTGATAAACTTCGAAATGTTAGGAGGATCTAACCTCTTCTTCTCCAGCTCTTTTAGTGGATTACTAGCTGAATTAGAATAATCCTTTTCTGCTTTTACAGAAATAAATTCCTTCTCCGGATAACGAAAAGCTGTCAACTCTCCTCCGAAAACCACACCTTGATCTATATTTATTGTATTGTTAATAAGGAGTGGTTTAGGCTTCGGGTCGTGACCCCAAACAATTAATGTACTTGTTTTGTGATGGGGCGTCCAATCATTTCTTATAGGTTTACCAGCATCATCTAAACCATCTGTATCTCCATAACGACAAAAATCACTCACATCATACGATTGTTTCCCGATAAATTCATCTTTTATTCCTGCATGTGTACATACGAGAGTAGGTACCCCATTCTTTGTCAAAATATAGTGAGAAGGAGCATTAAGAAGTAGTTGCTTTACTTCTCTTTTTAATTTCATTGTCTTGTCTTCCCCATGTTGTTCCAGAAACTGATTCATTTCTTCTTCCACTAGCTCATCACCATGATTTAGGGTTACTTTCCTACCGTCTAACCACCTAGCTATTTTCCAACCATGATTACTATCTATCATATACGCATGCCCTTTAGTAACGTGGCGTAAGAAAAATTGCAAAGTTTCTAATGATTTAGGTCCTCGACTCATAACATCACCGAGGGATAAAAACTTCCTCCCCGCAGGATGTACATAATCCCCCTCTTTATTTTGTTCATATCCAAGTTTTTCAATAATATGAATCATTTCATCATAACAACCATGGATATCACCAACGATATCTATCCCTTTATCTACATCCAACTCAATAGGATTACTTCTTTTCCTTATGATTTCCACGTCATCTGTATTTTGGATAAAATAAGATGCAAGATATCCTTCTTTTTTCATAAAACGTTTTTCTCTTTTAAAAACTTGATATTGTTGCTTTATTCTTCGTTTCCCTCTAGGATTATCACGCATCTCATCTCTTTCAAGCAAGATACTCTGGTCCATATCAAAAATCACCGCTAAGATTGGTACATGATTGTTACGAGCGATAGATATATATCTTTTACGGTCATCAGGCTGTAAATGAGTTGCATCAACTACTGTTAACTTATTCAGTCTGCATCTTGTCTCAATTAATGAGTCCATGAAAGAGAAAGCCTCTTCTGATATATTTTGGTATTGATGGAAAAGGGACTCTGCTTCATCATTCGGTCTTTGCTTCCAATCAATAAAATCAATATCACTTACTAATACTCGAAAATCATCGGAACTAACAACTTCGGAGGGAAGTAACTGCTCCATATCTATTAATTTTTTTACTAACGTGGATTTACCACTGTTCGATGGCCCTACTAATAGAACGATCCCTGCATAAGGCAAGACAATGTCCATCGTTACTCCTCCTTTCTCATAAATACACACATTTGGGTCGGGAACCCATAATCTTGGTGCTCTTCACCAATACCATCAAATACTAACTGATACTTCCCAGCTACATTCTGTTGATTACACCATTCATAAAACTCGTTTCTACTCCATTCAAAACGATGATCAGGATGTCGATATCCTTCTGGCATATCATATACTTGGTTGTATTCGTGATTCGGTGTGGTAATAAGTAACATACTAGGTTGATAGTCTGTTAAAATAGTTTTCATTATTTTAGGTAATCGAAATTCTTCAATATGTTCAATTACTTCGCATAAAATCATAACGTCTTTCTGCTTTAATCTTTCATCGTAATAGAATAGGGATCCCATTATTGGAGTAGGCACTAGAAAGTTCTCCTTTTGTTTTCCCTTCTCAAATCGTCTCAATGCTTTCAGGGTTGCCGACTCTGATGGCTCTACAGCTAATATCTCTTTCACACCATTTACAAAACCAAGTCGAAGAGACAACTTCCCTTCTCCAGAACCAAAGTCAACAATACTCTCTTTCTTATTCAAGTTCGTAATGTGATCAACTATTTTTTCATATCTTAGATCGTTTAATCGTACTTTAGACTCTTTTTTACTTTCATCTTTTGATCTGCTGACATTTTCTTTCCCTTTTTTTTCTACTAAATTATAAATTCCCTTAAAACGAAGTGCTCTTTGCACAATAAATTCTCTTTGAGGGTGCTTGTCTAACCATCCCTCTCCATACCTTTGGATCTTCTCCACTTCTTTTTCATCTATATAATAATGCTTGTAATTATCGAGAACTGGAATTAATACGAACAGCTGCCTTAGACCAGACTGAAGTGTTGTTAATCCTTTTAATATAATATATCTAGCCGTACTTTTTGACTTTATGTTTAGGTTGTAGTCAGCATCACCGTACATAATCGAAACGTCATACCCTAAAGGCTCAAATAAATCTACAATCTGTTTATCAGATAAGTTAGATGCTATTGGACCGATCTCAAACTGGAATGGAAAAGCGTGATGAACCCAAGAGGAAAACTCTTCTTTTGGTTTACCATTTAGAGCTGTTCCTAATGCTGACCTTAGAAGGGTACAAAAGATACTGCTAACAACAAATTCTCTATCATTTATATAAGAGGTAATGTCATATGTTTGAGAACTATTCCTAGAGAGTTCAATTGAATCTGGAGTAACAAAGAAAGTCACTTCTACTTCCTCTTCTGTAAATTTACTATAGAACATTCTGACAAGGTGGCCATTTTGACTTCTTTCATATATATTATTTGGATTTTTGGCAAGGAGATATGAAATGACCTCCACATCATTGCCAGATGCATGAATGGTTAACTGCATAAAATCACACCTCTTTCCTGTCTTATTTCTTCTTTCAACTTCAACTTTCTTTATCAAGAAATAATCCCTACCCATTGCCAACATTTCACAAGTGACAGACATCATTTTCAAATCTGTTCTAAAATAGTTGGGTCTTTTATTTTCTGATCCTCTGCTAACGTTACAATCTTTGTAGTTATTTCTACGGTCTTAGGATCTTCATCCACAAATGGAAGAAAAATGCGGCCCCTATGCTGGTTATGAACTGGAATAATCATCATAGCTCCTGTACCCAATTTATGAACACCACCGCTCCCAAGATGTACCGTATACTCCCCTAAAGAACCCTTAATATAAGCATGAGACCCCTTTAGTTCCACATTCGAGAGTTGTAACAGCCTTAATGTTTCTCCGATAATAGCTGTCCTCATTTCTATGGTAGAAAGGCTCGCTTCAGGATCTACCCCACCTACATGGGCTACACTTACAACCAAATCCACATCTCGCATCACCTCAGAGAAGAGGACTTTTGGAACTTCTAAAAAAGAAACAGCCTCACCTGTTTTACGATGAGTGAATCGTATTTCCTGAAGTGTCGGTGCTTCCACATCCGCTGGGGTAAACCAATCTGCCATTGCGAATAATTGAGCGATGATATTCTCCTTATAGAAAACCTTTTGTAGCCCCTCTTCGAAGCTGACGGTCCAGCCCCTCTCTCTTAATAAGGCAACGGTCTTCTTTGGCTGAATTTGATAACCGTCATAACGATGAGAAACCGTTCTTGCTTCCATCTCGTCTTTATTCGGCTTATATAACTCACGGAACACTTGCTTAAACGGTTGAACGATACCCTTCGAGAAAAGATCCTTCTGAAAAGAGGACCACTCCCCTGATTCATACAAATAGACAGGGTGTGCAAGGACACATCGATCTTCTGCCGATAGCTTCGTAACCTGTTCATCCATTCCAACCAAACAATTATTCCGATAATATCCTATCCGCCCCCCGTTCATAAACAAGAGGTTTTTCATTAACGGGAACAAAACTGGATGTTTTGCAAGGTTTTCCATTTCTGTACTAGTAAAGCTCTCTTGTCCTTCCATCGCCTTTTCCAGCATAGACCGCGCGCGAGTATATTGCTCTTGAAGGGATTTGCTAACTGCTTTTATTTCTTTTATATACTCATGATTTTTTAACCGGGATGGAATCGTTTTTAAGGATTTCCCCTCTTTTGTAACAATCAATTTCCCTTTTCCAAGCTCATTAATGTGAAGATGGACCTCAATATCTTGAACAACTGCTGGCTCCAAGAACCTTCTGAGGGAAGTCACCTTCTCTGTTTCCATATTCCATATCAATCTATTTTTATCCGTGAATCCCGCATTTCTTGCTAGATTCTCTAACGAAATAGACACAGCACTCGCTTCGCTTGCACGCCGTTGAGCTCCAAATTGCTTACTTTGTTTTAAAAAATTTTGAAGAAATACATACCGGTGTAAAACCTCTTCCTTGTTTTTTCCAAATGGAAGTAGTCCATAGCTTAGGATATAGTCTTTATTTCGTTTTTCCGTAATTCTCATTTCCACATCGTTTTCATCTAGCTTTCCTAACGTCGCATCGGTAAACAACTGAGAGCGCTTATGAAGCCCACCCCCTGCAATATACTTTGCACTTGCGTAAACAACAGCAAAGCGTTTTTCCCCAAGGCTCGCATACGCCTCTTTAAACCAATCTATATCAAAGGTACCTTGCTTCAAATCCTCGGGAGGTATAGGGGTGTATCGAGCAATCATTGTTTCCTTTTCCGGACTGAACATTTCATTGATATGCCCATGAAAATACCATCCTGCCGATGTTAAACCTGGCCATTGTAAATACTTTTCTACAATTGGTAACCATTGAGGAGAATACATAACCGCATCAATTAATTGTCTATCCGCGATTTTTTTCCCTTGAAGTAGCCCTCTCAACGTCTCCTCATCCTCACCAGATGAAGGATAACACTGCTTTAACAGATGACTAAATATTTGCTTCTTCGTACTATCTTCATTTACAAAATTGTAGCCCCGAACAAATGTATCCCTTCCCATTCCTACTATGATATCAACAAAGAATGTCGTACCTATACATTTATGAATACTAGCTGCTAAATGGCTTACCTCTGTTGTCAACTCTCCCCGCTTCAACTCCATACTCACAACCCGATCAACGACCTTTTTCCCAACCTCCTGAAGTTTTTCACATATAGAAACAGATTTATGGTAATAATGATCCGTATTCGTAAGCAACTGTAAATTTTTAGGACTCAAAGGCCTTCCACAAAGCTCCCTAAACAACTCATTCTCATCCACTATGCCACATTTATATGCCGTCTCAAAATCCTGTAGCTTTAAACATACATGGGATTTATACTCGCTTGCTTGGTAAAAGCAATAGCCTATGTTGAAATACTCTTGAAAGGTATACTTAGGCAAATGTTTGTACCAAAACGCAATTTCACGTGCCTCTACAAGAACAGATTCGTATCCTATATAGAAGGAACCCTCCTTCTTTTCGTACACTTCCGCAAAGCGTTCCTTTGGAGTTTCATGATAAATAAATGCTAGCATGTCCTTGCATACCGTAAAAACCTCTTCACTCGGAGATTCATTCAACAACGCGGTAAAAATAGTATGAACATGTTTGCCATATGGGAGTTTCGTTATCATTTCCACAAATTCTTTATGCTGGATTGGAAACAGTTTCTCCAACAGAGAAGGAAACCATTCCTTCTTAGAAATATAGTCTTGTTGATTAAATTCGTAATAAAAGAGTACTTCTAATAATCGTCTCGTAGTAAGCTGCTGATCCTTTGCAGCCTGTCGCCATGTTTCTGCCAATGGATAATCATCTAGCGTTTCTACATGGTCGCCATTACGATAATGAAGGCTGCATATATCATACAGTCCCCCTAAAACAACTTTTTCCCTTTGCCCATTAAAATTCTCCACTTCATATTCATACGTTTTATGCTGATCTACGAGATCATTGAAATACATTACTACCCTCTTTATCTCCTGTATCGGAGACGACAAAATATCTTTACTTGTAAAGTCCTTACTGTTTGTAAATGCAGATACGCGAATAGAGGTTGCTGGGTCATACAACCCAAGTCCATTTTCTAGAGAAAAACCACTTGCCTTTTCCTCTCTGATATTCTCTACCAATATGGATGCTGCCTCCGTCGTTTCAGAAAGAGATGTCACTAAGTCCTTGCACTCTTCCACAATGGACACAAATTTCTTGTCTTTTTCCACCTTTGAAATGATATCAATTGCTGCTAGTTGCTTACTTTCATTTTTATTGTTGATTAGTCGGCGAATACTTCCCAATAACCTTTCAGGGGACTGCTTAAGTAGAATCGTTAGAACATTTTTTCGTAGATCCCCTGCTTTATACCGGAGAAGATCCTCGATTCTTTTGTAATCTTCTTCAGACAACGTAAGCTTCTTCACCTGCTTCACAGCTATATCACGAACATAAGTACCTCGATCCCCCATAAAAGCTAGCAATGCCTCTTTTTGCTTCGATGTAGCAGGCTTTTGTAAAAACACTTCAACAAATTGCTCTCTCGTATCTACACCCATTTTGTCCTTGTAATCAAGGAGCATGTCTATCTTCTTATCAGATGGTATATAAGACATGACAATTAACATTTTTGCGAGAATGTCATTCCATGAAATCGTCGTCTGACACCAAGGGAACACACTCTCGTGAAACTTCAGTTCCTTTTTTGGTAATGAATCTAGCGTTTCCTTCAATTTCACAAACAACTCTTCTAAGTCCTTACCTTCTTGATAGATAGTAGTGAAATGGACCTTTTCGTCTTGTGCTAATACGTAAATTCGATAGACATCGGAAAATAAATTTTTCATAACCCAAGACTTCACTTCATAATCAGGGTCATGCAAAAACGGTGCCGCTATCTGATGTTGGAAAGTTGGAAATTGTGTTTGAGATAAGAAATATAACCCAACCAGCCGCTTATATTTTTCCTCTGCCTGAAGCAATCTCTTCAGTCTTTGTTCCGTCGATCCAATATCATCAAAAGCGATGGACCATAATCCGATATAAATTAACTGGGAATCGGAGCTCTCTAAACATGCATCTATATAGTCTGTTTCTTTTAAGCAGCGACAGACAGCTTCCAGACACTTTTTGATCATCTTTGACTTTTCTGCACCAATCCCTAGGCCTGTCCAAACATCTAGCGCTCTTACGATAGAAGAAAAACGAATCAGGTTATTCTCCAAAATAATGTTTAACAAATACAAAAAACCTTCCCTAGATCCTTCATCCATGGATTCCACAATCGATTGTCGTAATCCCTCTTGTCTCCCAGCAGCTAGTAATAGCTCCCCTACCCACTTATGTGCTTCCTGATTATTACTCATTAAAAGCCCCTTGATGATTCCACGAGTCAATATTCCTGTATTGTTTTCTGCATATACCATGTCCTTAATACGGTTTATTATCTCCCTGTTATCTTCATCTATCTCTAAAGCTAGCAAATAAGGAATAATAGTATTGGAAGTATGATAAGTATGATAAGTATCATTACTACCTGAGAAATACATTTCATAAGTAAATCCTTCTCCTACCATTTGAAAGAGGGCGTGAAGCTTTTGTAATCCTGTTGGTAAATAGAGCATTTCATTTGATTTGGAACGAAAGGATCGCCTTTCATATCCTGTATCATATATGTATTCCGTGCTTCGATCCCAAACCTTTTTAAATTTACTTGCCCATTCCTTCCCTAAAAGGGTCACTAAGACCTCAAACTCAGAACCAGAAAAAATATATTCTAGACGTTCACTATGCTGACTCCAAAAGGATTCAATAGGCTTCTCTTGCTTTTCCATCCCTCTCAACTCGTTCTGTTCATCCATCTTATAATAATCTAAAAAGCTTGTTACTATTTTCTTATTTCTCCCCTGTAAAGAAGCCGCTTTGTTTGATACCTCCGTTACATATGCTTGAATATCCTCATTATGATTTTGATAAAAATAGTACATATCCCGTCACCTCAGATCATTCTTCCAGTTAGCATCGTCAAACGGATAAATGTAAAGACATCCTCCGATTGCACGTCTATCTGATCATCAAGTTGTAATAACTCGGTTTCCCCATGAAACACTTTAAACAACCCATCTTTATAAGAAACAATTCCGTTTTTAATTGCCTCGTCGATCATCACTTGTCCATCGTTATAGATTCTATTAAATCCAATTCTCCCAGTATCCGCCTGTCCTTCCAACTCATTATGAGATAAGTAAGGAATAAGGGAAGTTTCCTCCTGTTTCGAATAGTACTCGTTCACATTTACCTGAATAATCTCCGTGATTAGTTCTCTCAAAGTTGTAGGATTGTTGTGAAGAACAAACTCTTTTTTCGTTAGAACGCCTTTCCGCTTCCCAGCCAACTTCACAGTTACATAAATTTTCATTCTCCACCCCTTCTCTAGAATTTCGTTCTAAAACTGCTAATCTCATTATATAACAGCAAGGAAAAAAAAAGTGCAGTATCATCCTAGTTTAAGGGATTCTTTGGAAGTGTTAGCATACGGCCATCTGATGGTTAAGGATCTATTTTGTGTTGTTGGAAATGGGGAGAAAAAAATGCCTGCCCTTACTCAGAAAGTGATACTGTGATTGGGGTCAAGCACTTTAAATTACTCTTATTATATAAGAAAATATGTTAGAGATAGTCTATCAGATTGATAATGCTTTCGGGGCTATACGTTATGAATGATGATTCTCCTCCGCTGCCATTGCAATTGCTTTTGTCTCATGAACAGTTCCAAATGGATGTTGTGGCGGCGCATAGATGGAATAAAGCTTCAGTGGCGTGTTCCCTGTATTAATCAGGTTATGCCACTTTCCAGCAGGAATCACAATGGCATAATCCGCTGGAACTTCCTGTTGATAGTGGAGAATCTCTTTGCTATCTCCCATTTGAACAACACCTTGACCTTCTTCAATACGTAGGAATTGATCGAGGTGTGGATGAATCTCTAAACCAATATCTTCCCCCACATTTATGCTCATCAGCGTAATTTGGAAATGCTTCCCTGTCCACAATGCAGTTCGGAAGGTATTATTTCTCTTCGTAACTTCTTCTATATTGAACACAAATGGGTTTGGTCCATAATCCCTTATGTCTTTGTTTCCATAAGAATGATTCCCATGAGTCCTATTACCGCTCCAGTGATTCTGCATTGGATAAAACCCTTGCTGGTGATACCACGGATTCCAGTACATTTTCATTCCCCTCCAATGAAATAACATATTTCATCCTATTCTATGCAGACGTCTACATATCGGCATGTAGTCAAATGATGATTGGGCGATAAAGGAGACTATGTGCAGGTTCTTGAACTGAAGAGCAACTTTTCTGATTAATTCTATTACTATTCGTATTTTGCCCACTAAAACGATACAATGGAATCCGACTAGAATGAGCATGAAAAGTCGGGTACGTGGTTATTTCTCCTGATATCGTAATAGTGAAAGGGAGGTTATTCTTTATGGATATGTTAAAAGGAATGAATGACGCACTACATTATATTGAAGAAAACTTGGATAACACCATTGATTTACATGAGGTTGCGAAGATAGCCTTTTGTTCGGAGTATCATTTCAAACGTCTCTTTTCCCTCCTATCAGGGATTACTATTTCAGAATATATACGCAGAAGGAGACTCACTTTGGCGGCTTTAGAATTGAAAAACAATCAGATGAAAGTAATTGATATAGCTCTAAAGTATGGGTACAAATCTCCAGATGCCTTTTCAAGAGCTTTTCAAAGCTTTCATGGTGTAACTCCTTCCATAGCACGAAGTCCTGAGCAAAACCTAACTGCATTTCCAAGAATGACCTTTCAATTAACAATTCGAGGAGGAAACGAAATGAAATACCGTATTATTGAAAAAGAAGCTTTTACCGTTAGTGGGGTGAAGTATAATGTCGAAATGATAAATGATATTCTCTCACCAACATATGAAGAAATGATCACAGGTATAAGTGATACTACGATGCATGAGCTGGAGCGTTTATCTAATCAGGAACCAAACGGGCTTGTCCACGTCTCTGCGAATTACTCGGAAAATGCAGATGGGAAAGCAACATTTAACCAGATTATCGGAGCAGTTACAACGAAAGAAGGAATAAATAAGTATTCCACATTGGAAGTTCCTCCGTTAACCTGGGCAATTTTTGAAGTAGATGGGGATTGGGAACAGGTCGAAACACAATGGCAAAGAATTTATTCCGAGTGGTTACCCACTTCTTCGTATGAACTTTCAGAAGGACCTGAGATGCTTGCGAGCAAAGATCAAAAAAGCGAGATCTGGATTTCCATTAAGAAAAAATAGGAACCTTAATAGCCCTACCAATGGCACCGTTATTAATGTGTAAAAAATAACCTTCACTTTATTAGAACAGAGTAGCTTCCCCCTTAAAATAACAAAATACCGAGCTGGGGGTAGTTACTCAATTTGACTTCCCTCATATTGAAACCTTTCCCACTATTTATCGTATCCATTGTATGGAACACATTCGTGCATCGTAATTTAGGGAGGACACCCGCGTGAGAATACACCAATTGAGGGCAAAAGTAAAAGAAAGTAAATCATTACAAATAGCCATAGCACTGATGATAGCAGTAATTGCATTTATTTATCTAAAGACCTTTTTTACTCCTGGCATTCATTTTGAGGGTACTTTTTTAACGAAGCAAGATGAGAATACTTCTGAAACGCATTATATTGGTAGAAGTTTATCTAGAGACATACAGATTTCTGTCATAAGAAAAACAGAGAAGAGTACAGAAGTGATCTATGATCTACCTTATGATTTTCACCGTCAATACACCGTGACTGTGGAAGATAGAAGTGAGCATTGGCAAGACAACATAAAAATAGATGATGAACAAGGGAACATCCTTTTCGAAGGAGGGTATTTGGAAGACCAGTTCTATTTGACGCAGAAAAATGGAGAGCCACTGATGGAAGATTTCATTAACTTTCATATAAATTCATCCCCATTTACAGTAGAGTACAAAGTTTCCCTAAGACACGTTGCGGATATGGCATTCTTTGCAAATGATACGATACGCGGTGACTTTATGTTTTTAGTGTTATCTCTGTTTCTCTTCTTAGTTACTGCCATTGATTATAAGTTCCCGTTATTTTTCTTCCACCTGCGGAATTCACTCGACGTGCGGGATCCAGAGCCATCTGACTTTTATTTATTCATGCAAAGAGTATCATGGATTGTGTTACCTATTATCGGCGTAATTCTAGCAATTGTGGCGATCGTATAGAAACGATCCTTCTGTGTAACCTTAGAAAAAGTTAGCTTATCACCAAGTCCTTAATGCGAAAGTCTTAGTTTTTCTTATACTTTAATCCTTTAGTGAAGTTAAACATTATAGTATAAAAAAGGCTCAAATGATCCCGAGCCTTTTTAATTTTGCTTGTTGTACTAAATCTTCTAGGTAGCTAGGTGTAATCCTTAAATCTATCATTACAAATCGTTAGAAAAACAGCTTTGTTGTTTATTATTTTGGGCTAATAAAGTTAGTTAAATTAAACCCTCTCTATAAACTCGATTGATAACTTTTTTTCAGTTCACTTGGCTGAATAGAGAATAATTCTTTCAATTCTTTAATGGGATGTTGTTTTACATAATTACATACAACCTCATATGCAAACGAATATCCACTTAAATACGGAATTCCAATGTCAGGATTGCCAAAGCATATAGGGCTCTTTATTTTATCATCAGTAGTATCAAAGTTTCCTTTTAAATGCTTTACATACCTTGACTTAACCTCATCGGTAAAATCCTTCTTCCACCATCTTTTATCCTCAAATAAAGAAAGGCTAAAGTATTCTGCTGTTCCCTCCATTTTAAACCATTCCGCTAATGGAAAAGAATCTGAACTCAATTTATAAATAGGATTGATAGGAGAGGCATGATGAGCTTCATGGGCAATCATATACCTTAAGAAAGCTTCATCAGGGTTCGGCGGAACCGCAATTTGTATACTATTTGGACCATTAGTAAAACCGTTGGTCCATTTTGATTGGTCAAGTCCATTGAACCAAGGGAAAGGTAATGCCGGTAAAACAGTTATGTTTAACTCTTCCAAAGGAATATGTTTTTTCACTTTAAAAATTGTATCTTCTATAATATTTTTGACTCTATCACATTCCCATTCGAATGATAAAACTTCTTCCTTCGAAAACTCTTTAAATGTAAATAATCTAAATCGCTGTGCAATATGTCTCCATTCTTTCATCCAAGTAGTCTCACTTACAATAGGAACAAACTCTTTTTCAAAAAAACTCTCTAAATCATTCTTATTAGCATAAATTTGCATAGGAGTAATTTGGTTTATAATCATATATTGCCACTTCCTTGATAACATTTGACCTAGTATATCATACAACTAGGAGGAAACGTTTATAAAACTAATCTCTTTAGTATACCAACAATGCTTTGATCATCTTTTTAAGCTAGCTCAAACACCTTACATGTCTCATATTGAAATCCTAAATAATGATAGTTTTGTTTTTTATACATTTCCTTCGGCGTGTCCTCCCCATCCGCGATCAAAAGTATCGTTCGATCCGAGAACAAATCCATTACCTTCCGTTGCAAAGCAGTACCGATTCTCTTTTTCTGAAAAATCTCATCTACATGTAGATCATCAATTTCCGCCACTCCCGAAGATAGAATGACATGAACATAACCAGCCGGATTCCCTTGGTAAGTTGCAAGTAACTTCAAAAATTCCCCACCTTGACATTGCTCGTATAACAGCTCCATCTTTTTCTCAGCAAATTTCTTCCCGTACTCCAAACTGTGTTTGTAATTCAAATCAAGAAAGAGTTCCACATTCTGATTTTCCTCCGAAACGACACGTACCTCTATTGCGGCATCAAACTCTGTACGTGGAAAGTCCTTCGGGTTAATAGAGTATAACTCCATAAAACCAGTTTCATATTCAGCCTCTGATAAATAACTAGCAAGTTCGTCCGAAAGCTTTTCTCCTACTGGAAAATAGAATTTAACATGTTTTTGGCCAAACTTGTCATGATACCCTCTCAAGTATGCTTCCATTTCTATAAACAAAGACAACGTAGGCATCGATTTAAACTCAATAAAATTCGCATCATACATATTCAACATTTTCGGAAAGTGGATCTGTTTATATAGCTCCGTTTCCACAATAACCGTTCCATTCTTATAGAGATGGTCAAACGTAATTTCTCTCTTCATAACCTGCTCCCCTTTTTAGAAAAGTAGAAATGCCTTTATTGAATACCTGAAATTACTTCTACTGCTTCATCAATATGCTCCACACCGAAAACTTCAATGTTTAGATTGTACTCTCTTTTTGCTAACTCCGCATCTTCTAAATTTCCCAAAGGAACAATTGCATAAAGTAAGCCCTTTTGCTCAGAGATTCTAACCTTCTCCCCAACCATTCCGACAGAGTTCACTTCTCCGTTTGGTTCAAGTGTTCCTGTGACCCCAATAGGCACATGATTTTCCAAATCTCCCACGAATACTTTCGCAGTTAATCCTAAAGCGAGACCAGCACTATCACCAGAAATATCCGTTCTACTTAAAAATGTCGTCAGAAACTCCAAATCTTTGCCTACATAAGCGTTGACGTTTTCCGCCATAACCTGAAACGGCTCTTTAGGAGAAGTGAAGAAGTTCTTTAAATACGTCTGTTTTCCTCGATAGCGAAGTAGATTTGTAACTTGATAAATTTCCAATACCTCAACATCCTCCAGCTCCAATCCTTCTCTTATCCACTCCCGATCATCCGCATAGTAGATATCCTGGGTCCAAACGGTTAAAACATGGATTCCCGAATCTCCAAGAAGATCTTCTGGTTCTGCGTAAGCACTAACTTGGAGTGTATTACTTTCAAATTCTACCAATGTAAAATCATAGACTAGAAGTATGAAAGAAAGTAACGCCGCACCCCCGATGATTAGATTCTTGCCTCTCTTTTTCCGATATAAAAACAGAAATGCGCTCAGAATAAAACTCATAACAATTAGCGCTCCAACATAGACAAAGGCATTAATCATGTTCAAAAGATAGAGAGAAAGGAATGTACCGTACAACGGGAGTATCAATAAACCTCCAAATACAACGGCTCCTACTTTCCATTTTGCACCTCTCTGATGATCTTGTTTGGAGCACTCAAACTCTTGATTCTTATCTTCTATCATACTGACTGTTCTCCTATTTTTCATTTGTGATTTTTTAAGTCTTATTAAATTAGAAATATTCCCATATATTTCATAAGGTGGCAACCATTCACCCCTTCCTCTTCGTCCATCTTGCTGCAAGGAGAAGTAGCAACCCTAGTAGCATAATATAATAAGCTGAAACCTCCATTGCAGGCCCAATTTCCGGAGTTATATGAATCGTTAACATGAAAACTCCAACAGAAACTATTCCCCATAACCAAAACAGGAAAAACTCTGCCACTCTATTAATTTTCTTAAAAGAAGTCCAGCGAATGTAACCTAGAATGGAGTATACGAACAGAAAAGCAATTGGAATTGATAATAAAGTTCTGATAGCTACAGAACCCAAATAGTACTCCCGGTGAAGCATATCTAGCCCGAAAACATAATGGGTAATCACAGAAAATACACCAAGAAACATCGTACTGTAGGCACCAAAATACAGAAGTGCCATTGCTCCTAACAGTAATCTTTCTTTTGTAATCATTTTAGGGAGTTCACCAATAATATCATCAGCAAACTTCTTCGGATCATCTCCAAAAACATCCTCAGCTGATCTCCCCTCCTGTTGTGCTTCCAATAGATGATCTAGCATTTCTGTTAGTATCTCTTCCGTTTCCTGCTCGGACTTATCATAAGATAACCGAATATACACAAGCATATCTTCATAAAATTTCTTATTTTCCTTGTTTAACAGCTTTCGCTTTTCGTTATTCTCCTCTATTAATGTTTTCGCCATCACCATGTTCGATCTCCTCCTCCTGTAATAATAAATCCACCGGCTTTTTCACCAGCTCCCAGTTTGCCCGAAACTCTTCTAACGCCTCTTCACCTTCGTTTGTTAAAAAATAATATTTCCTATTTGGCCCATTTGGGGATTTTTGCATTTCCCCTCTAATTAACTTCTCTTTCTGAAGTCTTAGGAGGATTGGATAAATGGAGCCCTCACTTACCTGAAGTCCAAACTGCTGAAGTTTCATAGATAATTCATATCCGTATACAGTGTGTTTAGATATAATAGCAAGGATGCACCCTTCCAAAATCCCTTTTAGCAATTGACTTCGTAATGCCATCTTCATCACCTACCTTGCAATGCAATATAGTAAAATAAAAAAATTTTTCGTGTACTTCGAACAAATAGTTAGCTTCTTTTGAAGAAACAGGGTTTGTATAATTCATTTTTTCGAAACTATCTTGTATTACCATATAGTATACACCTAACACCACTATCTTGCAATACACAATAGCCTACTTAGGAAGTTGTCATTCATGTGAAGGATACAGTATCCCCCCCTCTTCCAATAAAAACAATCCGCTAGATAATCCAAAAGAGGCGCAATAATCAACTTTGGAAAAAGAAACTCCCCTTTACGTAAAAAGGAAAAAGCCACTGAAAAAGTGAAACATACTTTTTCAATGACCTCGTAAACCACGGAGAGTAGGTATTAAATTTTTCATTATCTAAGAATATATTCGCCTTACTTAATCAGACAAAAGATTCATTGCCCTCTTCCACATGAACACCATAGAGTCTTCTCCTACTTTACTGGTTCATGATTCAAAGGTTCCATAGAAATTTTAGTGATCGTTACTGGGGAAGATATATAAAAAGAGGGTATTTATTACTACAACTACTCCAAAAATAATAGCCCATCCAAGGCTTTTTCTTGCTATAATTGCTCCAAATGCTAAAGAATAAATTGTCAGTTCTAATCCAAGCCGAAACATTCCTTGCAGTCGGTACGGTGCACCTGGTGAACCAAACATTGCCCATACCACAATAATTAGAAGAGGCGCACCGATCCCCATTATATATTGTAAAACTACACCTTTTTCCAGTTTAAATCCCCAATATCCAATCGCTACTATACTAATTACCTCTAATACAAATCGTATTGCATGATTTACCGCTAAACCAAATGTTAGATTATCCATATTCCGCTCCTATATTCATTTATTGTGAAGGAGATTTTTTTCTAAATCTTTTAAACGTTGCTGTTTTATTTTACTTCAGGTGGTTGATCACTTTTCAGCAGGAGTCTCTCACCATCCATTAGAAAAGTACAAGACACTCAACTAAATTTCCTTTTCTCTTGATCTTTTCGCAAGTTCAATTGCCTCTTTCATCTTTTTCTTAGGATTCCATAACATGTTTCCGTGCCCCACCGCAAGCGTAGAAGGTTGATACTCTAGCAGTTTTTGTGCAGATTTTATTGATTCGTCCTTATTCCATGTTGCTAACGCAGGAAATGGAAAGCTCCAACACATATCTCCTGACACCGCTAATCTCCCTTTTGTTTGAAATGCATCTCCTGCAATAAGAATATTACTCCGAACATCAAGATATGCCATCATTCCAGGAGTGTGACCAGGCACATGAATCGCTAACAAAGATCCAATTCTGTCTCCATCATGAAGCAGTGTATCTGGTTTTGTTTTTATGTTTTTCGGAACCCCACCTTTAATAGGCATTTTTCCTTCACCTTCTTCAAGGGAAATATCTCCTTTAAGTATTTTTAATTCACGCTTTGGTATGATAACTTCAGCATCAGTCGTTTGTTTCAATCCATCTAATGCACCAACATGGTCATTATGAGCATGTGTAAGTAGGATTTTCCCAATTGGTTTTCCAATTTTCTTAGCCGCAATGAAAATAGCATTCTTACAATATGGAAGTGCTGTATCTATTAAAGTAATAGATTTTTCTTCTTCAACTAAATAACAATTAACAGGGAAAATTCTTGGCATAAAAGCAATCTGGAAAATAGATTCTACTTTCGTTATTTTCATTATGTTCCCCCTAGCTAATGGCACTAACTCTACTTGTGAATAGTAATTAATTTGGTATTTTTTGATGAATCTCCCCCGCTAAGATGATTTGCTTATCACTCTAGGTTCGATTTTAGCGTTTATAATATGGACAATTTCCGTCACATGTTGATTCAAGTAAAAATGGTCTCCATGAAAGAGACGATGATTATATTCTACTGACGTGTACTTCTCCCATTCCAGCACCTCTTCTTCACTAATAAAGTCACTCTCACCTACCATGCAAGTTATCGAAACTGGCAAAGGTGTGATGAATGGGATATGGTAGGTTCCTGCAATTTTAAAATCTGCACGTAACATGGGCAGAAATAAGGATGAAAATAGAGGGTGATCAAGTACTTCACTAGAGGTGCCATTAAGTTTTTTTAATGTTTTAATAAATTCTTCGTCAGATAAATGATAAATTTGTTTTGTACTTTTTCTATTAAGGGGGGTTCTACAACTAGACAAAAATAACTCTTTTGGGAGTCTTTGTTTACTTTCATAGAGTTGTCTACACAACTCAAAACATACCATTCCACCTAGACTGTGTCCAAAAAAAGAAAAAGGTTGATCATCTGAAATCTCCGCAAACTCTACTAAAAGCTCATGAACCAAGCCTTCCATCGTATCAATTGGTTCTTCTAATACTCTTTTTCTCCTGCCACGATACTGAATGGCAATTAATTCGATTTCTAATTCCTCACAAATTCCCCCCCACTTTTTAAAATAAGTAGAACTCCCACCAGCGTGGGGAAAACAAAAAAGTTTATGAGTACCAATCACATTATTCAACTTCACAAAGCTATTGGAAATATAGTTTGGTTTTGTAATGGTAGTACACCTCTCTTTGACCTTCATAAGAACCCCCATGATTGGACATCACATGCAAGGCACCTAAGAACATGAGCGACTTGCATATGTTCTGGCAGAAAAAAAGTGAGACATTACACTTTTATTTCTGCCAGGTTTTTTACATAAAGAAGTAAAAAATTCCATAATATACCACACCACAACTTTGCGAACGTGTTTATCGAGGTGCAAGAACAACAAGCAATGACTTTCCATTCTTCCTTATCTTGTTTTAATTCTTACATACTCTTTCTTTTTACGATTTGTTGAAAAGTATGATATAGTCGCAACAACTACACCAACATATACTATATTCTTCATTCAGATTCCCCCTATTAACCTATTTTGATAAAACAAAACACTTCATATCTACTAATTTTCCACACGCCAGTCCATCTTCAACAGTACAAGAGTTAGACAGATAAGAAAGAACCCTAAAAGAATTGCTATATTTATTCCTACTGCACTCTCCCAGCCAGTCGTAAATAGAATATGAAAAGATTCTGCTACATAAGTTGTTGGAATTCCATAGGATGCCATTTGCAGTACTTTTGGTAATTGCTCCATAGGGATCATAATAGGAGTAAGAAAACTAACAAGCATCATAAAACTTTGTGAACCTAGATTGGTTAATTGATGATTAGGGGATAGAAAACCTATTAACATTCCTAATGAAACACAACACCCTATACATAGAGCCATTATTGGTAAGACAATCCAGCTAAAATGTAAGGTAATTCCGAACATGAATTGCCCTATAAACGTCATAATGATGACAGAAGGCAACGTCATGATAAATCCACTTATTAATTTGGATAGAATAAAATTGACTTTAGAAATAGGTAAAGAGGAATAAAAAACAAAGTGTCCACTATGTTTCGCCATCGATAATTCGATAGCAAACGTATTTATCCCCATTAAGATGATCGGAAAAACCATCGTTCCAATAATTAATCGGGTAATTGTTTGATCTGTAGGGTTAACCATAAAAAAGTTTAGAAAGGATATTGTTATAATCGGAAAGAGAGATATCATCAGGACTGACCAAACCCATGAATCTCGAATATTTTTAAACTCTATTCTTGAAAGGTACCATAGCTCAAGCAAGATACCTCTCACTGCTTTCAGGCCTTTTGGTTCTATTCCTTCAAAGGACAGGTTCATAGGTACAGTTACATATTTTTCTTCCTTTACTACTTTACTCATATTACCTTTTCTTCCTTTCCACCAAAATGTACGTATACATCTTCTAGAGATGGGGGTACCACTTTGTATTCTTCGCAGCATAGATCGGCCATATATTCTGCAATTTGCTGTAAGTATTTGGAGGACTCTTCCCTTGTAACAGATAAACGCAATTGATTTTCTCCTATCGTCTCCACTGGATATCCCCATGCAATAAGAATTTTTTGAGCCTTTTCCCGATTACCAATACTAATAGATAGATCGATTTTCAAGCGTTGATCCACCTTCTTTTTTAATTCACCCACTGAACCAACAGCTAGTAGTTTCCCAGAATTAATTACACCCACACGATCAACAATGTGTTCTGCTTCAAACGTATTGTGCGTTACAAGAATAATAGTTGCCCCTTCATCACGATTTCGTTCTCTTATAATATCCCAAACTAGTTTCCTTTTTAATGGATCAAGTTCATTCGTTGGTTCATCAAATATGAGTACTGGCTGTTCTCCAACCATTGTTGTTCCTAGGCCAACCAACCTTCTCTGTCCACCAGATATCTGCTTTAGTGTTTTTTTATAAACATCCCCAAGCTCTAATCTATCAATCCAATATTTTGTTCTCTTTTTCGCGTCGAGTAAATCCATCCCTCTTAGACGTCCTGTAAAGTAAATTGCTTCCTCTACAGATAAAGAGGCCATTGAATGTGGTTCTTGACTATAATATCCTACTAACCTTGATACATTCTTCGCATTCTTTGTAACATCCAAACCATATAGTGATATGATTCCTTTTGATGGTTTCAGTTGGCCAACCATTTGTTTTACGAGCGTGGACTTTCCTGCCCCATTGGGTCCTAGCAAACCTAATATTTCACCATGATGAACATCTAGACAAATATTGTTATTGGCGACTACTTTCCCTTTTTTATACGACTTGTATATATTTTTAATTTCATAGACGATATCACTCATACGACACCTCTCACATTACTTTTTTTCAGATCAGGGAATTGTCATGGTCATGGACAGTATCTCTCTTAAATTACTTTCCTATTATGTAGAGATGAACTATTCCGATTTCCTTTACTTACTAAAACTAGTCCTACGAACATGAAACTAAGACCAGTGATCCCTCCTCCAATGACTGTTAATATGCCTTCAGCACTTGGTATTACTGTACCCATTGCGAAAACAATAGTTCCTATAACTAAACCCATTCCAGCTATTTTAGGAATTACACTTCCGACCACGATGGAGATTCCAACAATAATCATTCCAATTACAAAGAATAATGGACCAACGGAAAATATCATTTCCCAAACGGTATTATCAAAGGCATGGTTTTCTTCAAGTAGTGATGCAAAAGCATTCTCAAAATAGACGATGACCGTAACAAAGGTAGTACCAACAACTCCTAGAATCATGCCCAAATTACTTGCTACTCTTGATTTATTGCTCTTACACTGCGCTTCGTATATTCCCACAAATGCGAAAATAAGACCTAAATGAGCAAAGAGTACGAGGCTATTTCCAATAACAGTACTCCCCTCTGTTCCCACTATAAAATTGATAAGATGGGCTGACGCTAAAAAAAGACCTGAAATAATACTTGCTATTCCTCCTGAAAAACTAAAGATAGACTTAGATGACATAAGATCTCTCCTTTTTGATCGTAGTTGTTCGTGTATTTCCCTACTAAGTTAGGAAACTATTTCTTCCAAATGTTGAACAGTTAATTGATATGCATCATAGCGTTCAAATTCCTTTTGGAGTTTACTGACATTATTTTTATAAGAACTATTCATTAATATGTCTCTTACACTGGAACGAATCTGTTCTTCTGACGGAGTTTCCGTTCTTAAATTTATTCCAATTCCAGCCCATTCTACTCGTGCGCTTACTTCTGGCTTATCCTCAGAGGTACCTGCTGTTATGAGTGGTACACCATTTTGAATAGCAAAATGTACTCCACCGTAACCAGCATTTGTAATCATTACGTCTACATGTGGTAGTAGAAGATCATATGGTATAAATTTTTCAACTCTTACGTTATTCGGGATATCAGGAACTTCCTGTAACGTTTCATTATTTCCTGTTGTAACAACTACAAGCACATCTTCATCAGCTAATGCTCGTATTGTTGGGATGATTAAGTTATTTTTGTCTGCATTTGCAAGAGTTCCTTGTGTAACATGGACCACAGGCTTATTCGTTGTGACTTCACTCCACCATGTTGGTAGTTCCGTCTTCGCTGCTTTCATTGCATTATATGGACCGACAAATTTTACATTGGTTGGTAAATCTGATCTAGGATACTCGAAGGAAGGACAAGTACCTTGTAAATATAAATCTGATTCCATCACGGCAACATCTAAGAAATAATTTTTTAATTTAGGCAATTCCATTTTTTTTAATAATTTATTAAAATGGTGTTGTTCTTGTCGAAATACTACTTTTTGAACAAAGAAATTTAAAAATTGATTCTTCCATCTGCCGCTTACGGTAGACTTAGGTATCACGCCTAACCCAAAGGGTGTTGTATCTTTACTAGTAACAGAAAGAGGGAGTATTCCGTAACATACTACTTTTAAAGACTCTCCTCTTAATCTCATAGGAATCAAACCAGTGAAAGTAGGGTCGATCACAAGTACATCAGGTTCGAATTCTTTGCGAATTTCGGTTAGATCTTTATCAAACCCTTCCATTGTATTTGCAATAATATTACGAACTCCCCATTTAAACTTTTGAAGACCCGTTAAATCTGGCATTTCTGGAAAATCCTCTTTGAGAGTAGAACCTGAAAAGTTACGGAGATTCTTGAATGGTATAAATGTTACCCCGATTGATTCTATTTTCTCTTGAAAGTGTGTGCTAGTATACCAAACCACTTCATGTCCACGTTCGATTAGCTTTTCAGCTATAGGTAAACCTGGATTAACATGGCCTACAGATGGCCAGATTGCAAATAAGTATTTAGCCATTTTTTTGCACCTCATTTGGATGTCTCTTTAGAATCTTTTCTAAATACCAATCAACGGTTTGATCAAGTCCTTCTTTAAAACTAATTTCGGAGTTCCATCCTAACTCCTCTCTAATTTTCGTTGAATCAATAGCATAACGCCAATCATGGCCAGGTCGATCATGTACAAAGCAAATTAAGTGGTGAAAGCTATCCAAATGTAAGTTTTCTAATATATCTGCAGCCTTTTCATCTAAAATTGTGCATAGTTCCTGGACTAGCTGAATATTGCTCCATTCGTTATCAGATCCAATATTATATGTTTCCCCTGTAACTCCCTGATGGAATATTAAATCAATGGCAGAAGTATGATCTTCTACGTGTAACCAATCACGAATGTTTCTTCCGTCTCCATAAACAGGTATTTCCTTACCAGTTAATGCTGAATGTATTACTGTAGGTATTAATTTTTCTTTATTTTGACGTGGTCCGTAATTATTCGAACAGTTTGAAGTCACAACATTCAAACCATACGTCTTAAAGTAACTTCTAACTAGTAAGTCAGAACTTGCTTTACTGGCACTATAAGGACTATTTGGTGCGTACTTACTTTCCTCTGAAAATGCCCCAATATCGGATAAAGATCCATATACCTCGTCTGTGGATATATGATGAAAACGACTCGTTTCGTATCCAGTCTTTACAATATTAACTCCATCCATCCAATATTTATATGCATTATTTAGGAGATTAAATGTACCCATTACATTTGTTTTTATAAATATTTCTGGATCATTAATCGAGTTATCTACATGGGATTCTGCTGCAAAATGGATCACACCTTTAATATCATATTCTTTAAAAATATATTCGACTAACTCCTTATTTTCTATAGAGCCTTTAATAAAAGTGTAAGTAGGAGATGCTTCTATTTCACTATCAAACTCTTGGGCTGCATATGTTACTTTATCTAAATTAATAACATGATATTGTTCGTACTTCTTCAGAAAATACTGTATAAAGTTAGAGCCAATAAATCCTAAACCACCTGTAACCAAAATGGCTTTTCTTGTATTATTCCTCATCCAATTATCCTCTCTACTGTTTTATGAAGATTCTGTTTCTTTACAGTGAAGAAATCCTCTCCATCTTGTTCTGCAATACTCATTAAATATTCACCGTAATCATTTTTATATCTTTTTGCTAGTTCTTTTAGCTGACCAGCAGAAATATAAGACATTCGGTATGCAATTTCCTCAATACAAGCAACTTTCAGACCTTGCCTATTTTCTATTGTCTCAATAAAACGTGATGCATCCACAAGGGAATTATGAGTACCTGTATCTAACCAAGCAAATCCTCTTCCCAATGGTTCAATATGCAATTGGTCCATGGAAAGATAAGCTTTATTTATATCTGTAATCTCTAGTTCCCCTCGATCAGATGGAGATATGGACTCTGCTATACTAACTACTTTATTGTCGTAAAAATAGAGACCAGTAACCGCTACATTGGATCTTGGATTTTGAGGCTTTTCTTCAATGGAAATCACTTTATAATCCTCATCAAATTCAGCTACTCCAAAGCGATGTGGATCCTTCACCCTATAACCAAACACTGTAGCTCCCTCGGATCGTTGAGTTGCAGATCGCAATATTTCGACAAGTCCTTGTCCATAAAATATATTGTCTCCTAAGATTAATCCAACAGAATCGTCTCCGATAAACTCCTTCCCTACTAAGAATGCTTCCGCAATCCCATTAGGTTGATCTTGCACTTCATAGGAGATAGTTATACCCAAGTGGCTTCCATCCCCAAATAATCCTTTGTAACTTGGTAAGTCCCTCATTGTTGTTATTATCAGTACCTCTTTTATTCCAGCGAGCATAAGAATTGATAAAGGATAATACACCATCGGTTTATCGTATATGGGTAATAAATGTTTAGAAATGATATTCGTTAATGGGAAGAGTCTCGTTCCATGTCCTCCAGCCAGCAATATACCTTTCATTCCTCCAACCTCCTTCTTATACTTTAGTCTTAGAGAAAATCGAATGCTTTCCTATAGAAATAGATACGTATTCTATTTTCCAACAAGACTTTTCTTTCATCTTGTAATGTGAATGATCACCTACCTACCATGATGGAAGCATTATTACGATACCATTCCACTGTTTCACTTAAGCCATTATCTAGATCATATTTCGGTTTCCAAAGTAACTCCATTCTTAATTTATCCGTACGAGGCGCATATCGGTTATGGTCTCCCACTCTTCCAGGAACAGTCTCCATTAAAGAAAAAGGCCTGTTTGTGAGCTGCAAAATTCTTTCAATAATTTCTCTAGTGGAGGCTATACAATTACTTGAAATATTATAAATCGAGTTACTAGTACCATGACACATGATCTTATATAAAGCAGAGCAATGATCTTTAACATGCATCCAATCTCTCATATGTGTTCCATCACCAAACAACGGAATCTTTTCCTCAAATAATGCTTTTGTTATCACTCTTGGAATCAACTTATCCGTTGCTTGATATGGTCCATAATTGTTTGTGGACCTTGCTATGATTACATCCATACCAAACCTTTTCACATAAGACATTGCTAGTAAATCACTGCTTGCTTTGCTGACTGCATAAGGGTTGATTGGAGTAAGAGTGCTATTTTCATACACATGCTGATTCATTTCTATGGCACCGTAAACTTCTACACTTGAAATTTGAACAAACCTAGGTACTTTACACTCATAAGCCATTTCTAATACTCTTTGTGTACCAAGGATATTATTACTAATAACCGATGTTGGATGATCATTACTTTGGTCTACATTCGTTTTTGCGGCGAAATTAACAACAACATCTACTAGGTTATGAAAGGAATTTCGGAGTGCTTCCGCATCCTCAATTCTCCCTTCTATATGGTGGTAGTTGGGATTATTGGCAAACAACGCTACATTTTTACGGCTAGAGTGACTTGTTGTAGTAGAAAAGTTGATAACTACATCATTTGGATTCTGCTCGAATATATATTGTGTAAAATTTGTTCCAATGAAGCCAGCTCCACCTATTAATAGTACTCTCAATAAAACACCTTCTTTCGATTTATATAACTCATATTCAAGAAGTTTTTGTGCCTTATGATAATTGAGCTTCAATATCTTTCATTGTCATATTACGAGCCATTTTGTTTCGAAGTGGCGTATTATTTAGGATAAAGTACACTGCTCTCCTAAAAAATTTTCCTGATGGAGTTTTCGCCATTAATAGTTTTTCTTGAGTACTTTGCAATTTATATAACCCTTTTACTTCATCAAAACGTAGCTTCTGGAATTGAAGTAGTACTTGTTCTGAAACAATATCTCCAGATAGTAATTGATCCTTAATTAGCCCTTTTAACAAAACTGCATCCTTCATAGCTTGAGTTATCCCCTGCCCTGCAATTGGCCCTATCGTATGGGCTGCATCCCCAATTAATACTAAGCCGCCTTTACACCAAGTTGTAGCTAATGCACCTGTAACGGATAACGGTTGGAACACGGACCAGGAAGTAATTGTTTCCGTTAATTCGTCCTTCGCCTCAGGTATTGCTTTCACTAGGTTCTCAACAGTTTTTTCCAAGCTGTGATTTTTAAAGGTTTTCAATCCACCTTTAGGCATATCTATACCTAATTGCAATTTATTGGGATAGGAAGGCATTAATACTAGATATCCAGCTTCATGGATACGCACTTCAATTTTTTCCTCCCATGTTGCTGGTTTTGGAATTTTTGTCCAAAGAATATCCATGTTGAACTCATGCTTGTGTACAGGGAAGCCTGCTAATTTCCTAATATGAGAGGCACGACCATCTGCTCCCACAACTAACTTTGTTTGTACATCTATCGAATCACCATCATTTGACTTGATTGTTATCCCTTTCACTTCACCATTCGTTTCAATTAACTTGGAAGATGAATATCCCGATTTAAATACAAACCCTTCATATTTTTGGCACTCACTTAACATAAGAGGAAGAACGTGAGCTTGTGAGACATTCAACCCTGCCTGAAATTGATCTGAAATTTCGTTAAAAGTAAGGGATAAAAGAACTTTATTATGATCTAGAATTTGGTATCGTTGTATCGTTTCACTTCTTTGTTCTATTGCTTCTAAAATTCCTAAATGTTTCATCAACTGCAATGCTCCTGGCTGGATAAACTCCCCTCTAAACTCACGACTAAAATCTGTCTGCCTGTCTACAAGGACAACTTGGAAGCCCTCCTTCAGAAGTAGAAGCGAAAGTAGCATTCCCCCTGGCCCCGATCCGATAACACAAACATCCGTTTTCAACATATGTTTCACACTAAACCCTCCCGTCCTCTGCTTTCTTCAATCATAATGATTGGTCTACTTTTTTTTGGAAATAGGTTACTATGTTTTCTTAACATGCCGTACTGCGTCCTTTATCAACTGCCTTGTTTTCAACGTGTATTGTCTTCCCTCATTTTGAATCGCATAGCTTCCTATATAATTTGTTGTTGGAACAAAGGGGGTAATTTCCCATACATCTCGTTCTTTTGGATTTTGATAATAATAATGATACTTTCTCTCTCCACCAACACTTTTCATGATGTTCACTAACTCAATATCGTTAAATGGGATTGCAATTCCTTTTCCCGTACCCTTTACAAATGCTTCTTTTGCGGTCCAAGAAAGGTAAAAATACTCTTTTCTTTCAGTTTCTGACAAAGAATGGTATAACGAGCGTTCACGAACAGAGAACCATCGCTTTATAATAGACTCACCAGTATATCTTTTTTTCGTATATTCAATATCAATGCCTACGGACCGATGAAGGGTAAAGATAAAAACGATCATATCTTTCGAATGGGAAAGATTAAAACAGAGTCCCATCTTATTTATCTTTGGATCAATGAATGGTTTACCAAACTCCCCATAGGAAAGCATTTTACTTTCAATAGGAAGTTGAAGATAAGATCCAATCAATTTTCGTAATAAATATCTACCAACAACATAGTAGTTCCTATCCCTTTCAAAAAGAAATCGCTCCGCTTTCATCCGTTCATCATTACTTAGTATCCCTATGAAATCAGTAGCCTCCGATGACCAGTCAGCAAGATTTGCAGTCCAAATATGTAGTTCATTTGGCTCCATTTGTATATCATAAACATGCTGAGAAGTTCAATTCAACGTCATACTACACTTCCTCCGGTATAAAAAATATTAGTTCTCCTTTAGCCGCCTTCACCTTCGTATCACCAATCGTAATCAACACCTTAACGGTCATGTAATTACCAAAGGAATCCTTTTTTACAGAAGTAATGTGTAAACTGTCTCCTGGGCGCCCTGGATGATAAAATTTAAAATCTTTCGTTTGTACTAAATAACCACTTTTCGGCTCTGCATCCTCTGTATCATCTATCGCAAACAACATACTCGCTTGAGCAGCCATTTCAATCATTAGCACTCCAGGAACGATAGGATCTCCTGGGAAGTGGCCACCAAAAAATGCTTCGTTATAAGTTAAGTGCTTAATACATTTAATTTCGTTCTCATTTTTTTCTACAATTTTATCTATAAACAAGAATGGTGGAGCTTGCTTCAGCAGTTCATGGGGTTTTTTTTCTAGCTTTGTTATCATTTTCTTCCTCCCATTTACATTAGTTTTTTCAAATGAACATTCTTTAATTGATTTTCAATAGTTGGCTGTTTGAATGCTTCTACCACAAGTTCTCGTTCCATGTTTAATTGCTCTTCTAAGGAGTGATGATAAGAAAGTCGAAGTAATCTCTTCGTATGTTTTATGACATCTGATGGATAAACAGAAAATTGATCCGCAAGTTCTCGTGCTCGTTCCATCATTTCATTTCTTTTTGAAAACGACTCTTGGAAGATACCCCACTCCTTTGCTTCGATTCCCGTAAACATCGTTCCAGTAAAGAGTAGCTGTATCGTTTTTGTCATACCGATCAATTTCGGCAAGAAATAACTAGCACTAAGGTCTGGAGTTACTCCCATAGATAAAAAGCTTTCAATAAACTTTGCATTATTTACCGTTAAGCGGTAGTCACATGCTAGCATGATGTTTAGACCACCTCCATAGGCGTATCCGTGAATAGCTGCGATTGTTATTTTAGGTGACTGATAGATTTCCATGATGAACCTATTATAGAGAGATATCACTTCATCTAACTGGCCTTCTCCATCATCACGATTCTTTAATTCGATTAATTGTTGTATGTCCGGACCTTTTGAAAAATGCGCTCTCCCAGCACTCTGAAAAAGAATCACTTTACAATCCTGTTGACTATTTGCCTCCAGTATTGTCTCTAAGAGTTCCCTTGCCATTGTAAGGTCGAGGCTATTCTTCGTCTCGTTATTATTCAATTCTATACATCTGATAGATCCACTGTCTGATACTTTGATCATTTCCATACCACTTCTTCCTTTTTAAGAGCAGTCTCTTTTGACATCAGCTTTTCAAATAACTTATAGCTGGATAGAAGAACGGATACAACTCCGCCCCCCGGATCTGTCCAATGGCCTGATAAATACAACCCCTTGATAGGAGTTTCATGCTGTGGCCGTGTTGTCATCTGCTTTTTCGTTTGCTCCCAACCATATATGGCACCAAAACTATTATTGGTGTACCTCTCCATAGTTAAGGGGGTTCCCGATTCAACGAAATCTATATGTTCTGATAGACCTGGGATTGCTTTTTCAGCTAAGGTAATTAATGCCTTCTCGTATTCCGGTTTCAAACTCTTCCAATCTCCTCCAATATCATAGGGCACTAATGTAGTAATAATGATAGTGTGCTTTCCTTCTGGAGAAAGACTAGGATCCACTAAGGATGGACACGAGATAGCTAATCCCTTAAGCCCCTTTATTCCAAGTTTCTTAAGGTCGGAATGACTTTGAAAAATATGATCATAATCATAGTCTGTGTAAACAAACGTTTCATGAGATAGACCCATATCCTCTAAAGGTAAATCTGTACCAATAAATACCTCAAAAGCAGACATGGATAAAGTTAAGCTATCTACCTTCTTACGATACCTAGAGGAAAACTTTTCTACCCCAACAAGAGAATGAATCATTTTCAGCATATCTCCATTAGAGATAATAACTGGCGCTTCAATATAATGGCCTTTCTTAAGGAAAACTCCTTTCACTGCCTTATCTTCTACTTCAATTTTTGTTACTTCGGAGTTAATAAACACATCTCCACCACAAGCTTCAATTCTTTTCACAAAAGAATCAGCAAGCGTTTGGAAACTCCCCTCTAAATAATAAATTCCTTCTTTAAAGTAACTCATTATTGCATAAGAGAAATACATTGCCGAACCAGCAGTAGGAGAAGCACCGTAATAACCCCATAAAGCAGCGAGCATAAATTGTAGCTTTGGATCATCAATAAAGCTTTCTAGCATTTCATGAAATGTTAAGGAACGATACTTCATTACTAATGGATTAGAAAGAGCTGCCAATGGACTTTCAGCATGCAACATATGGATGGTCGCATCATATAAGTCTTCCATTTCCTTTATGAGATTTTCAATATTCTGCCTTTCATGTGGAAACATAGTACTATAGGAATCTATAAAACTTTGTACTCCAGCGTGAACAGTAAATTGATGTTCCGGATAAACAGCAGTATAAACTTCATCCAATTTTATAAAAGGAAGAGTATCATCTAAGCCTGCTTTCCTAAGCAAGTCATGTAATAATCCATCTCCCTCCGCACCTGCCACAATCCTAACAGCTGAATCAAAAATATATTTGTTTCTCCTAAATGAGTGAGCATATCCTCCTACCCGGTAGTGCTTTTCTAAGACTAATACAGAATAACCTTCCTGTGCCAGATAGGTTGCTGCCCCCAAACCACCTATACCAGCACCAACTATAATGATGTCATATTTATCTTTCATTCGTTTTTTTGGCATAGATCCTCCTTACAATTGGTAGCATTCTAATTCATTTTTTACATCACTTAAAATATCTGAAGCTGTTGCTCCATCCAAAGCTCTGTGATCGAAGGATAATGTGACTCCAAGCATGGGTCTAATCACGACCTCATCCTGAATCACTACTGGAGTATCCTTCATCCTTCCTACACCAAAGCTTAAGGTGGAAGAGATAACTGGATAAGCAAAATCTATTGGACGATGTCCAAAGGAAGTAATAGAATAAGTTCCTAATAAATGCTCCCTTTTTGTAAAACTATTGATAAATTTGTTGTAAACAATTTGACCCAACATAAGAGGGAGAGATTGCAGTCTTCTGATTGGTTCAAATTCTTCCATATCATCAAATGAACTATCTCGGAAATAAGTAACCTTCTCTTGAATAGAATGGATAGATAATTGATCCACGTTTTGTATTAAACCAGAAACAACCGCTCTCGTTCCATTTATGTTTTTGTCGATGGTAATCTTTGCGTGCGTTTCCTCATAGTAAGCTACTTTAGGTAAGATCATTCCTTTTACCGCAGATTTTGCTTGAGGATATCGTTGGATTACGGTTCCTATTTTCTCTATTAGAAAAGTTATATAACTATATTTCATCCCTTTTTCTTCCAATAGTTTGTTCCTACTATTTATAATTGCGGTCATATCTATTGAAGTATTAATATGGACAGTTGGATAATTTCTTGCGTATTTTAAAAAGTAAAACGTGTGTGCTCTCTCTTTGGGAAATGGGAGTATTTTTACCTTGCTCACTCGTAGTACCTCCGAATGATCTCTGCAAGCTCTCCAATAGATTTAGATCGATTATATTCATCTAATGGTAACCTTACGCCTAACTCCGTCTCGATGTTCGTTAAGATGCGAAGTGAGTTGACAGAATCCCATTCATCAATCTCTTCAGGACCTATTTCTCCTGATAACGCATCTTCTTCTACATCGATAACATCAGCAATGATTTCTATTAATTTATCTTGGATATTCAATTGACTGCCTCCTTCCATTTGTATTTTACGGTGATCCAAGGAACTTCCTTCAAAGGTTCTTGAAGGTCATGAACATAAAGAAGATGGGAAGGATTGTCATCTATTGTTTGAAACCCATGCGATTGGTAAAGATCTTTTACATACCCATTTTTGTTCGTTGGGATATATTCTCCATAAATTTTCTTCACAGAATGGCTATTTGCTACCTGGATTACTTCATTGAGTATTGCCGTTTCAATTCCTCTAGAAAAGACTCTACAGCTCATTAACACATTTCTAATCCATATAGTACTTTCTTTGTTTTCTATCACTTTCTCGAGGATCACACTGCCTACGATTCCATAGTCACCAAATCGATCTCTTGCTTGAAACCCTAATAAAATAAATTCTGGTTTCTCCATCATGCTCTCCATTTGAGATTGCTGATAGCGACGGTTTGTTAAATTAAATTGATTCGTTCTTAGATTCAACTGTGTGAGTCTCGGTAATGTAATAGGATCTGGTTCTATGATAGTCACCTCAATATCTAACCCTTTTAAGTAATCATCCATAGTGGCTACCTTTTCCCTAAACAATTGTCTCTGTTCTTGCTGCTTATATTTCACCGTGCGCTTCTTATCCTCTTCTGTTATTTCCAGCGTATTAAACCATCCTGGGGATAATAGTTCCCTAACATAATTCGCTGGCTCTTCAGAAATTTCAGGAACAGTTACTTGACCCACGTGATCTCTTACCATCTTGCGTTCAAATGGGTTATCATCGATAAAAACAAGACTATCCATACCTATATTTAACTTTCTTACAGCAGCTTTTATATTTTCGTGCTTCATTTCCCAATTGGCAAAAATCATGACAAAGTCCTCTTTTTTCAATTCCATATTGGGATGAGACAGGAGTGCTTCTTCTACCGTTGATCTCTCATTTTTACTACATATCACTAATAAAACACCTTGCTCCTTCAACTGCTTTATTTTTCTTTGAAAATCTAAAAATGCATTTCCTGGATAATCATGGCCTAATTTAATTCCTTCCACTCCATCATCCCCGATAATTCCACCCCAAAGGGTATTATCTAAATCCAGAATTAAACATTTTTTAGCGAGACCTTTCTTCGCTCGTAATACTTTCACTGTCTCAACAGCGAATTCCATCATCATAGCTTCGTTCATGTTTTGTTGTGCATAATAGTACAATCTAGAATCTGGAACTGCTGCTGATGGTAGTTTTTGAATCATAATACTTGGATCAATGACTATTACCTGCTGAAACTCATGTGATAATTCGAGTAAGCCAATTTCAAATTTTCGCCACTCCGTACTTAACTTCGCTTTGTTTTTATAATCAAGTATTGAATCGTAAGTAATTGGTGACATAGGAATGGAATTCAGTAAAATATCTCCATCACATTTCTCTTTATATATGGTGAGTAATCCTCTTATTTCTTCTAGTTTTCTACTTGCAACTTCCTTTATGTCTTCCGTATTCCACGCTATAGGTAATTCGGAGAGTAGAATATTCTCGTCCAATATGCAAAGTGTGATATCAGGTTGATACTGATATAATTCACTGAATTCGTTTACTAGTTCATATTGATATTGATTAAAATTTGCTACATAAAACGTCGGCCAAAGATTCTTCTCTAACATAAGGACACGAAGATAATTGGTTATGGAATAACACGTAAAATTACTTACGATTGCAATTTTAACTTCCTGTATATCATCCATCCGCTCTTGATTCCAGTCACTTACAGTGACATCTCTAAGTATATGTCCGATTTTCTCCATTTCTGTCGGACTACCTACCGTTCGGATGAATCCAGTAATTGTCTCTCTACTACTTGCAAACTTTTTTTCCTTTCGAATATGCTTTAGTATCTTTAGAGAATCCTCATGATTAATCACGATACTCCCACCCCTCCTTATTCTTTTACAAGGGTCATACCTGTTTTTATCCACTTTGAAGATTCGATTGCTATAACTACTGCAGTATCACCTTTACTCATTCTTTCTTTTAGTAAGTTCAACTGAATATAAGGAAGTGCATTTCCATTATTCCCAGTATTCTCTACACAATTGACCCCTTTCTCTTGAGGTATGTTCAGATACTCATTAATTTTGTTTGTCATATTTCCACCTAGCTGTGGTGGTAGATAGAAATCAATATCCTCTCTATATCTTTCTCCCTTTTCTAACAACTCGTTCAAAACTTGTTCGGCCATAACAGGAACATTTTGCTCAATCGCTTTATAATCTTCTTTTGCGGACTGGAAATTCTTCCTTCTCTCTCTCGGATTCATATCATGACTTTTCTCTGGAATAACACCGAACCAATTCATGATTTGCCCTGGTATACGATCAAGACCTTCAAATCGATTAATGATGTTTTCTATTTTTATTCCTTCTTTCTCAGTCGAAGTAGATAGAACTGCAGCCCCTGCTCCATCACCAAAAAGGGCATAATTAATGAGTTCATGAGCTCGTAATTTCGTAAAGTCTCTGTCAAGGTCTAGATATTTATTACAAACATCTCCACCAATAACTAATGCATTATGGTATTTTCCTGACGCAAGAAATTGATATGCTACTTCCAAACCTTGCAATGCTCCTGAGCAACCAGACTGTACTTGATAAGTTGGAATATTGTTTAAGCCTAACTCATTTGCTACGAGGTTCACTGTTGCTGGCATTATATGATCTGGCGTTGCAGTCGACATGACAATGAGATCAATTTCCTCCGCTTGTATTCCAGCATCTTCTATAGCGATTTGGGCAGCATTTTTACAAATATCCGTTAAAGAATAGCGAATTTCTTTCTCATAAAAATCTGTTGCAAAATATCTGGTTTTTGTGCCAATCATTTCTTCAATCCAGTCTTTTCGAATTCGAAATATTTCCTCCATTACACTGTTTGTAATAGGTTCACCTGGTAAAAAGGTACCAAACCCAATAAACTTACTATTATTCATCTGTTATCACTCCGTTCTATAAGCCTGTTTCAATACCTACTCCAATATGAAAGTCTTGTCCACTTATTGCAGAGCTTGGAGGATCAATAAGAATGTCTAAAGCAGAAATTAATTCGTTTAATTCTGGTAATTTTGGCTTTAACCCATATATCTCTAACTTCTTTTTCATATTCTTTTTCTCTTCCTTATCGAATGCGCTATTGTAGTAACCGAATGTCATGACATTTACACTTAGTCGAAAAGCGCTTAATTCACGAGAAAGGCATTTCATCATCGAAATTTTCCCTTGATTCAAAATAGGGGAACTAGGGTAGCCAGCAAAATATAAAGCATCATATAAAATGGGAAAAATAATAGACCCTTTCTTTTTCTTCACCATCAACGAACTTACCAATTTGTTTAAAAGATACATTTGATGAAATTGCTTTGTTATGTAAGTATCAAAATGTTCCACATCCTTCAGCAGCAACTCTTCCTCATTGACCATTTCATTTCCATGTAACAGGATATCGATTGTTCCAGAGTGAGAGACAATGTCTTCGAGAGCATGTTGAAGCTTTACTTCCGTTACTTCCTTCATGAAGAATCCTTTATAACTTGGTTTCTCTATTTCCTCTATCTTTTTCAAGTAATTCCATTCTGCTTCATCATCTTCAAAGAAGAGAGTAACAGAGTGACCTTTTTTTAATAGATAAGTAGAAATTTCCTGATTGAATTCTTGATTACCGTTCGTTACTACTATATTTTTCTTCATTATTAATCTCCTATCTCATGAATCCTCCGTCTACTTTAAGAACAGTATCTGTAACATAATCTGATAGATCACTAGCTAGAAATAAGACAGAGTTTGCAATTTCATCAACTTTACCAAGTCGTTTTATATTGGTGAATTGGAGAAAATTATGTAATTTATCAACAGGTACATGTTTGATCATTTCTGTATCTATCATTCCAGGTGCTACACAATTTAGCTTTACTCCACTAGAGGAATACTTTCGTGATAACAATCTTGTCAAGCCCATCATTGCACCTTTCGTAGCTCCATAATTACTTTGTGCCTCTCTTCCTAAGACTCCTGTAACAGATGCAACATTTATAATGCTTCCCTTTCCTTCTTTCAACATAAAAGGTAAAGTTTCCATTATGCTGTTATATGTTCCACGAAAATTCGTGTGAAAGACATCCTGCCAATCCTTCTCTGGCATATTAAAAATAATATTATCTCTAGTAATTCCAGCATTATTTACAAGAATGTCAATTTTCCCATAGGTTGCTACAGTGGAAGCGAGTAAATCTTGAATGAATAGTTTGTCAGTAACAGATCCTTGCTTTAATATCACTGGGTTATCTCGTTTCGAATACTCCTGTTCAATCTCTTCTGCTAACGCAACACTACTACTGAAAACCCCAATGACAATTGCCCCTTCTTCTACAAAACGATGTAAAATAGCTTTTCCGATACCTCGGGTAGCACCAGTAATGATTGCGACCTTATTCATTAGTAACATTTGCCAATCTCTTCCTCTCTTCTAACAAAATACTATTTGCAAGGTTATAACCACTCCAGATGCTTCCACTATATCCTCCACCTGGCTGTGTCCATGCACCAGCTAAGTAGAGTCCTGTTATTGGTGTTTGTTGTGGTAATCTACGATGAAGTGATTGAGAAACTGTTTGAGCTGCACCATATATAGCACCATTTGTATTTTTCGTATAGCGCTCGTTCGTAAACGGAGTTGATAGCTCAACATATTCCACATGTTCCTTCGTACCAGGATATTGCTCATCAAGACGAGTAAGTAGTATTTCAATTAATTCCTGTTTTTTTGCTACATACACGTTTTTGTCTAGATTTTTCCATTGTTCATAGCTACTCAACTGAAATAAGGAAAGTGTTGTTTTTCCAATCTCGTGATATTCTTTATTGATATTTTCATAGATAGTAATACAAAATGGAGCTGTTTTAGGAGAGTTATTGAGTACATCTTCATATGCTTTTTCTGTATCGTAGTGTTCGTTTACAAATATTTCATGGTTTGATTCATTGTATTGTTTTGGCAAATCTATATCTAAGTAAACATAAGCTTGAACACAAGAAAGACTCGGAACCTGATTCTTCACTTTCGTTGCGTAACGCTTCGGTAAATATTCATAGCCTCCTACCAACTCATGAAATGTATGGTGTGGATTGGCATTGGAAATGATATAGTCTGAGAAAAATCGTTCACCTCTGGCCGTTTCTACCCCAAAAACTTTTCCTTCTTCATGAAGAATTTTCATTACTTTTTTTCGTAATAAAACTTCTCCGCCGTTCTCTACGATTATTTCTTTTAAAGCATCACTAATTGACTGAGAACGACTTTCGGGATAATAACCTCCGAAAACATGGTATTCTGTCCAGACATACGCATAAAATACTGCCGCCATTTGAGATGGAGGTAATCCAAAGTACATCCAATATTGAGAGAAAACAGAGATTAGTTCTTTTGAATTAATAAACTTTGATAACATGGAATGTAATGTTTCATTTTGATATGCAAACACTGTAGGTGCTTCATTGATAAAATCAATATGTTCTCCACTATTTCTTTTTTCTGTTATACTCTGTATTTCATTTCTAATTTGGAGGAACGTTGCAATTATTTCTTCAATCCCGTTTTTTTCATGAGGAAACATGGATAGTAAGCTTTGAGCGTAATCTTTATAGTTACCACTTAGTGCAACGATACTTTTGTCTGGAAAAACTGCCTTATATAGAGAGTCCACTTTATAAAAGCTTACTTTTTGTAGCACCCCTAATTCATCGAGAATCTTCTTTAGTCCTCCGCCTTCCCCTAAGTCACCCATTAGATGTAAGGAAACTTCAAACTCTAGCTTCTTACGTCGAAACGAAGTAGCGTAGCCACCTTGTTGATAATGTTGCTCTAGAACAGTAACCTTTTTCCCTTGTTTAGCTAAACTGGCAGCAGATACAAGCCCCCCTAATCCTGAGCCAATAATAATAACTTCCTTCTTCATACATGTTCCTCCACATTGTTATTAAGTCTGAAGCCATAGACGACTTCAGACTTATTTTTTCTGTTAAGAGAGCTGTTTTTCTTTTATCCTAGACATTACGAAATTGGATAAAGTCTCTACTGAGTAAAAATTCTCTCTTATTTCCTCTTCTGGCATTCCTTGTACTTTTATTTCGAATTCTTCTTCAAGACCAGAAACAATATCCAATGCTTCTACTGAATCTAGACCTAAGCCTTCAAGGAATAGTGGTTCATTATCGTCAATTTCTTCTGCTGTTATATCCTCTAGCTCCAAACGATCAATTAAAATGTTTTGCTTAATAATTTGCTTAATTTCTTCGATACTCATTTTTATCCTCTCCTTAATTTCATTTTGTCTATTAAACTTCTATCTTAATTAATAGAACTCAGTATAATTGCTGTACTGTTCCCATTAATTGAAGAACTAATGACCATACCTTTTTTGAGTTGGTTATTATTGTAATAGCCTTCAAAGGAGTCCGTTATTACAGCTACCTCATCCACTTGATTTTTCAAGTAGTGATTGCTATAATATATAGCATCCACTGCTATATAAACATGATTGAGGCAACTAAATGATTGTGCGTAGCCTAATTTATCATTAAAGCACTGTATAGGGATATTTTTATCATTTATAAATTCGGCTATTACTGACTTTTCATCAAAGGACTGTAATCCGATAGAATTGTAAAAGATAAAATCTAGCTCTTCTTTATCAATCTTTGCATTTTGTAGCGCTTGTTCCATAGCAGTTATATATGATTGATTGAAATGCTCAGAGAAACTAACACCAATACCTAGTATTTCAGCATACATTTTCTTTTTCTGCTGAGTTGCTTGTTGATAGCTTGTTAGAATTAAGGAAGATGCACCCTCTGTAGCTGTAAATGAACTTGTATGTAAACCATAGGCCTTATCAATTTCAGAGGATAATTCAGAGCATTCATCTCCAGCAGCTGTAATACAGTACGGTTGGATATTATTCTTAATTACTTGGAAAGCATTTAAAGTGCTCAACAGTCCATCGTTTCCACCTGCACTTTGTGAACTACTATAACCTTTAATTCCTAATACTTTGGAAACTTTACCAGCTGTGGAGTTAAGGACCATGTCAGGAAAGTAAATGCCACTTGCAAATTCAGGTCCTTTATCAAATATTGTTTGTAAATATTTTGTTGCACTTTGTAAGCTTCCACGAGCAGTTCCATAAACTAAACCAATATCACTTTCATTTTCATTAGTAATCTCTAATTCCGCATCCTTCAATGCTAAATCTATTGCTCCGATGCTAAATTGGGTTAATGAATTCATACGTCGTTTATAAAGATTCTTGTTATAAGCTTTTAAGGAAAAGCTTTCTTCGCTAGGTAGAGTTATGTCACTAAACCAATCAACGATACTACCACTTTTATACTTATCTCGATGAACAATACCCATACCAACGATAACAACCCGCTGATTATTTTCTGTTTGTGTTTCTGTTGGTGTTACTTCTTCTGCTGACATTGTGCGGGAGACAATACTGCAATTGTGTCCACCAAAAGCTGAATTGTTACATAAGAAATATTCTGGTTTTCCTACTCTCATTTCATTTGCAACTAGGTTTATATCCTCGCACCCTTCACGAGCCTTTTCAAAATGAAGTGTCGCAGGTAACAAATCCTTTTGCAAGGCTAGTAGTGTTGTAACATATTCAATGGATGCAGCCGCTCCTAGATTATGACCAAAATAAGATTTACTAGAGCTTATAGGAATCTTTGAAAATAGATCAACTCCAAACACTCCTCTTATACCATTTATTTCTGCTGGATCATTCGCAGGGGTTCCTGTTCCATGTGTGTTAATGTATCCTATCTTCTCTTTTGGAACACTTGAACTCTTTAGCGCCATTTCAATAGCTCGTTGAATCCCTTTCCCTTTCGGATCAGGGGCAGTCTCATGATGTGCATCGTTACTTAAACCATATCCACATACTTCTGCGTAAACAGTGCATCCTCTTTTTTGAGCACTTTCTAATGTCTCCATAATTACAAACGCAGCACCTTCACCTAAACTTAAACCGAATTCTGTATTATAGGGAGAACACGGTTTTGAATTAAGTGCTTGTAGCGTATTGAAACCTGCATAGACGGAAAGTGACATTGTATCAGAACCGCCAGCAATCATCACATCACAATACCCATCTTTTAACAAATCGTAGGCATAACCAATCGCATTTCCACTAGCTGCACATGCTGTATTCATAGTGTTTACAGGACCGTTTAAAGTAAAGTGGTTAGCAATGGTATCTGCTTGTTGGAAGAAAGGATACTTTCTTAAATTAGATGGACTAACATTGTCTAAATTTTCACTAGCTTCAAGAGAGTTAATACCTCCATTACAAGTTCCATAAGCTAGTCCTATTTTGACGTTCTCTCTCTTAGTTAGGTGATTCCACTTACTATCTTCTAACGCTTCGTTTATTGCCACAATTCCATATTGAGCAGTAAGATCATATTTTTCTTGTTCATTTTTTGAAAAGTGTGTATCTGGAACGAACTCTTTCACTTCTGCTCCCATTTGACTTATAAATTTTTCCGTTGAAAACCTAGTCATGTTTCCTATGGAAGTTTTGTTTTGTTTCATGTTTTCAAATACTTCGAAGCGATTATGACCTAAGGCGCATATAATTCCCACACCAGTGATTACAACCCTCTTAGAACATTCCAATTATCTTCACTCCTTCATAAAAAATAACAAAAGAATACAAAGTATGTTATAAAGCAACATATACTGGTAATTTGATATTTCTCATATTAGCACATTTGAAAACTGATTTTTCTTATTTTCATATAAATTGAATCCTTATACTCATCTTTTTTAATATAGGATTTACAATTCATTTTGAGCCTATTTGGGAACATTTCTACTCTTTTATTTGCATAACACTTATAACAATATAACTTTATTACTTACTTTTTATCCCCTACTACTTTCACTTTTCGTGATATTACTTCTTCTCTTTTTGTTAGTAAGACCTTCATTTACAAACTTCAAAAACTAGTAACATATCAAGTGTACCTTTTGGATAATATAGGTACAAAATGTAAATTCCCTTCTTTACAAATACAAGTATCTATAATGTATGTTTTCAAAAGAACACTAATTTTGATTAGGTATACATGAGTAGGCAATAGCATGTAAATTCGATATTTTTGTTTACAATTATAATATCCTTCTTCCAATTAAGATAAATTCCAAGTGATAAACACTTATCATATTTTTAAATTTCCTTTCAATTTATACATATATATTAAAGGTAAAAAGTTGTGGTTGATTACTCAAAATAGCAAAGCACTCACATTGGAGCAGTCCTAAAGACCTACGAATCAGAAGCTTTTTTCAAGAATCTACTACCTCAGAAAAAAATACGGTAGAATTTCTAACAGACTTTTTTCACTTTCCGAGTAAATTTCTTCTTTGATTATTAGTAAATCATCATTTTCTACGTTTATTTTTTTCAGATAATAGTAATATCAGAATGAATGAAAAAAGTACCAGAGTCTCTCAACAGTAAAACAGACTGTAGTAGAGGTCTGGTACTTATGTCCAACATCTCATCCGTTTCCTGCTCGGATTTATCTAAATCAACTCGACATTTCGTTCCAAAGGGAAATGAACAGCCTGTTATATCGACTTCTACCCCTTTTTGAAATAATAGATTGCTAGCTGGGGTCAAACTCGAAGCTGAAGTTTTTCTAAGGTAACATAAAGGGTGTTTCGAACTGTTCATTCACTAATATATAGCTGCTCCGCAATTTCTCTATAGAAAGCCCTTGAGCTACAAGTCCTGATATGTCTTTTTACCGTGGTGTTAGTTGTCTTAGCTCTTCCACCTCAGCAGGCTGCGTCAGTTGTTTAGCACATCTGCATCTAATCCGTTGGAACCAGACAGAAGGGTATCCCGTTACTTCCTCCCTCACGTTCATTCGGGAATTCAAACTGCCCTTGGATTCACCCGCTGCTTCCTCCTAACAAAAAAGCTGCCAGAAAATGTCGGCAGCTTATCGATTCATAATACTTTTCAAACCCCATTTTTAGAACAACTAATCATCCTTCATTAACTTTTTAAAACAGAAATACATGAACAGTCCAGTAGTCAGCACCCAGACTAAAATAACTGCCAAAGGAAGCCAGCTAGTAGTATCATGAATGGCCATTAATTGCATGATAGGGAAAAAGTTTGCTATTGTCATTGCCAAACTATCTTCACCTAATCCAAAGAACTCTATCATTGGTGTAAATCCGAATACGAACATGACGGGCATGAGATAAGCTGAAGTCACAGCAATAGACTTTGAGAATAATCCTATACCGATTCCAATGAATAAAAAGAAAAGAAATACTAGAAATATCCCAATCACAGAACGGAGATTCAAGATCGGTTCTATCCCAATAATAACTAACGAAATGATGAATGATAACAGCGTCATTAATCCTATAACTAAACTCTTACCAATAATGATGTCCATAAAAGAAGCTGGTGACAGCATGAGTCCCCGCAATGTTTTCTTTTCATTTTCTTCTGCCATCATAGTCATCATAGAACTGGTTGTTACAGCTGAAAAAGTGACACCAATAATGATATAGATCATGATGAGAGGAATTGCTTCTCCGTCCCCTATGCGACTGTAAAAAACGGCAAGTACAATAGGGACAATCGGCATCATAAGTAGCATCATATTTTTCATAAAATCTTTTATATCCTTTTCAAATATCGCCAATATACGTTGTGTATTCATTATACTAGCTCCTTTCCAGTCACTTTTAAAAACACTTGACCAAGTGTGGGATTGTCCGTATGCATGGACTTTACTTGACCGCTTGCGATCAATTCTCTTATTCTATCAGCATTCTTCGCTTCATTATCTATCACTAACTTTTTCCCATCAAAAGTTTCCACATGAAAGGCGTGTGTCGAGTATTTATAACGAAGTTTATCAGGATTGTCTAGTTCCTGAAGTTCTCCTTTGTCTAAAAAAGCCACACGATGACATAATAACGTCGCTTCATCCATATTATGTGTGGTCAAAAATATCGTCGTTCCACCTTCATTTAGCTTCTGAAGTCCACGGTGTATATGCGCTGTACTTGCTGGATCCAAAGCAGAAGTTGGCTCATCCAAAAAAATTAGCTCCGGCTTATGAATGAGCGCTTTTGCTAAGAGAATACGTTGCTTCATTCCTTTCGATAATTTGGACACTATTTTCGTCCGCTCGTTCTCCATCTTCACATCTTTGAGTATGACATCAATTTGGTCAAGAGGAGTATTATACAATTTACAAAACAACTTCAGATTATCATATACCGTTAACCGCTCGTATAATGAACTGTTGTCGGACAAAATCCCAATACTTGATCGGAACTGAGAAGTGCCAAACTTTTTTGAGGAAAAATCTAGTACTGTTACATTCCCTGCTGTTTGAGTTAACTCTCCCGTTAAGATTTTTATCGTCGTTGTTTTTCCAGATCCACTTGGCCCAAGTAAACCAAATATCTCTCCTTTTTTCACAGAGAAACTGATGTCGTTAATGACGGTTTGTTGACCAAATACTTTCTTTAATCCACTTACTTCGATTATATTTTCCAAGTTGAATACCTCCTTCGATATGTTACATTCATCATAAGCGGTGTATCCTGTGAATGCAGTCATATCAAGGTGAATTGTTTCCAAAGCAGGTCAAAATGTACGTAATTTCAGATAAAAGGAACACCACGAAAAGGTGAAATGTTACTGTTCTTGATTGAACAGTACTTATTTTAGTTGAAACATTTCCTGGATTTCTTGAATTTTTGTCCGTGATAACGGAATCGTAGATTGAACCCGATTATCCATTCGAAGCGAGTACGTGTTTTTGGACCACGTAATAATTTCTCGTACCTTTTGCAAATTTACAATATAAGATCGGTGGCACCGATAAAATCCGTAGATCACTAATTTCTTTTCCATTTCGTTGAGTGTTGCATCCATAGGAAAGGACTCATCATTAATTACAATCATTGCTTTCCCATCCTGGCTTTCTATGTAATCAATTTCTAGGGGATCGATGAGAATCACTTTGTCATCCACTTTTGCCGGTATTTTGAACAACTTAGCTGTAATCGGTACAGAATTTGTCTCCTCAATGGAATCCTCTCCAACCTCGTTGTCCACCTCTAGTTCATGAAGCCCTTTATCATTTAGCTTATAAGTTACATCCCCTAATAACAGAGCGTGCTCCATATTGGAAACTAATATTAGGGTCGGAACCTTATTGTTAAGTCTTTTAAGCATATTCATAAAAGTATGTATTGTTTTCACATCTACCCCGTGAATTGGCTCTTGGAAAACCATTGGAGTTATTCCCATCATAAAATACTTAGCATAATATAGCCGCTGAATTTCGTTGTGGGAGCACTTTGTCAACTTCTTTTTCACACATGTCTGCAGTTCAAAGAGAACTACAATTTCTGGGATAGGCGTTCTGCAACCGAACCATTTATGATAAAAAATGATGTTATCTTCTATTGTTAAGCGATCATACAACCCTTCTTCCCGATCACATATGGCTAAGTCTTTGTTGCTTCGAAGGGTATGTACTAATGCAGCTTGCAGATCAGGGTCACTATATATGGCAAAGGTTTGCGATTCATTTACTGTAAGAGAAAACGGCGGCAATAGTGCATTATCTATGCTTTGATGCTCTAATGTAAAACCAGTCATCTTCATAATCTCCTTTTGTATTCAAGTTACTTCCGGATAAACCGTTAAGACTAAGCGTCCATGGGTAGTAACTACTTTTTCATTGTTTAAGAACATCCATATTTTATCATAGAAAGGTGGTAATTCGTGATGAGAAGATTTGACGATGCACAAGTTTTTTTAAAATTAGTCTGTCTATCATGGGGTGTTTTCCAAAACTCCCCTCGATAAACAGACGAAAATGGATTGGACAGCTCAACAATTCAATACCCAAAATGCAAAGCCACGAGGGTTGGGAAAGGTACTATATAATATATAGCAACCAAACTCTCTCTTTCTCGTATATAATTATTTTTGCAGAAAAAGTAAAGTAGTAGTTTTCAAAAAAAAGTTCCTTGCTTACCATCAAAAACAGAAATGCTTCTAAATAAATTATTTGCGTTGTATTGAAACTTTTCTATAGTTTGTTCTGCTCTAATAGATGAAAGGAGAGATGGAGATGGAGATTACTATGGTTCTAAATGCCATAAAAGGTGATGAAGCCGCATTTGAATTTCTCATAAAACAAGAAAGCAATAAAATGTATAGAACAGCTTTTCTCTATGTTAGAAATAAAGATGATGCACTAGATATTGTTCAAGAGACCGTCTTAAAAGCGTATCATTCGATCCATCATTTAAAGAAACCAGAGTATTTTAGTACTTGGCTTATGAAAATTTTAATTCGTACCGCTTTTCGAACACTCGAACAGCAGAAGAAGTGGAAGGTTCTAGATAATGAAACACTGGAAAATTTACTAGAACAAAAAATTCCAGAAGTAACTCAAAACATTGACCTTGTTGATGCGTTATCCAACTTAGATGTGAAATATCAGACTGCCATTATTTTATTTTATTATCACGATTTACCAATACATAAGATATCGGTAATGATGGATAAACCAGAAGGAACAGTGAAGACCTACCTCCGTCGGGCAAAAATGGAGTTGAAAAAGATATTGGAAGGAGAATCTCATTATGAACAAAGATTGGTTTAAAAGAAAGGTGGAAGAAATTGAAGTACCAAAAGAGGAATTGTTTTCTGTTATCGACAAAGGGATCGAGATTGGAAGAAAGCAAAAGAAGAATAAAAAGAAAACAAAGTATTCCTTATCACTATTATCAGCAGCTGTAATGATAATCTTATCTTCAGGCTTTGTTTTTTCTCCAGTTACGTCTGTTTTAGCAAGTGTTCCTATCATAGGGTCCTTTTATGAAAACTTTCATCGTAGTATGGGGGAAGAATTAGAAAAGAAAGATTTAGTAACAGAATTGAATCAAACTGTTACTGATAACGGTGTAGATGTCACCGTAACAAGTGTATATTACGATGGCATTTTCTTTGGAGTTACATTCCGAGCTAGTGGTAACGAGCTTAACATAGAAATAGATGATGAGAACTTAAGTAATTATGAATATTACTTATATGAAAATGGCTATGAAGATGGCACAGTTAAGGTGTCTTGGGGTGGAGCTTTTTATCCTCTTCAATTGGATGGTAACGATTATATTGGTGCAATAGAATTGGAGTATCCAGATAAGGAGCTTCCTAAAGATTTCTCTCTCCCTCTTATATTTTCGAACATTGGCGGGATAGAAGGGGAATGGGTATTTCAGATTCCCATTGAACAAATCCCCCCTAAGATGAGAACACTAGGGAAGGAATATACTACGAAAAACGATACATTCTCGTTTACGTTAACCGATATCATCATTGGAGAAACGAATATGGCAATCAATTATGAGACAGATATCCCAGTTGATGTTTTAAAGCTTACTATTCTTGATAATAAGGGAAATGATTTATCATCGGATTCTATCAGAAGTTACGATGAGGAGCGCGCTGTTTTCCTTACAGGTATAGAAAGCAGTACAAAATATTTAACACTTTATCCGACAGATTATCGGAACGGTGAGGTTGTTAAGTTAGATCCATTAAAAATAGAGATTAGATAAACTTGGATTATCGCAAGTTCTTAATGGCGAAAGCCTTGGTTTTCCTTATACTTTAACCCTTTAGGGAAGTTAAACTTCTTAAAGTAGAACGAAAGAACCCCCTAATGACATTGTATTAACCCGTTCGGATGAGAGGGATAAATACGAAATAACACGCATTTCCGAGATGCAATTAGTACTCTAATTCGCATCTCATTTTTTCGTTGATATATCGAGGGTTTTAATGTATTTTTAAAGGTTTTTGCAGTAGAATTAACACACTAATAAGCATAGTAAATAGCATGAGCAATAATACAAGAAGCTATCGCAGTTAATACTGAACAAACGAGGAGAATAGGCCAAGCTAAGTCTTTTTGTAACGAAATTTACATTAACGTCGTCTAAACATTAAATGAGTAGACTTTGAAATTCATATTTTAAATTGGAGGGGCTACAATGAAATTTGCTTTTATTGTTAGTAGTCTTATTTACCCTGAGTTCCTGTGTCAAGGATACTGCTAATGAGTACGAAAATAATACACCTTTGGTCTCAGGAGATATTACCATAGATAGTGCTATAAACACAGAGTTTACGGCAAGCGCTGAACGGAATGTTTTACAAAATCATCCTGAATATTTAGCTGAAAATGAAGGTGAAGTTTCTGAGCTAGATTTTGAAATGGCTTATGAAATGTGTGTGAGAGTGCTTAATGACTATTATAAAGCCGTCTGGAACGGATTGGAAATTGAATTGGATACATCTATCAACAACGATAATCTTAAACAGTATACGAAAAAGAAAATTCAATCCCAACATAATGTAAAAGGAAAATTTAATGATAATGTCCAAAATATTGAAATAGGGGCTTGGGAAGTGGACTATACTGAGGATGTGGATGGAGGTTTTCTCTATTTAAAGTTATCTGTGGAAATTAATAAAGATGTAGGTGGTTATGGTGAAGTCACTGAATTTCTTGTACGCAATATAAACGGCAAGTTAGTCATTGCTGATTGGTTTACTGGTGCAAAAGATAGTTACGATTTCTTGGTGCGTGGTGAAAATCTAACAATTGACAACCCTAATATTTGGAATGATAGTGAATGGGTAAAGAAGTTGAATAATAAACAGGAAGAATTTTTAGGCTCAACTCGATAATTAGTTATTTACAACTAACTTGGCAATCAAAGTTTGTTAATTAAAGCTCCATATGAAATTTGTTGCAAGACCAAATTCCCTATTCAACTAAAGGCTCGCCGATAGCTGAATAGAGGCTATCGCCTTTCTCTTATTGAAGTAAAGAGCAGGTTAACAAAAAATAGAGGGAGAAAACACTTGATAGGGAATAAAAAAAACACTCATATGGATACTAATTCCATGTATTGATAGACTATTATCTAACAGTAAACTATTTGATTAAGAAACTGTGATTTATGAGCAAAAATGATCAGACTCAATCTGATCATTTTTTTATATAGTTATTTGTATTGCTAATTAACCTCAAACGTTAAGATGACGAACTTTTACTACCTATAATTTCTACTTGACAGGTATGATTTGTAGGATTACTATATGTATTATGTTAAATACATATTAATATTTAAACACTCAGACTTTTAATCCCGAGTTAACGTATGTGTTTTATTATGTTTAAGGTGTCATTTTTAGATCTGACTTATGGCATTATGGTGTCCGTAATGGTAAAAGTTGACGGGGTGTATTTGGATGAGATCAATTAAACTTCTAGATCAATGGGGCATACACCATTACGATTCCTGATCATAAATTACACAGGATAGATGTTGAGTTAAAAAATATCTTGAACTGAAGATCTAATGACAGTAAGTCTAGCGGACAACCGATGGGCTTTTCATAAAACAAACAAAAACTTATTAGCTGGAAGGAGATACATCTATTATGAAAGAACAAACCTCATCTAGTACGGAGGAGCTATCACCTCCGAAAAAAAAGCATGCTTTAAATACAGAAGACTGGTGGGCTGTATGGCTTGGCATGGGAATCATTGCACTTATTATCTTTCTTTCTTTTCCATCCGCCACTTTGCCTAAACGTTGGGGAACGGAGAGTAATGAAAGTATTTTTCATTCCATCCCTATTGACCTGATCCCAGGAATACTCTTGACTGGACTCATCGCTCTCGTGGTATTTTGGTTGTCGATTCGATTTGTTCACAAAAAAGAGCATAAGAGCTTTTTACTCGCTTTTCCAGCATTGTTTCTTATCACCATTGTTGCTTATGTTGTAGGTCAATATGGTCCTTTACGTCATTATGGTTTTAACGATGTGATCTGGGCTTTAGTTATTGGTTTAGTAATCAGTAATGTATTTAAGATTCCTGAATTTTTGAAGAGCGCATTAAAAACAGAGCTTTATATAAAAACAGGGCTTGTATTGTTAGGTGCATCGATCTTGTTTGATCGCATGCTTGCTCTAGGATTATTGGGTGTTGGTGTTGCTTGGGTCGTTACACCAATTGTTATCATCGTCATGTATATTTTTTCCCAACGAGTATTAAAAATGAATGATCAAAGAGAATTAGCTGTTACCATCTCTTCTGCTACTGCTGTATGTGGTGTATCTGCCGCAATCGCATCAGGAACTGCAGCGAAAGCGAAGAAAGAAGAGATAACACTGGCTATTTCTATTACTCTTATATTTACGATTCTAATGATGTTAGGGATGCCTGCATTAGTATCTCTGTTCGGGATGGACCCAATTGTTGGTGGAGCTTGGTTGGGTGGTACGATTGATGCTACGGGAGCTGTAGTAGCTGCTGGATCCATGCTTGGGGAAAACGCTATGGAAGTAGCATCCGTGATCAAGATGGTACAAAACATACTTATTGGATTCGTTGCAGTAGCCATTGCTATTTTCTTCGTATCTCGTTCCAATGGCAGCAAGTCAGAAGGTGCTGAGAAAAAGAAAGTCAAAGTGAAAGAAATCTGGGTTCGTATGCCTAAGTTTATTCTAGGATTCATCGGGGCTTCCCTATTATTCTCGTTTTTGTTACCTGATCAAACGGTGGAAGCTGCATTACCAGTTGTTGATGGGTACCGAAACTTATTTTTCACCCTGGCGTTTGTAAGTATTGGCTTGGAATCCAACTTTAAAGAACTTGCAAAAGGCGTTCGTGGTGGGAAACCAATTATTCTATATATTGTGGGACAAGTCTTTAATATTCTACTTACATTGCTTGCGGCGTGGGTTTTCTTCAGCGGAACCTTCTTCACACTACCTTTTTAGGAGGGATTTTGATTGAAGAAAAAAATTATTTTTTTCTCACTCGTAGCTATCGTTTTGTTATTAGTGCCTTTGTTACCAACCACAGCGGGATCCAATACGCCAGGTGCCGGTGATATTTGGTGGATGAATGTACCAGAGATTAATGAATCTTATCATAAGATAAAGAATAGAGATTGATGTAGGGAAGTCGAGGGTTATGGCAAGCGTGAAGCCATCGCGGTGAACCAGAGTTTGACCCTTAACATATAATATAATCGCTACTTTATAGGACAATAATGATTTTTTGAAGACGCGAGACCTTGAAAGATCCTAACGTATTTATCTCTGTGCGGTGTCTCTTCTGGAAAGCCAATTCAAAAATGTTATGTGCACAGCGAGCAACCTGGAGTAAAAATCTACAACAACGTTTATCAGAGCCAATATAATCAAAGCGTCTGTTCTCAGTTACTATGAGGAATCATCTCACTGGGGGAGGCGCTTTTGTTACTGTACAAAAATAGATTGCTTGTTTTTCTGGCTCGTGGTAATCTGAAAAAAAATAGTTGGTGAAGGAGCTTGAGTGAGATGGCTAATATAACGCTTGCCGAAGCTGTAAAGTTGAAGAGCGTGTTGTCAAAAAGAATTCATGAGTTGGAGGATGAAATGCTGCGAGTTGGTTTTGTCCAAATTGAAAGCGGCAGCGAACTACCAAAACAGAACAGAACCCTCGCAAAGGTAGAACAGGATATAGAGGAAATCAGAGCAGATTTCCGCTTATTGGATAAGCTTGTGTATAAAGCTAACATTGAAAACACTATTACCTATAGGAACGATGCGCTGACCATTGTGGAAGCTATCGAACTAGCAACCCAACTTCGAGCGAAAGCAAAGAAAGAGAAAGAATTGTCACTATTGGAAAAGGAAGAACATCTTTATTATGGAGAAGCTACTACAATGGTGCGAGTGGCTCTTTTTGAACCTGAGGAATATCGCCAAAGAGCTGTAGAAACAGAACGCCTTGCTAATCGAGTTTCCAATTTAATCAATGCCAAGAACTATTCCATTGAACTTGAATTTGATGTTGAAAAATATTTTTAAGTAATTCTCTGAAGGCGGAAGACTACCTCTTCGGTGGTATAGATCGAACTTTCATTGATAGTTTTTACTACTCTGAAGAGGTGAGACTCCTCTTCAGAGCATAGAAGGAGCAATTGGTGTACATTTTATGTACTCGGATATAGTGATGGCAATGGCAAACCAATGACCTCTGTCTTCTTACTCTGTTACCCTTAACCAATCACCAACCATAGACAATGGCGGTCGATGACCAACTTTCGTGGTTTTTTCACTCCTTCTATGAGAGGTGGTGTCCCAAATGCATATGCTTTTGGTGACATCATCTTTTTTTGTTTGGTTTTCTCTATT